>NZ_JAYFES010000060.1:0-241 GCF_055795045.1 Pseudanabaena sp. PCC 9330 | reverse complement strand
CCTCATTGGACGCGGGGCATCAGCTATCTCAACATCGGCCTCCGCTGGCTCAAGGGGGCTGTCAACAAAGGGCGTCGATTGCTCAAACCCAGCGCCCTGTTCACTGTTGACCCTGAACCCTGTTTTGCCTCCAAAAAAGCGGAAGCCCGATATTATGACCGCATCTGGTTCTCTAGAATCCAGTCCTTGCGCTGCCAACTACCGCCTTGGGAGGCCGCATAAAGATGTGTCAGGCAGTCAG
>NZ_JAYFES010000059.1:0-418 GCF_055795045.1 Pseudanabaena sp. PCC 9330 | reverse complement strand
CTGACTGCCTGACACAAGTGGGTGAAAGGCTTGAAACGTCGTGACGCGAGGGGAAAAGGTGAGGTGACATGAGACGCTGAAATTTGCGTCATCTCAGAGTCTGCACCATGTCAGCCACCACCTGTCTTTATGATCAAGTGTTGTCCTTGCTGCGTCAATATAGCCATCGCCGGGATCTGCGCCACCTCAAGGCGCTGGCGTGGATGGTGACAGCGCTGGTGTGCAGCAGCAAGTTGAGCCTGCCGGAGTGGGAGTCGTATGTGCCGAGCCGTGCCCGCCAGGCGCAAAGCACCGAACGACGGTGGCAGCGCTTTATGGGCAATCGTCGAGTGCGGATAAAAAGTCTGTACGTGCCCTTGGTGCTGGCGGCCATCCACCAGTGGCAAGGACGTCGGCTCTACCTGGCGCTCGATACTAC
>NZ_JAYFES010000058.1:0-51870 GCF_055795045.1 Pseudanabaena sp. PCC 9330 | reverse complement strand
CCACCTAGCGATCGCGTGAATCAGTGTTAAGCGTCCTGACCAGACCCTTAATACGCAAAAAGAACCGGCAGCGAATGCCACCGGCTCTTTAAAAAGCGAAAACCCGAGAGGACCAGTTCCCGAGTCGCGCCAAATGTCTTGTGCGACCATGGTAACACCGGCTCTCTCTCGGGGCAATACCCATTGCTCTTTTTTAGGAGAGAGAAGCCCCCATGACCGCATCCATAGGATGGGGCGAGGAGTCGCGTAAGACTCCCCGTTCCGAACCCCTACCCGCTGACCCCATCGGCCAGCGGCTGTGTGAAATCTTTGGCCACTACCGCTGGAACTTCATTCGCGCCGACCTGCCGGATGACGCCACCACCAAAGCCGCCTGGACGACCGTTACCACCTACCCACTGCGGCCCCGCGTTCTCTGGAACCAGTGGCAAGATGCCAACCAGCTAATCGGCGTCCGCTTTACCCACGACACCCGCTACGCCCTGCTCGACCTCGATGCTGGCGGCGACTACTGCACCCCTGAAGGGGTCGACCAGATTCGCGCTGCTCTCGAGACCATTGGCATTACCCGCACCCTGCTGGTGCGCTCCAGCTGGAGCGGCGGCCTGCACCTCTACCTCCCCTTTGCCGAACTGGTCAACACCTTCAACCTGGCTGTCGCTCTCAAAGAGTGCCTCCAGGCCCAGGGGTTTCGGCTCCAGGCGGGGCAGCTCGAAATCTTTCCCAACGTCAAAGCCTACGGCGTCGAGACCTTCATTGAATACATGGGCCACCGGCTGCCCCTCCAACCCGGCAGCGGCTCCTGCCTGCTCGACGATGCCCTCAACCCCATCGGCAGCAGCCTAGCCCGGTTCTTCTGGCTCTGGGATGGCGCGGCCAGCCACCAAGACATGGATGCCCTGCGCCATGCGATGAAAATTGGTCGCGACAACCACCGCAAGCGGCCCAAACGCCGCAGCCACCCCGTTGAGAGCTGGCGACACGACCTCGACCTTGAGATCACCGAAGGTTGGACCGACTATGGCCAGACCAACCACCTGCTGAAAACCATCGCCTGCTACGGCCACGTCTTCGAGGGCATCCAGGGCCAAACCCTGATCGACTACACCCTGCGCATCGCCCTCCACTGCCCCGGCTACGTACAGTACTGCCGCCACCAGCACGACATCAAGCGCAAAGTCACCGCCTGGGCCAGAGCCGTCGAAGGCTACTACTGGCCCCTAGGCACCACCCCCAGCCGCGACACCAGCCAGCCCAAGAACAACCTGGTGCCTTTCAACCAGCAGCAGGCCGAAGATGCCCAGCACCGCATCTGTACTGTCTACACCGAGCTAGAGCAGGCCGGAGAGCTGCCTGAGCAGATTACGGCCCGAGCCAGGGCGATCGCTCAAGCGGCCAAAGTCAGCCAGCAGACCCTCTACAAGCATCTCAGCCTCTGGCACCCTGCCCACCAAGAGGGTGTAATAGCCCAGGTAGCAAGCCTTCTAGCCCCTGAAGAGGTGAATTCCGAAGCAATGCCAGAATCGCTAGAACCCTTAGAAATTAAGGAATTACACCCCTTTGGGGGATATATGAAGAGTGAGGCGCTTTGCGCCGGTGATCTGGGGTCGGATTTAAAATCTCTTTCTCCGGAAAGGGGGGTGCGGGGGGATGAGCCTGCTTTTCCACAGGAGGCAGAGCCTGCGGCCTACGACCCAGACCTGCACGAGCAGATTCAGCACCAGATCCGGAACCTGGGTTGGTCTGGGGAGGTGATTGGTCAGTTCATTGCTGACCAGTTTGAGGGCAAACGCTGGTCTGAGCTGACGGACGATGAGCGGTTGCTACTGCTCTATCATCTGCGTGTGGTTGATAGATAAATAGGGTGATGCAAATTAGAGGGTCTAGGTACCTCAAACCCTTGCCTATAAGTCTTTTCAGGGTGACCCGAATTAGCATAAAAGAAGGCGGTTACTCGTTGTTAGCCTATCGCGGTTACAGAGGTGAGTTGTCCTGCTCAGCCCCAATTTCCCTAATGGCTGCATCTAGTTCCATCTCCAATTGCTCAGCAGTGGGTAGACATCCCTGTAAAGCTGGTGGCAGCTCGTCACGCAGTTTGTAGGTGGCCACACCAATGGGGTTCTGCACTGTGTCCAGGGCAAATTCAACGGTGGTGCGCTTCTTGGACTTGCATAAGATGATGCCAATAGTGGCTTCGTTCCGCTCGTCGCATAGCAGGTGGTTGACAGCGCTAATGTAGAAATTCATCTTGCCTGCATACTCCGGCTTAAACTCCGTCACCTTGAGGTCTATGACCACGTAACGATGTAGCTTCAGGTGGTAGAACAGTAGGTCAATAAAGTATTCGTCGCCGTCTACCTCAAGCCGGTACTGGCTGCCCACAAAGGCAAAGCCTACCCCTAGCTCTAGCAAAAAGTCACGGATGCGTTCTACCAGAGCCCGCTCCAGGTCACGCTCCTGCACCTCATCAGCGAGGGCTAAAAACTCGAAATTGTAGGGGTTTTTTAGCAGGTCGCGGCTCAGGTCTGACTGTTCAGGTGGCAGGGTACGCTCAAAGTTGGTAATGGCACCGCCCTGGCGGGTAAACAGGTTGGTGTCGATCTGTAGATCTAGGATGTTGCGACTCCAGCCAAATTGAACGGTTTTGCGGGCATACCACAGACGCTGTTCTGGGCTGTTGAGTTTGTTGAGCAGCGACTGGTTATGCCCCCAAGGAATTTGTGCTATGACCTGTAGCACTATTTGCTCATCGGGGTAAGCCTCGGCCAAAGCCCTCATGTATTGCAGGTTTCGAGGAGAGAATCCCTTCATCTCTGGAAACTCGCGGCGGAGGTCTTTGGAGATGCGGTCAATGACCTTGCTGCCCCAACCCTGCGATAGCTGGCGTTCCATAATCTCTTGGCCTATGTGCCAATAAAGCATGATCAGCTCCTGGTTGACAGCCAGGGCAGCCTTGAGTTGCGCTCTACGGATGCGTTGCTTTAGGCCATTAATCAGGGCAAAGTAATTTTCGTCTTCGGGAAATAGGTCAGGGGGTTGGGGCATAAAACAACAGTCATTTGGTGGATCAGCGGCCATAAATAGACGTGACCAGCACAGAAATTTAGAATTCCTGAGTCTTGTAACCACTGTCCTATATAGGTTTCAAGAGATGTGGCCCATTTTTACACGAATCGATGTCATACCCGAATTTGTGCACCAGGCTGGTGCACAAATCGTTCATCAGGCTAAGCTTCGGCGAAGGCCCATACTTGAGATTGCGTGGTGAAAAGCCCTGTATGTGGGTTTGAGTAGTAATGGAACAGAAACCCACGCTAAGCACTTCTAATTTCCGTACCAATTGAACCCCTCTGGCAGAAAGGGGCTGAACCCCCTGATATACCGTTTTATTTTTCTGTACCAATTAGGGAACTGTTCAACTGGCACAAGAGCGTCTGCCAAGAACGTCAAAAAACGGGCTTTGAGAAGCACTCCCTGCAAAGCTTTCAACCTTAGCGTAACTTTCTGTACGATTACTCACTGAACCCCCTCTTCAAGCGCGGCAAAACGAGTTACGACAAATTGGTAAATCATAGTGAGCGATCAAAAAACAAAACTATTCATTTAGATGCTTAAACATCTAAGCGTCTAAACATCTAGATGCGATCACAGCCTCAGTCACCATGCACCTCCATGCCCTCGTCAAGGCAGGCCTTGTTCAATTGGAATGTAACTCTTGCGGCAAATAAACGTTAGTCACTGTGACCTCTAGACTTAGATGTCTAAGCATTTAGATGTCTAGACATCTAAATGCTTGAATGCCCGAAAAGGTTTAGGAGTGAGTTTTCCTGCATAGCTGCTCTTCAGCCATTTCAGAATCCAACTACGACAAAGCAGTCAAGCAGCGAACAAAAGCCAAAGCCGCTTATCCTAGACTGAATGTCCAGACATCCAAGCATCTAGACATCTAAACATCGGAATTGTTTTCGAGCCATGCCGCGATCGCAGACTCGGCAATATCACTCATCTCCATTCCTTCGTCAAGGCTGGCCCGCTTCAATCGGCGGTGCAGTTCCTGAGTCAGATAAACAGTAGTGCGTTTGTAGTCGCCGCTGCTGCTCTTTGCTTTGGATGTTGAGATGCCTGGTTGCTTAAACGCTTGAACGTCTGGATGCTCAGATGTTTGAACATCTAACGAAGGTTCAGGTTGGGTGGTTTCTGCTACCTCAGGCTGCTGCTGAGCTGCTTTGAGTAGGTTAGCGAATCGGTTTTGGTCACTCATGGCAATATCTCCTTTCCGATCGCGGTGTAGCAGCTCCAGGCGATACCCGCGTAGCTATCGCCTTTCACGTCCTTAACTAGGCATCCATCAAGTGCAGCCCTCTGGAAAGCGTTCAGCCTGCGGATGCCGCCAGCGAATAGAGGAAGCCCAGCGTCGTTCAAAGATGCCCTAGCTTCTACTCCGGCTGCATTGGGCTTGGGGGGAATGATGGTGAGCAATACCCGGTACTCTGCCTTGAGCCCTTGCAGCGGCTCCACCATCTGGAGCATGGCCCCCATACTTAAAGCGTCGGGGCTGCATGGAATGATCAGTAGGTCGCATCCCTGGGCAAGGCTGGCTAGCTCATCAGACGATGGCCGAGCGGCTGTGTCTATAACAACATGCTCAAACTTGCCAGACATGAGCAACTTGGGTGATCGCTGCTCATCAGCCACGGTAAAGGGGAGGCGATCGCTAGCAGCCCATTGGAGAGCAGAGCGGTTGCTGTCGCCATCGACTACCAGAGTTGCCCCCAGCCCTTGCAGATATCCTCCCAGATGAATGGCGGTTGTGGTCTTGCCCACTCCACCCTTAAAGCTGACGACGGTTATGATCACTGCCTCAACTCCTAAATGATGTCGTGAGCATATCAGATGTCTAGGAGACTGGATGCTTGAGCATCTAAAAATTCAGACGGTTAAACATTCAAGCATCTAGACATCCAGACATCTAAGCATTTGCCCCAGCACGCATGGGACTCACGATAGCCCGAATTCCGTCTCACCATTCCAGACTTGAGACTGTGCAACGCAGAATCAAGGGTTTCTGACTGTCTCACCTGAGACTTGAAGTCATCCATCGACCCCATATCCCAAAACCCTTATAAACCGTCAATTCCTACTCAACAAAATCACAATTCTGTCGAGTAAAGTGGGGGAGTCGCACAGCGGATCCGATGAGCACGAACGGCCAGGCGAAGGTATTGACTCACGACGAAATTGCCCAGCTGTTTGCGGCGATAGACTCTTTTAGGGATAAAGCCCTGTTTGGCATCATGCTCTACTGCGGGCTGCGGGTGAGCGAGGCGATCTCACTGCGGCCCGGTGACATCAAGGGGGATGTGCTGGTGCTACCGGCTAAGGCGACGAAGGGCAAGCTAGCCACCCGGCAGATCGACATCCACCCTAAGCTGGCGGCGCTGCTGGCGGCCTACGACAACGGCGGGGCTGAGTATCTGTTTCCGGGTCGTCATGGTCGGGGCCGGTTAGCGCGGTCGTCGGCAGACTGGTTGCTCGACCAGGCATTAACCTATGCCGGCCTGGATGGGCTGGGGATTAGCACCCACAGCTTTAGACGCACAGCCCTGACCAACCTAAGTAATGCCGGGGTGCCGCTGCGGGTGATTCAGGAGATTAGCGGCCACCGCAGCTTGGCTAGTTTGCAGCGGTATTTGGAGGTGAGCCCTGAGCAGAAGAAGAGGGCAATCGCCGCCCTGGAGTATTGATTCGGCCTAGACGGTGGCAGCAAAGCGAAGTCCCGCTAGGTGATGACAAGGTGTTTGATTCCCTGGGCCTGAGCGGTGGCGGCAGTGGAGGTTGAGTAGGAATGGGACAAAAACTTGTGCTAAACACGGTTAATTTCTATATCAATTAAGGCTTTCAGCTAACACTGAAACCCCAATATCGGGTATTCATCACTAATCTTATATTTCCGCAGGTAAAGCCTTTTGCTCTTCACCAGTGAATTTGGGAGTCCGTGTGTCTCTTATCTCAAAGGGAATCTCTCGGAGAAAGGTACGGATTTTGTCTAGTACAAGATCCATTCGAGCGTCTATGAACTGGTCGAGGGCATCCTCAGGCATCTTGTCATCTCGAAGCCATTCAACCACTACATCTGGTAACAGGTGTGTTTTCTGAATAATCGAGAACTGCTCATTTTGATATTCGCGAAGGTAAATCAGAGGGTGCTTATTGCTAATCTCCAAGTTCGTGATTTGCGGTAGGTAAGCAATATTTATTAAGCTGTCAGCATACAGTCCAAACCTGCCCATATTTTTCTCACAAAAGTCTGATGGAAAAATATGATGGAGATTGGGTTTGTCAGTTAACGAGTAGTAGACTGATTTGAGAACCGAAGTATCTGGATGCTTCCAATCACGAGGATCTTGACTTGCATACAGTGCCAAAATAGCTCTTGAGAGACGTCCACGATTGCTATAGGACGTATCTCTGAGCTGTTTACGATCAATTAAGAACCTGTCAAAGCCAAATTCACCACCAGCACGCACTTGATTCAGCCTTCTGATGTGGTCTTTTAAGTGGGTAGTGTTGCTGAGCAAATCGTCGTTGTGGCAGCTGTGATACCAAAAATAAGCTTTGAGGAAACCGTAATCTGGTGATGGGTTTCGGAAAAAGTAGGACGCAAGAGTCATGTAGAAGTATCTAAATGGCACCAGAGCAGGCCCATTTAGACGTAGATGGCTATCAAAAAAGTTGAAAACCTGACGTATTGCTTTGACTCCGTCGTCCCAGACTGCTTCTAGGTGTTCGGTTTTAATGGCATTGAGATACCGATCTGTAATGTTAAGGACACCAGAATCAGGAATTGCGGCCCGAATCAGAATGGCAAAGATCTGTAGCAGCGTCATGTTGTCTACCACCGAGAAGCGGCTCCCGGCACCTCCTAGACTTTGCCGAAACTGCTCAAACATTCCTCGTAAATAGAAGCCCTCTTGGCCATCTCCAGGTCGGAATGTCTTGGCCACTACAATATCGAACATGCTCAATGGCTGGCCAGCCTGGTTGATGCGCTCAAAGATCTGGCAGACTTCGTTGACTTCTATGCCGCGTAGCTCAATGAAAGACAGCTTGTAATTGTCCAGTACCTGCCTGAATTTTCGGAGCTGTTCTCTTTCTGTAGATTTGTATTGGTATCCTGATTCATCTAGACGCTCCTCTATATCTGCATAACGAGTGGCGATCAATTCAATTTCTACAATAAGTCCTGCGTCATAACGCTGTTTTCGTCCTTTATTGCGAAGAACTTTGCCTTCCTGGTCATCAATTTCATCCCAGAACAAGAAGCGCTCTCGCCATGACTCATCTTCGATTTCGTCTGAATCTTCAACAGTAAGGTTCACAAAGAGTTTAGAGTCTCTATTTTGCCCCTTAATGCTGCGACCATACATAGATGTCAGCAAGGCTGTGGTACGCTGTTGACCATCCAGTAGATAATGAAATTCTGTAATATCGCCGTCTTCATTTAACGGATGGCCACCTATTTCCCGGTGCATCTGAAGTTTGGTGTCAGTCTTCCAAACTAGAATGCTGCCGAGGGGATAGAACTTATAGATGCTGTCCCAAAGCCGTTTGACGTTGTCTCGCTCCCAGACAACGTCTCGCTGAAAGGTTGGAATTTGGTACTGTCCTCGACGTAAATTCTCAAGATAAGTTGTAATGCCGAATGCATCGGGACGAATTCTATCCACATAGGAATTCATACCATTCTCCAATCAATAGTTTCATCATTACTCATTCTGCTCCACGAGCTATTCTTCAATAGTTTGGATCAATTCTTCTTTATTCCAGAAAAATAAGCTTTTCACCTTTTTCATGATTGGTGGGAATTTCCATTCGTTTTCACTTCGATTAAAGTATCCCCAAATCGAACCGGCAACAGCTATTATGACCCATGGTATAGACCATAAAGCAAATCCAAAAGGATACAAAAAAATTGAAGGTAGAAATATACAGAGTATCAAGACTATAACTTTTCGCGCTATCTTGCTGAATTCAATTATCTTCGTAGAAAGCGTACTTAAGACCTTTCTGGCAGTAACTAAGAAGTCACACAGCCATAAGTAGCTTTTCTTCAATAGTTCAGTTAGCGAAGCGAAAGTTATTTTTGAGAATGATATCGTTTGAGTGTAAATGAAATTGATCAATTTGAGAGAATTATTGAAGAATATCTTCGTTATCTTTAACGCCCATGAGGGTAGTTTTATGAAGGCAAAAATAAATATTCCTTTTATGGCCGCATCCGAAAAGTCGGACACAAGATTGACTTGTTCTTTATTCTGCTCTTTACTTAGATTTTTAGAGTTGTTTTTTTGCTTTTTCATGAGTATTCATTGAGCCTGGAATGAAGCGATGGACTGGAATATAGCGCTAACGAACAACGCTATACATATTGTTTTTTGACGTAATGTACAAATGTATAATTCCCAATAAAAAAGCTCATCAACATCAACATCAATCAGCTAAATTTTTTATTGTTGTTCATAAACTTCTTACTCCAACCGCGTTGAAGCCTGAATATCCATCTCATCCAGCGGTTCTTCGATCGCATTGCTAATCCACCCTGGTTCAAACCCCTGGGTGGTCTGAGCCCGCACGGTGACTTCAACGGTCATGGTCTCAGCCCTGTCAGAAAGCGCTTGCAGCACGTTGAAGAAGCTAAAGAGCTTAGCTTTGTCGATATTGGTGCGAATTTGATAGGAGTGGGCTTGCCTGGTGCCCCCGGCCACCTCTACTAGGACGGTTTTGGTAATGCTGGAGGTTTGGCCCTGGATGACGTACTCCCTACCATCGGTGTTTTCGCTGCTGGTAGATGTGCCGGTGTCTACGATATCTCCAGGGTCTAACCCAGAATCGACTTGGCTGCTGCCGCCTTCTCCATCGGTGCCTTGTTGGATGGGGGTAGTAGTCTCTGTTGCTGGGGCTACGTAGGCTAGCCGTTGAGCTAGCGCCGGGGTCAGCAGAAATCCAGACAGATCTAGCTCGTCTAGGGGAATGGCTTTGTCAAAGCTGACGAGGGATGGATTTTCGACCTGGGGCTGTCCGTCAGTGGGTACGGTCATGTAGGGCACATAGCCCAACTGCCCCTGGGCGATCGCCTGAACGATCGCCTGTTTGATGCCCCCTGGACTCAGCATTTTGGGGTAGTTAGGGAACCGGAAAAAGTAGCTGACTAGGTCGTCACCCACCACATACTGCCGATCTGTCTCGCTCAGGTTGGCCAGCCGCACCAGCTTACCGACGGTCATGGAATCAAAGACGTGATTTTTGAGCAGGTCTAGCACCCGCTCTTGTAGGTTTTGGCTGGTGTTGAGCTGAGACCGCAGATCCATCACCTCAATGCGGATGGGGTCTCCGGGCACTGGCAAAAGCACATCGTCGTAGAGCCGCCGCAGGGCAGAGCTGATGGCATTTTTAGAGTCTTTGCTTTTTTCCTTCAGCTCGTCGATGTCTTCGAGGGTGAATTTGTACTTCGCTTTCTGGTCGATCAGGCTATCTAGGGCCAGGGCGGTTCTGGTGGCCTTGCGAGCTTTGTCGAGCTGGCTTTGGCTCGGAATCACGAAAGCCAGGGCGTTTTTATATTCTCGTTTGTCGTTGCCCCGGTACTCAACCCACTGGAGAGCCTCCGCTACGGCGGCTTCTCGGCTTTTATCGCTCCATTCGGCTCCCAAATAGACAATGGTGAACTCGGTGGTGCGATCGGGGATGGCGATAGAGTCTTTGGGCCATAGAAGGCTACGGCCCCGGCCACCGCTAATCAGCTTGCCAAGACTGTTTTTTAGGTACTCTAGAACGTCATCACCGTCTACTTTGCTCTCTTCGTCAGCGATTAGCTTGTTGAGGTTGGGCTTGGTTTCAAAGCGGTAGCGCTTGCCTACGTAGTGCAGATATAGCAAATGGTCACGCAGGCTGTTTAAGGCAGTTTTGAGGGTGCTGCGCTCCAGGTTGGGGGCCAGACATGCGGCAGTAATATCTTGCTCCATCACGCCCCGGTCTTCGCCGCTGCGAGCACCAAAGGAATACATGAGAATGGCCGCCGCAATGCGAGAGCCAACCTGAAGATGGGCCAGGGCCGGAGAGTCTTCTGCAATCTGTTGATCAACGGCTTTGACCTTGGCATTGCGACCGGTAAAGTCGGCGGCCAGCACAGAGCTGTATTGCTCGCGTTCGCCCACTTGTGAGAAAAAGGCTCCCCGCACCCCTTCGTCTTCAAAGGGGATGTCACCAGGGCTGATCAGGAGGGATGTGCTGTTAGCGGCTCGCAGCGCGTAGATCACTCGCGCCAGGAATTGAAGTGCCCCTCGGGTGCGCTGGTAGCTGGGTAGGCTGCCCCAGCGGTGATACATCAAGTCGAGCAGGTCGGGGTGAAAGGGGTAGCTGATTTTGATGCGGTCGGCCAATACATCGGCCTGTTGTTTGGCTTCCTGGGCGGTGTATTCAGCGTCTTCTTGGTTTTTGAGGAAGTGAAAGAGTAGGTCGGCCTGGTCGCGGGCGATCGCATCAATCACATCGGGTTCGCCTACGCTTTCAAACAAGCGTCGCTGCACCACCTTCATCACCTCGTCGCCTGAAACGGGCTCTTTCTTGGCATCAATGCGATTGACCAGCTTGTCTAGGGTGCTCAACAGCCCCTCGTTGCCAACTGCTTCTTGCACGCTGGCCTGAAGTGAATAGACCATGGCGGTGTGGGCCTGGTCGCGCACCACTTCGGTGAGCTTTTGCATAAAGGTCAGCACCTGGCGGCCAAAGGTCGAGTCGCCAATATCCATACCCATGGCGTTTTCGACGTAGACCAAAAACTCGTCTAGCAAAATCAGTACGGTGCGATCGCGCAACAGCTCGCGAATCACATCGTTGCCGGGGGCAATGCGAGCCCGGTCTTGTGCTTCGACTAGGGCGTAGGTTTCAGCCCCACCCAGTTGCCAGGCCAGATAACCCCAAGGGGTGAGCACACGGGGGCCATCGGGCATTTGGGTGCCGGTGCTGGCATCGAGATCGAGCCCAATGAAGGCGATGGTTTGCACGGGGCCAGGGTCGGGCAGCTGGGCTAGCTCTGCCATGGCTTGCAGCTGCTGGCGGTGTTTGGTGATGTGATACAAGCTAATGAGGGCATGGGTTTTGCCGCCACCAAAGGGGGTGCGCAGTTGCAACACCCGATCGCCTTCGCCCCCATCTAAAACCTTGAGCACGTCGCTAAGCAGAGTTTTTAGCTCGGCGGTTAGATAGGTGGCGGCAAAAAAGTCTGGGGCCTGGCGGTACACTGGCGGGCACTTGGCCTCTTGCCGCACCACAGCCCCCAAGCTGGCCGCATAGACCGACATATCGAGCTTGCCATCGCGAATGTCTTTGTGGGGAATGGCAATTTGGTGCCAGGGCTTGAGTTGATAGGCGCTGCTCATAATGCCAAGAGAAGAGGGGTGCTGCGAAAACCTGCCGCTATGCCACAAGGCTAGTTTCGGGCTGAAGCGTTGATACTAAGATGCCCAGAATCTTATTGACCTCTTTAATGAAGTAGTCGCTGGTGTCAATAAATGCTGTGTTTCCAGACAGTTTTAGAAACTTCCAGTCGTTGCCGGTGGTAACGGCTCCATAGATCGTGTCGATGGCATTACCCTCTCGCTCGTTAAAAAGCCGCGCCGCCACCATGGTGGCAATACACTGCCCTAACCCGCTGGGAATGCTCTCGTTTTTGGCTTCAATGATGGTGAGCACAGGGGCCGCCACATAGTACTGCTCTGGCGATCGGCTGAGAATAAAGTCGCAGCGACCCTCTAAGCCTGTTGCAGGCTCCACATCGAAGGACGTGCCCGAAAAGATAGCGACCTGGTTGCGTAGCTGCCGCCGCACTTCCATAAGCACGGGCATAACGACTAGCTCAGACCTAGCTTTTTCGGTATTGATGGCGCTGGCCAGGGGCAATTGCTCTTTGAGTACCGCCGTTAGCAAATCGCTCGGCTGTAGGGGGGCAATAGCGGCAAATAGGTCTTGGGTCTCATTGGTAGAGAGCCCAAAATCTGACTTGACTTTGCTAAGGGAGAAATTACTATAAGCCATAATTTTCTAGAGCAAGATATTTAATGTATTTAAGAAATCGATAAGCACGATTTAATCCTTGTGGGTGTAAAGATGATCCAATATGAAAGACCCTGTAATAGATATCGTTAGGTTCTTCAATTCCTGGAGAATTCCTGAACAGTTTGATTGCATGAAAATCATTTCCATTCGTGATGAGGCCATAGCTAAAAATTCGAGTTGATGGATTGCCCAACATGTACGAAAGAAGTTGAGCTTTCGCCATATTAAGATTTTTATGGCTAAATCCTTGTCGTCGATAGCGATGTGGTTTCTTGACTTCTACAGGTAGAATCCATTGATTTTGATACAAGACGAGTTTGCCTATAGCTCCAACCACTGGAATAGCAGGATAATCGTGCTTTATAGACGATAAGTAGTAACTGATTGGAACTTCAGGCTCTACGTGGAACGGATACGAATAAAACCTACACAGCCAAAGCAGAGGATCAACTATGGAGTCGTGAACCATAGTTTCAGTAAAGCTACGCCGAATAGAGCGTTTCTGGTTGTCATAACTCTTCCTGATTTTCTCGACTTCGCATTCCTCGTCCTTAGTAAGTTGAGGTTGGTCTTTTTCAAATTCAAAATTCCGTTCCCACTGAGTTAGCCTCTCTATCCCATGAACTTCGCATAAGCCAAAGTCGTGCTCAAGTGTAGCTAGGCTGATTGTATGAGCGGGGAAGACTTGCACCATACTGATTACTTATGTCGAAGGTAGGATTGGAATCTAGAGATTGGGAATTGGGCTTAATATCTAACCTCAGAATGCTAGTTCTTAACCCCTAGCTGAAGTTTCTTTAGAACTTGCAAAACCTGGGCGAAGTCATCGCCTCGATCAAATAGCAGTTCATCCGAGAGGGCATAGTCTGGGGGGCGAGAGTTTTGGAGCTTGATGTAACGAAAATTGCTGCCGTTGGTGACTAGGCCATAGACGGGGGCTTCGCTGTTGGGGTTGGCCAGCATGTAGGCCAAACATTGGGGGATGGCGTTGATCAGTGAAAATTGGGCGTGCTTGGCTTCGATCACTAAAACCCAAAACCGCTCATCGCAGACTAGAACGTCGATTTTGCCCCGATACAGGGTGTTTTGGTCTTCAACGGCCAGTTCAACGCTGGCTTCGTCTTGCACCCGCAGTTTGCTTTGGTAAAAGCCCGCCAGGTCGAGCAGGGGCGACAGCACCACCATTTTGACCAGGTTCTCAGACAGTTGGCCCCACTCCAGCTGATACATAAAGTTCTGCCGAATGTGGCCCAGGGTCGATCGCTCTAGGTCGGTGAGCACCGGTAGATCGGTTTGCCATTCCGAGAAACCGTTGGGCTGGGTCGATTTCACCAGGCCAAAGTCTTGATGGAGCGCTCGCAGGCTGATTTGAGATGAGATGGGCTGAATCTGCACCATGGGGTTATCGGCTTTGGGTAAATAGGTTGTCTTCGACCAGGCGCTTCCAAGATGCTAATAGGGTATCAATGGCGGCCTGTTCGTGGGTGCGCTGGCTGGTGATGGTGTCTTGCTCGCTGTCGCGGGTGTGGTTGGGGGTGAGGGCACGCCCGGCCAGGGCCTGGGCAACCAGCCGCAGCTGGGTACCGTCGGGTTGAGCCAGGGCCAAAAAGGGGCCAATTTCGCTAGGCTTGTTGTCGGCTAGCCACAGCAGCCGGTGCAGGATATCAATCAGACTGGGGGCTGGGCCAAGGGCCTGGAGCGGTTGGTTAAAGGTTTGCCGCCCTTCAGTTTTTTGAATGCCCAGATCGTCGTAGGTGCCTCGGTCTTGGTAGTCTTTTAGCTGCACTTTGTTGGTGGTCTTTTTGATCAGGGGGTGTCTGCCCTCGGTGAGGCCGCCGGGGCCATCTAGCTCTACGCCAATGCCCTTGGCTAGGGTGTTGGCTTCGTCAAACTCCACCACGGCTTCGCCGTACTCGTAGCGGGCCATGATGTAAAACTGGGTGGGTTTGTCTACGGCACTGACACCGCGCCGATCGCATTGCAGCACGCTGGTGAGCACGGCTTCGACGACTTCTTTTTGTACTTCGTCTAAAAAGGAACTGGCGGCAAGTTCATCGCCGTTGGGCAGCTCGACGCGCTCGTATTGGGTGTAGGCCCGTAGCCCTGCCCCAATGCAGGCAATGACTAAATCTGCTCCGCTAACGCCCTCGGCCATAAGGGTGGCCACCCGCTCGCGAACAATTTCGCTGAGCTGAGGAATCACATCCATGGCGTAATCGCCGATACCAGCCCCTTTCCCTTTTCGGGCTACCAGAAAAATACTAGATGCCAAAGCAGCAGAATTTTGCCCTCTTAACCGTGCCCCCATTTCGGTGTCAAGGGGCCATGCCTCAGTAATTGTGAAACCAGCCCGGCGGAGAGAATCTATGAGCGTTGCCCAGCCTGCCGTAGTTTTGTGGGCATAGACAACTACCATTGTCCCATCTGCTTTCAGTACCCTGCTAGCCTCACAAAATGCCTGATGCATCATGTCTTCATAGGCTTTAGCTGCTTGCTTTTTATTGCCATCATGCCGCGAAGCATCCATGGTAGCTTCTTTTTTCTTTGGAGTTAGCTGGCCCAAGAAATGCTCGGGATAAAGATGACCAATTGATCGCTTGAGCCACACATAGAAAAAATCTGATAAATCAGCATAAGGAACAGAGTCAAAATAAGGTGGATCGGTGATAACAGCATCTAATGATGCAGATTTTATTGCGATTGAACTGGCTGATCCTCTATGCACATGAGCCACATTTTCAAATGAGCAACTTGGTAACGTTGCACGCATAGATTTGACTCCAGCTTCGTAATTAGCTCCCGCTGGATTGAAAGGAGCAGATTCTGCAAAGTCCCACACCATTGGAAGTGCTTGCCGTGAAAAAGTATTTTTAGTTCCTCTGCCTCCTGTGTAGTTCCATGTGCAGAGGGTTGAACTGTAATCTGCTGTTCTGCTGGAAGTTAATCCTAAACAAGTAGCGATTGCTCTTGCTAAATCCTTCTCATAACCTTTCTCCACCATTGCCTCATGGGCCTTTTGCACCCACTTAACAAACGTCATCAGCGCCAGCAGTTGCCGAGTGGTAAAGAGCTTTCCAAACGTATCTAAGCCGTAAAGATGAGTAAAAAATGCTCTAGTGTCCGCCGAAAAAATAGGCTCATCAGGAACAGTCAAGCCTGTTTCTTGGCATAGTTGCTCTAATCGAAATTGAATGGCAGCTTCATCTGGAACGTAATGTTTGTAGCTGTCTCCTGATAAGTAGATTTTTCCCTGTTCTCCAGGTGTTACACCAATGATCGCCATTAACTGATTGTCTATTCTGCCGACCTTCCCTTCCCTTTTTACGTGCTCACTTTTTACAGTAGTTCCACAATGGCGACAGGTCGATGTTCCCCGTGCACTGCCAGAAGATGGGTCAAACCCTAGCGCCCCAGCCGATCGCGCCTCCACCACCTCAAACTCAACCCGCTTGGTCTCGTGGTTGGGTATTACCTTCAGCGCCACATACTTATTCGCCTTCTTGCACAGCCACGTCTGCCGCGCTAGCGGCACCTGCGCCCCACACGCCGGGTTTGGGCACTTCACCGTCCGCGTCCACAAATACGCCACTGGCGTCAGCTCCTGGGCCAGCCCTAGCTGCCGCTGCCGTGGGCCAGCCAGCAAATTCATTTGCTCCGAGGTTTCACCGGACACCTCACCCACCTTAACCGGCGGGTACAGGTCGCCAATCTCCTCCCGCACCTGGTCAATCACCCACTGGCCCCACCGTTCCACCTCATCCGCCAGCTTCTTGCCGTAGGTTTGGGGGTACACCAGCGTACACAGCTCAATAATGTGCGCCACCGGGTTGAGGTCTACCGCATAGGTCTCACAGCCCAGCCGCAGCGCCTCCAGCGGTATGGCCCCGCCACCGGCAAACATGTCCAGCACCTTTGGCGGTGGCACCTCGCTCAGGGGCGTGCTCTCTGGCAGGCCCAGCCGCTGCCGGTGGGCCTCTAAAATCAGCTTCCGCGCCTTCTGAATCGTGTCATCCCCCGCCTCCCACCGGCACAGGTCGGTCATAAACTTGGCCAGGGCCGTGCGCTTTTGGTAGCTCGCTGGTGCAGCCACCAGCGAGGCAAACACCGCCGCCCGCGCCGCCACCAGGGGCCGCCGTGCCCACCACAAATGCAGCGTCGAAATGTGCCCCTTACGAATCGACTTCTCCCGCGCCGCCTCTACAGAGATCTCGCGAATGGGAATGAAGTCTTCGATAAGGCGGCGATCGGTCGTCATAGGGCGCGTAGGCATCAACATAGTTGGCTTCAGCGTAGCCGATGCCCTCCCCCACCGCTCAATCGTTAACGCCCTCTTCTCTTTCGCTTCTGCGCTTTGGATCCAGATTTAGGGGGCTGTGCCCGCCATACCTGAATCGAAGACAACTTTTCTTGCTATCGTTCTGGCTTGTTGGCTTTTCTCTTTTTGGGCTTGGGTGCAGGTTTGTGCGGCCTAGCTACTACTGCGTCAAAGCTAGGCTTCTTGGGCAAAATTTGTTGTTTTGGTTCCGACTTTTGGGTTTTGATCTCTGTGGGATTGGACTTAACTCTGCTCCGTCTGATTTCTAAAACGACAGGTTTAGGATTCTTTGGAGATGTCGCTGACTTAGCCTTTTCCTGGTGCTCTTTTAGAGCATCAATAGACCGCAACTTAATACCATTGGTCGAGCGATTAATGGTGTAGAGATCGCCATAACTTGATCTTAGTTGCTGTAGGCTAATGCCCAACAGTCGGGCAACCGTTGTTTCATCTGGAATAAACCGACTTTGGCTGATGGCCCCCGCTAAAATAGCCATACGCTGATGGAATGCGCTCTGTGCAGGCCGACCGGCTAAATCGCGATAGGTTGATGTCTGCCCAGACCGTTCATATCGCTCAATCCGCGTCCAAATTTGGTCAATGTTGTCAGGCCAACGGGTACTGCACCCCTGTCTGAGCGCCTTCTGCCCATCCCAATAGTCTGCCCAGCAGCGATGGACAGCCCAGGGTGCCCCCAAGGAATCGAACAGCACACAGTCCCCATAACCGTTGGTGTGATAGAAAACCGTTGCGCCACACCACCAGCAAGTGGTCTCGCGAGTCTCAGCCTCTCTAATTTCTGTGGGCTGATGGCCAATAGCTGCCCTAGCGGCTGATGGTGGGGGGAACTGAAATGCCGACCGGGTAGGGATAACAAACTGAGATAGAGAGGAACGCCCCCCCAAGAAACCTAAGCCACCACCATATCCACCGCTGTTGTTACCCCCACCCCACCCACAGCTACAACCTGGGGGATGATTCCACGCATTGCACATAAAGAGTACCTGCTATCGCGCCTCAGCAATTGCCGTATATAGCGTGCTGCTTTATACGTAATACGGTTTTATCCTATGTAAGCAAGCGTTTAACCCTTGCTATGCCGTACTTTCCGTACCAGCCAAACGCTAGAAGCGGCTAAATATGGTCATTTAGCTGGGCGGCTATCTGGAATGCTTGGAGTCCAAGGGTTTGACCTGTGCTATCCGCCAAATGGCTGACCTGCAAAAAACTCAGCCCCCTAGCGGTATCTAGAGGGCTGAATAGGATGGGTTATTTGTCTGATTGATGAGGCTGGTTAAGGACTATGCGAAGGAGAACGGCAAACGCGATGACTGGGTAGGCGGCCTCTATGCCTGGTGTATATGGGTAGGGCGTTTGAGGAACGGGAATATTAGAGGTGGGTTGGCTAACGGTGGCGTTGGTTTCTAAAGACGATGGGGACACCGGCAGATAAGACTGGGAGGTATAAACCATATCCGTTCTCCTGTCCGAAACAAGTTGAGTGCATCGTGTCAGACGAGGAGAGTTATAGCTAGAGGCTAATCAAGAAGTTAAGGCAAAACTTAGAGCAATGCGGAGAACAATCGCCAAAGTGCTTGTTTTACAAGGTTTTGGCGTTTATCCTTGCTTCTTATCCATTTTTATCTGGACAGGCTTAATGTCCTTAGCTGCCTATTAAATGTGGCAAACATCCCTGGTACAAACGATAGGTGCATAGCGCAATGGCTGGAACAAAGAAACGCGATCGGGGCCGCGTACTCACCGATAGTGGCCATAAAAAAATCTGGACAGCTATTTATGAAGTGTTTCCAGACAGACAGACCTATGCTGCGATCGCTAGGTGGACAGACCCATTAGAGGACAACCCTAATGCTGTAGCACACATTACAGCAGAGACAATTTCCAAAGTTCTTACCCAACGGGAGGGTGTTGACCATAAAAAACTTGATGATTTATTTTGTGCGTTTGGGCTAAAACTACAAGACAGCGATCACATTCTTTTCAGTGAAAATAACCAACCCAGGAGCGACCCCAGCTTTGTTGGGCGAGAGAAAGCATTGGCTGACCTAGATGCTCTCATCAAACAGGGGGCCAAAGTCATTGTTATTAAGGCGGCTGGTGGTGTTGGCAAAACAACTCTGGCAAAAAAATATTTATCTCAAGTATTTGGATCATATTTAGAATTTCCTATCGCTAAGGAAACTAAAGATATTGCGAGTGCAGAAGGTCTATTAGAAGAAAAAATTCGGCAACTTGGAGAAGAGCCAGGATTAGAATTTCTTGTGACTATCGATAGATTAAAACGAAAATTGCAAGAAACGCCAATAGGCATTCTGATTGACAACTTAGAACCGGCTCTTGATGCAGCAGGCTTATTTATTGAGCCGCATCGAAGATATGTAGAGTTATTGAGAGTCTTGGCTGATCCTACTGTTCAATCAACTACACTAATTACCAGTCGTGAACGACTAAGAGAGTGGAGTATTTCAACTCAACATTATTTACTGCCTAAGCTCAGCTTGTCTACCTGGATACATTTTTTTGATGGCCAAGGATTAAAATCAGACGAATCTCTTATTTCTTCATTGCATGAAGCTTATGGCGGCAATGCTAAAGCAATGGAAATTGTTAGTCGAATAATATCAGAGGATTTCGCAGGAAATATTAAAGATTATTGGGATTCTAATCACGGTAATCTTCTAATAGAAAGAGATTTAGAAGGGTTGGTTTCAGAACAATTTGAGCGATTGAAAAAGCTTGTCCCAGATTCTTATAAGCTCTTATGCAGAATGGGATGCTATAGATATCAAGATGTTCCTAAAATCTCTTCTCAAGGGCTTTATTGTTTACTATGGGATTCCGATGAAAGGAGTCATGGGCGAACAATAAAATCTTTGCAAGACAGAGCATTAATAGAATTTTCAGAAGGATATTACTGGATGCATCCAGTAATACGGCAAGAATCAATTGACCGTTTAAAGAGAGAGGATGATTACACGAGAGCAAGCTCTTTTGCTGCCAAATACTTCACAGAATCTGTCGCCAGAGTGGAAACTATTGAAGACGCAAAGAAAGCGTTCGAAGCTTTTTATCACTATGCGGAAATAGAAGATTTCGAGAATGCGTGTTTAGTGGTCACAAAAGAACGAGAGAATAATTTTGG
The DNA here is from genome assembly GCF_055795045.1 of Pseudanabaena sp. PCC 9330. Classification (NCBI taxonomy): domain Bacteria; kingdom Bacillati; phylum Cyanobacteriota; class Cyanophyceae; order Pseudanabaenales; family Pseudanabaenaceae; genus Pseudanabaena; species Pseudanabaena sp. PCC 9330. Next base: position 32,281 of record NZ_JAYFES010000058.1, on the reverse strand, counting down.
GTGGCCTGAGCCATTGAACATTTCCGTTGACAGGTTGAGCTTATCTAAATCTATGATCTCAATTATTGAACTTAGAATAGAAAAAATATTAAAAAAGGGAGCCAATTCGTCTTTGTGCGGATTGCTTGATGCAATGGGAGATATGTATTGGGACACTGATATAAACAAAGCAATAGTTTATTACCAGAAATCTATTAGTTTGGCCGATGAAATTCATCTTCAGGATTATAGAATTCTATCTAGATTTAATCTGGGTCTTTGTAAGATAGCACTATATGAACTTGAAGAAGCTAGCGCTATTTTACGAGAGTCAAAGAAAATTTCCCAAGACAACGAGAATCTTAGATATAGCATTTACTGTTCTTTTTGTCTTGCATACATTGCTGCTGAAATGGGCGATCAGGATAAAGCTTTAAAGTTGGTTGACTATGTAGAGAGGGAAATACCTAAAGTTGATATAACCTCGTGGGGAAAAGGATATAGCCTTCTGTTCCTAGGACTAACATTTAACAGGATAGGGGCTCTTGAAAAATCCTTAAAATTTCATGAAGATGCCATAAGTTTTTCGCATGAGTCTAATTATGCACAGATTAGAGCTAAAGCTTTATGTGGCATGGTTGAGCTTTATAGGCTGATGAAAAATTACGAAAGCTCATTAGCTATGTATAATCAAGCCTTTCCTTTGGTTAGAGAAATTGGAGCCGCATATGATGTAGCTGAAGTGCAGTATCAATGCGCTTTAACGCATGCTTGCATGGGCAATATTAATGTTAGTAATGAAATGTTCAACGACGCTATCATTTATTTCAAAAAAATGAAATCTGAAAAACAAGTATCAAGGGTTTTAGACGCCATAACGTTGATATAAAATTCAAGTAAATAACATCCCATAGCTCGGACGCTTTTCTGGGTAAGCGCTGGAACCATTGCTCTCTATTTTCTGGATCCATCTTCGGAAAGGGCTGGAAATTATAGGCTACTATTGGCTCCTAAAAACTGTCCGAAATGTTGAATCAGCACTTTTTGAAGAGATGGGTGATCCTAAGAAAATAGAGAATTCCAAGAACCATATGATGGTTTAGTGATTTGAGCCATCAATTAATCATCCATTCAAAATTCAGTTTGGTGTAACAACCAGTAATGTCAGTCCTTCTCTGTCAACGATCTTGACTACGGTGTTTGGCAGAGCCTCACCTTCATAAAGGGGATCAAAGAAACGTGCAAACCAGTAAGTTCCCATAAATTTAACTCTACCTGTCTTGTGTTTTGTAATAGTTTCCTCAACTATGGCTGTGTCCGGTTGTTTTTGGCTATCAATAACATTAGGAATCACCGTGGTTTGGTGCATTGGTGCATCTCCCATCTCTTAGGTTGATGCACTTAGTTTGCTTCTAGTTCAACTAAGAAGCCATAGCAAATCAGGACGTTTAACCTAAAGATAGGCTTTCATCAATAGTTTTCTGCAAGCTAGGGATAGCAAGGCTTTCAGCTTGTCGCTACGCACAGTTTAATTGGAGCAGAAATCCTTAACGTCAGGCATTTGGGCTTAACGTCGAGAATCTACCCCTTAACGTCCGCATGCTTCTGGATCGAGGAAGCCGCTACCAGGTATCGCGTCACCTGCTGAATTTCCTTGACCTCACCCACCAGCGCCTTCGCCGGGTTCTGAATCCTCAGTAATTTAGGCTCTGCCGTCTTACAGCCCCACACCACATATAACCAGTAGCTATCCCCCAGTTGCTGGGCCTTGCGCCACTCATTCGGAGTCAGCGACACCTCTCGGTTATCCTGCGCCCGCCCCTTCACCTCAATACGGCGCACCGAAGAAATCCCCGTTTCGGGGTCAGCAGGGCCAATGCTGCGAATATCAAAGCCGCTGCTGTCGTGTAGGGGGGTAATGTCCTCTGGTGTCCAGCCGCGATCAATCTCATACTGCATGACAAATTTCATTGCGAAGGCTTCCACCTCGGGGTCATTCTTCATGCCCGGCATGCCGACAATATCTGCGGGGCCAGGGTGCACCAGCGCCGACCCCAGATAGACCACTCGACCAGGGCGAACAATGCGTAGATAGGTTAGCTCGCTGGCCTTGACCTTCTTTCGTTCTTCTAGGTCATGGACTCGCTTGAGGGCGGCATCTCTCGCCACTCGGTAGGTCTCATCGCCAGAGGCCACCTTCTGCGCCAGCAGGCTCCACTTGCTCTGCTGATCTTGAATGGCGGTGTGCATGGCCTTTTCTAGATACTCTTGCCGAATGCCAAGCTCTCGCTGGCGATCGCCCTGCACCTGCTGCATCATGGGCATTTGTATCCGCACCTTGGCCCACTTCTCAAAATGCTCTAACTCTTGTGGCGTTGGGGGGTGCACCAAGAGCGCAAAACTGCTGTCTGCCGGTGCCAGGTCGTGGAGGCAATCGGGCGAAATGATCTCTAGCTGGTTGCTTTCAGGCTTCTCCATAACGGCACACAGCAGCGATTTCAGCGTGATCTCCTTGCCGTGGCGCTCTTGCCCCGCAATTTGAACTTCTAAAAAATGAATGCGGTAGGGAGTATCGGCATCGGCATCGATAAAGACCGCCGACCCGGTACAGATCACATTATCGAGCCGGGCATCGAGGCGTTCGGCCACCGCAGCAAACAGCGGATGGCCAGGGGATAGCAGCTCGCTATCTTGATGGGTCGGGTTGTTGAGATGGTCTTTGTAAAACGTCAGCTTAGGGTAGGTTTTCTCGGCGGTGCCCAGTCGCCGTACCGATTGCAGGTTGTTTGACCGAAACTCTTCTTTGACGTAGGGCACGCGCCAAAGCCCATCGGCCCGCACGTCTAAATTAATGCCCAGAAAATCGCAAGACCGCTTGAAAAACTCCTCGATGTAGCGAGGCATCAGCCGTTGCTCTTCTGAACGGTAGTCTTGCTGCTGAGTGCGTTGGATTTTGACATGGCTGGTGGCCAGGGCAATGCCGGTGTCCCGTTCCAGCTTCTCCAGCTTGTCGGGGTCAAGGCGCTCGATTTGCTCGACCGCCTCATCCTCGGCGCTTTGGTTTGTCGTAGCTTCGCGCACCAGCTCTTCAAAGCGAATGTCATTGAGGCGCATGAGCTGGCCAATCACGTCAAACACGCGATCGCCCATCGCCTCCCGAATTTCATCCAGCTTAGACAGCAGCTTCTCTAGAACCCGGCCCTCCACCGTGTTGATCGCGGCAAAGTTGAAGATGTAAACGTCATGGGGCTGCCCAATGCGGTGAATGCGGCCCATGCGCTGCTCTAGTCGGTTGGGGTTCCAGGGCAGGTCATAGTTAATCATCAACCGGCAGAACTGGAGGTTAATGCCCTCCCCTGCTGCCTCTGTCGCCAGACAAATCTGCTTGTGGAGCTGAAAGTCTTTTTGAGCAGCCTTACGCGCTAGCGGGTTCATACCCCCATGGATTTCGCAAGTGCTGTAGCCCCATTCCTCCAAATTTTTCTTCAAGTAGTCCAGGGTATCGCGATGCTCGGTGAAGAGCAGAAGTTTCCCATCACTGCCCTGGAGTTCATCAAACTCTCCCCGAGTCAGGCAGCGCTTTAGCTCGTTGAGTTTGGCCTCTGTTCCCATGTCGATGGTTTGTTTCGCCAGGTTGACTAGGCCCTTGAGGATATCGAGCTCTTCCCGTAGCTGGTCAATCTGTTCAGCGACGGTCGATTCGATGGCCAGCTCGTCTAAATCCTCTTCCTCACAGTCATCGCTGTCCATCTCACTATCGACGGGCTTGCCCATGGTCATCAGGCGCTGCCGCTGCTCTTCCGGGGAGAGCCCATCTAGCTCTTCTAAAAGAGTCGTGAACCGCTGATGGCGTTTCTTGAGAGAGGAGTAGATGGCATTTAAGCTGCTGGCCAGTCGCCGCTGCAAGACGGTGCGGGCCAGAGCCACCGAAGCCTGCTTCCGGCCTGTGGTTTTGCCCAGATACTTGTTGATGTACTTCGTGACCTTCTCGTACAAGTACTTTTCTGGATCGGACAGCTCAAAGGAAACGGTCTGGGCATATCGAGCCTTGAACAGCCGTCGCCCCTCGAAATCCCTCAGTTCTTCCTTAATGCGCCTTAAAAACCAGGGGCTATCCTCCATTTGCAGGATTTCAGGGTTAATTTCGCTAGAAATGAACTGATCGGGGTCTAGCAGGCGCAGAAAGTTGTGAAACTGATCAACATCGCCCTGGTGGGGAGTGGCCGTTAGCAGCAGAATGCGTTCTGCAATCCGGGAAAGCTCTTCTGCCAGCTTGTAGCGCCCGGTGCGGCGGAGGTCTTCTCCCTGGGTACGAGCCGAGCACTTGTGAGCCTCATCGATGATCACCAGATCCCAGTCAACCTGAAAGATGCCAGGGGAGACATCTTCACGCTTAGCAAAGTCAATGGAGGCGATGCACTGGCGAAACCGCTCCCAGGGGTTGCCAGCCAACTGTCCCTTAGCCAGGGTTGAATTGATGACTTCAAAGGTTTCGGAGAACTTGCTCCTAAGCTCATCCTGCCACTGGATGGTAAGCGGCGCTGGCGACAGAATGAGGACGCGCTCAATGACACCTCTGAGCTTGAGTTCCTTGAGCAGTAACCCTGCCATGATGGTTTTGCCCGCCCCTGGGTCGTCTGCCAGCAGAAAACGAATGCGGGCCTGGGGCAGAATGCGACTATAGACCGCCTCTAACTGGTGGGGCAGTGGGCGTACACCGCTGAGGCTAACCGCAAAATGTGGGTCGTAGGCAAACGCTAACTTGATCCGGGCTGATTCAACAAACAGGAAAAACTGTCGGGCATCAACAGGCTTGGTGGCAAAATCGCTGGTGCTAGTCAGTAGTTCTTGCGCCTGATCGAGACTGATCGTTGCTTCTCGGAGATCGCCTTGCTGGGTCTGCACGGTCAGCAGAGCCATCCCTTCAAACTCCACTGCTGATTGAACCGTCACCACCCCTGTGAACTGGTCTGGGATGGAGATCCGCTTACCGATAAGTTGGTCAACCATAGTTAGCCTGTAGCGCTGGTGCAGAGCCTATGAGCCCTAGGATAGTAATTCCCATCTGGAAGGCGGCTTCATCGCGCCTGGGGCAGACAAATCATCATATTCCTCATAATGGCGAGGCGGTCACATAGTCTTTGCTAGGTGCCTGGATGAGGCATTTGGGAAAGTGAGGCGGTGACTGGCTTTAGAGTGGGGCGATCGCATCCACCCTCTCCTCCTCCGACACATCGAGATATCGCTGTAGCGCTGCCATCGACGACCACCCGCCCAGGGCTTGTTGCCTATCCAGAAGATGTCTGACAGCTGCATCCGACAGCACATGTGGCCCTTAGCGCGTCAGGCTGAAGGCCATCATCGATGCTAGGCCATTGATTGCCTTATCTTTTATCGCGGTGTACATCTTCCCCGATGCCTTGTTTCCATGGATTTATTTTTTTATACGGATTTAATGCTCACCATCTGACTTTGATGGTATAAGTGTTCTATTCGTTTTCAAGCACAGACGAAGTTGAGTGCTCAACCAAGTCATTTTGTGCAGTTACAAGACATAGCCTCGATAACCCGATCTGAATGAGGTGATCCATGACGACAGAGTCTCTGCGTTCTTATAACGCAGTCATTGCGCGTACTTTATCGAAAGCAACTCAGCTAGGAGAGCAGTCGCCGAAAAGCAAAACGCTGGCTCGCCGAGGAATTGCCGGTTTTTGTCAGCTACGAGGCCCAACTGGGGGCGGCAAAAGCAGCTCACTCTATCGCAAAGGTTCAGCCGATAACGTTAAGCCAGCCCTAGAACTCATTAAGGATGCAAACCGACAGGCGATTTTCGTCACTCACAGGTGGAATATCCTACATGACATTTTTGATGGCGTAGCCAACGCGAAAGATAGTCAGGGTAAGCCCTTCACCGCCAGCATTTTATATGCTCAGGATGAAAATGTCATTGCAGCCGTTACCCAAACTCCTCTACCCCACGAAAAGGGAATTCAATCTTCTGATTTACCCAATCCTTTCGAGGAAATTGAACTTTTAAAGGCTAAAAACCTTCTTGTTCTTCCCGATCTTGAGCAAAAGCTCAGCAAGATCTGCATTCACATAGCGAATACTAGCCGAACCCTGAATAGCAGATATCTTCCACTCCTCCAGGGAAGTATTGCTCAAGAAAAAGAAAACTTACGAAAATCCTGTGCTTCCCTTGAGCGAATCCTGCTTAAGAACATAGCTGCCTTAGAAAAGGGAATCAGTAAAATAGAGCAGTCATCTGATGCCAACAGTGAAGCAACTAAAGCTGCTCACATGCGGCTTCAGAAGTTCAGGGATAATCCGTGGATAAGGCGCATTTTTCCTGCCATACGCTGGCAGGATGAAAAACAGCATTTACTGATTATGACTACTCAGAAGCTGTTTTCATCCTTTTACGACGGACAAAATAAGGTTCGAATGTCTCATAGTGACCTAAATGGCCACGTGATTTTCATCGATGAGTTTGATTATCAAGCTGATGTACTTCAACAGCTATTAGCCCAAGCTCAGTCAGTCCAGGAACCGCCAGAATGTCTGGGACAGCTTCTGGAGAATGGGAGAAGGTTCTTAAAGCGTAATCGGCATAACAAGTCTGAATATGTTCAAGAAATCAATCATCGACTAGAAACCTTTCTCGATGAATTAGAAGAGGAATTAGAAGCTAGTAATATCGACCTAAGCTCTGCGCGAGCTATGACGATTCCGCTAGAGCATTATCAAGAAAATAGATCCTTCAGTAAGCAATTTCTATTTCGCTCAGATCATCTAGTTACCAGCCAGCCCCTGACGATGCGTCGAGCTGAACATGGGTATGAAGTCGAGGTCGGAGGAACACAAAATTCTGAAACTGAACAGTCTGTCGATGTTGGAAGTTTCTTGCGGTTGATGGAGAAATCTATCCGCGAGTTTAGCCTAATTATGTCTGACTTGTCTTCCACGGAAGAGGAAGCCCGAGAAGATATTCTGGGACTTAGTAAACTGCTGTTCGACCCGGCAAACGATTATCGCCCATCCTATTACGGCTCAACATTACCAAATCTGGCTTTATTTTCCTTGCCACGTGCCGATGAAGTTGAACTTGAGCCGTTGATTAAGAGCAATATTCTTCCCAATACCCATGCTAATGTCTACGGCTTAGCCAATTGGTTACTGCAACAAAATACATCAGAAGTAGACCTTGACCCACTTCGCATTCAGATTAAGCGTGCATTTCTACCAACTACACCAGAGGGACTTCTACTTTCACTATCGACTAGAAACCTAGTCTTTGCGCTTTCGGCAACATCTTATGTGGAGCGTGCCATAGGCAATTTTGACCTTCGTTGGCTGGCATCAGCACTCAGATACATTACTGAAGCCCGCACACCTACCATTAAGAAGAGCTTTTTGGGAACCGATTTTGGCAATAGAAAAGAATCCTGGTTCGAGAAGCCAGTTCCATACGTTCAAGATGAAGTCGATCTTGATCTTCAGAACGAGGTGATCGCAAGTCTTAGCAAGACAAAGACCACTGTAAGAAATACTAATTTACAGTTGCATATTCGTGATTTTGAGGATATACAACAAAAACACGAATGCCAAGAAATGCTGGAATCGTTGCCGCCCGGTTTTTTTCAGCAGAATTCTGAGCCAATTACTAAGGCGACTAAAGAATATCGGGAGAAAGTCTTATGCATGTTGCTTGAAGTCATTGGGCTTGCCGGGAAAAACTACAAAAATAAAGGTCAATTAGCCTTTGTTAACTCTACAAAATACCTTAGGGAGTGGCTGCTGAGCGAGAATTTATATCACAGCCGAGAATGTCTCTCATGGTTAGAGAATGATGGTAAATTCAGCTCGAAAGTTCGAGAAGAGTCAATAAATAAGTTTGATCCCACAGATTTTGATGACGTCTTCATCCCTGTCATCATCCATAACACACCTGCTATCATCTGCCTGCTCACTGCTGAATGTCAGAAAAGACATGGATTCAGCAATGCCTATCAATCTGCTTTTGAGACTGATAGCATTGTCCTCATACTGACACAAATTGCCTCAGCTACTAACGGGATAAACCTGGATTTTTCACTCCCGGAAACCGGAGAGAAAATGGATTTGACCTGCTTGTATCTTCTAGAAGCTCAACATTTTTACTTCTCGACGTTTGACGATACTAATAGCAGTGAAGACGAAATGGCCCATGCGGGCTCTCAGTTGAGAAATCTTGACAAGCTATGTAGAGCGGGAGAACTCTCTCGGGCCGAACATAAGAGAAATATCTTGCCCCTGATGACAAATTCTCGGCAAGAAATTTCGCTGCTAAACGAACGTTATAAGCGGACGGATGATTATGTAAAAAACACGGCTGCAAACGTTCAACAGCAGGTAGGTCGGATAGAGCGAGCTTGGCGACATATTCCACTTGTTGAGATTCATCTCGCTTCTGGCTTGGCTCAAACTTTGGTGCGGTTTACTTCAATGCCTACTTTTGGCAATAACCGTGCACTCATTAGTGATCTCAATATCCAGATGCTTGAGGCCTTACTGAAGCAACAGGATGCCGAGCAATATGATTTCATTACTCAACTCATGACCCCGACTCAAACGGGTAACCAGGCTGTTGAAATCATAGACAATCAGCTGGTACCTGCAATTCGTGAAGCACGCCGTTGTACAGGCGGCAATGATGGAATTTCTGGGCTATGGCATAGCCTCGGCAGAGCTGTGCTCGAACACGACTATGCCTGGAACCCTAAAAGCAATCAATACGGTATCAATGTCGCACTTCGTGATTGGGCTTGTTTTGAGAAGCCAATTGAAAGTTTAACCAGTGGCAAAATCTGGTATGACCCCAATGCTTGGCAATTTTTTGGGTCGTCTAAAGAAGGGTGCGTTCGGTACAATCCAGAGCGCTTCTATGAGTATATTCAACGGCATCCAGCCATAATTGACTGGTTCAATAGAAGGGGTTACAGAACCTCTATTCAACCTTTTGCCAATGAGATAGAGGAGCACTATGCTTTTCATCCTCTAGTTGTCCAGCGACTGCTTCAAGGCCGACTAGGTGAGGAAGCCATTCGGGCATTACTGTATGACCGAGGCATTAGAACCCATATCACATTAGATAATCCTGGCGTGTTAGAACTCTATGACTTTAGTGTTTCTGAGTCTAATTTCCGCATTGATGCTAAATTCTGGAGCCAAGATAGCCAGAACGAAGCGGATTTAGAGTACCAAGCCTGGCAATCAGGAGGGTCAAGTCTAAACAATGCACCGTTAGGTTTAATTCAAAAACTTGCTCAGATTCGACAAGTAGAAGGGCCAAATACAAAGTTGGCCATCCTAAACTTCGTGGCTACGAGAGATGATGCCCCACTATTGGGCTTTGACCATAATCTTCAGCTGTCTCCAGTAGACCAGGCAGATATCTTAACTCTCAGCGGTTGTGTATCAGATAGCCCCATCATGACCTATACCCCAGGATTTCAGCAATTCACCACATTAGTCTTTTCTAACTTCAAGAGTAAGGAGGCGTCCGATGCAAGCGAAGAATCATGAAATAGTGCGTCAACTCTCCCTTTCCCACACAATTTACCGAGATAGTGAAATTGATACCAGCAAAGCAAAGCAACTAGTTGTCTATCACTACCCGTTGGCCAAAAGCTATCGTTGGAAAGAATGGCAGACCCACCTAGATTCTGAGTTGTCTGACAGGTACTACCCGTATCTTATGCGGAGCTATCGCGGTCAGTTTGGCTTGTTTGTTGCGGTTGACTCTGATGATGGTAAACCACCCATCATTCAAAATAGTGATGGCATTAACATTCCTCCTGAAAGGGTAAACTACGCACCTGAACTGAATCCCATCTGGATACGGCTGATCATGCGTAAGGCGACGGCGTTTGATAGCTACTGCAAAGGCAGCCATACTTTGGGACGCCCCCTTCTAAAGATTGATATTTGGCAGGGTAAAAAGGGAGCAGGTATTAATGCCATTAGCTTGGATTGCCGTACACAGCAACTAGCTGATGGAAATACTACTGAAGTAGTGCTCTTTTACGAGAATGTTCCTCTCAGGCCTCTCAATGGCCAGGAAAATGCTCGTAAGCAGCAGGGGTCTTTATGGACTTATGGAAAGAATAAAGTTCTTGTGCGGTGGATTCCCTCCCATGGCTCAAATACAGCGGGTACAATTTACAAAGAGATCAAAAAGAGTAAAAATTGCAGAAGACAGCGACCATTCATTGACCTTTCGTCTGCGGAGGCACTACAAAAAAGCTGGCCCTACATTCTGAAAACCGTACAAGATGAATTGATCAGGCAAGCTGCGGAATTTGGATTTGACTTAAAACCTAAAGTTCTCAACTTAAGGCTTTTGCCTATCAAAACCAAATATAAATCCAACCCTTTAAATCAAAACTTGATTCCTAGCATGGCTTTGGATGCCAAAGTGGACGTTTTGGACTGTAGGTTTTCTCAATCAGTACCTGCTTCTGAAATTGTCCAGCGTTTACAACAAGCTTTGGACAAGAAGAAGCTAGGGACGAAGCTGAGCTTATTGCCTCCAGTTCAACCTGGTGAAATTTCTGAAATCACATTTCGAAGCGACCAGAGGCTTCTTATCCTAATCGACCAGCTTAAAGATACTATCGATGATCGATATCCACTGACTCTGGAATTGAGTAGAAAGGTGGCTTGTCAGCATATTAATGTAAATCCTCATGATCTCATGGGTGATTCAGTTGAAGCAGGACTTCTCGTTGAACAGAGCGATGAAAATGAGAATACCTACTTAATTCCCGAGGCAGACTCAAAATATTACGATTATACCCTTTCTCTGTTCGATGAGGATAAATGCAAAAGTGCATTAAGCAGAAATGCAGAAATCACCATCAAGGAGCTAGAGCTTAAGTATCTTCTACTTAACCGAGAAGCAAAAATAAGTACATCGCTACCCGAACAGAAAGATCTGCTAACTGAGGATCTAATTGTAATAACTGATGGCTATCTGTTTACAGTAAGAGATGATAGGCCAGTCATGCTTCCTTTTAATCCTTCCGTTTCAAGTTATGTTAGGAAATGCGATGAAATTCTTGGCAATTTCAATACGTCAGTTCAGTTCCTGTTAGGACTCCTGCAAAAAAAGTGGCCCTATAACTACCAGCCTCAAGTCGTTATGCAGGGGTTTGGAAGTGAGACCGAAAGGCTTAGCAGATTTGCGCGTCAGTTGACTATTGTTATTCATAAGTCTGAAGACATTTCAATTTCATTCCAAGATCCCAAGTATGAAAAGCCACATATTATTCCTCCCCACTTAGATGATGCAGTCGAGAGGCTAAAATCTCAAAACCTGCATTTACCGCTTTACAGGTGGAAGCTTCCTGAGCGTAATGAGTTAACCATGCATATAGAGCAACTCGTGGAGGATGGAGAGCTAACTCCTGGTCGGAAAGAACTGTTGTTGAGGGAGCTAGATCATCTCATCAATTTTTGGAATGAAGCATTGAGAGAATTAGCTTACAGTGGTTCAGCAAAAATTGATTATAAGCAACTTAAAAAGGGTTGTTTAAATCGCTTACTGGAATTAAGAAATTCTTCCCTAAAGCAGAATGAAAAACCAAAGGAAAGGGTTGATTCCCAGTTAAATTCATCTTGGACGAAATTATTGTCGCGAGCATTCGACCTTCCATTGGAAGATATCCGAGGATGGCTTCGCAATGTTCCTGGTATGGAGCGCATATGGCATGACCCAGAACAGGGATACTATATCGTCGGAGGACTTGCTCCCCTTAAAAATCAAATTCAACGCCAACCTAGTATTCGACAATGGCACGCTTTACAGGGGAAACTAGATACTGAATTACTAACAGCTCTAGTTGATATCGATTGGGTTCGTGTTAATCAACTAGCTGGTAATCCTTGCGTTTCAACGCTTGTCAAGCGATGGCGCGAGTGTCAAAGCAAGCCTGATGAAGCTCTCATTTGAGGGAAGATTAAAGCCTTTGACCAGATCGCCCCTTACCGCCGATCGCGCACCAAATCCCGAATCACCTGCTCAACCACCCCATCCCAGCCCTATGGCCATGGGTTTGGCTGTAGCTCTGAAGCAACCGTTCAGCAGCAGCACGGTCATGGGTGTATACGGTCACAGCTTTAATCGCCTTCTCTGGCGCACCGGCTGACGATACCCGAGAGACCTTGGACTTACGGTGCAGGACAATCTTGGACTGGGGGATAGGTAGCCGGGCTGTCCGAATAATGCGCTGCTTCTGAACCACAAAAATAAGCGCCAGGAGCAAGAGAGAAATCGAAAAAATGAAAATCAGGTTGATTAGCACACTGGTGTCTCTATCCTTCTGACCGCTCCATCCTTTTAAGACTGCCCATTTACCACTTCACCTTCGCGCCCGCGATCGCATCCAGCACCAGCACCAGCACCACCGCCACCGGCTGCCGCTCCGCGATCATCTCTTGCACCCGCGCGATCGCCCGCACCGGCCCATAAACCTGATGCCGTTGGTACTCGGCCTGGCCGTCCCGCTTCAGCGGCTCATCCCAGCAGAGGCGCTAAGCCACTGGCAACGAAAACGAAAACCGGCTCCCCTCTCCCAGCTGGCTTTCCACGGCAACGGCACCCCCCTGCAACTCCACCAGGTCTTTCACAATCGTCAGCCCTAGCCCTTTACCGCTTGGGTTGCACCGCTGCGCCGCCTCAGAGCGCTGGTGCAGCTTAAACACCTCCTGGAGGTCAGCCGCCGCAATCCCCATGCCGGTATCGACAACCGCCGTCCAGACGAAATTATGTTTCACCTCAACCTCGACGGCAACACTGCCCTTGGGCGTGTACAGCACCGCATTCTTCAGCAGGTTCTCCAGAACCTCATAGACCTGGTCAGGATCAGCCCACACCGAAGGCAGGGCGTCAGGACATCGAACCGGAATTGTCCGGCCTCGGGCGCTGGGCAGTGACGACACCACCTCCACCACCTCACCGATGATGGCGGGCAGCGCACACACCTGACAGCGGGTCGGCAGATAATCATCCATCCGCTTTGAATAGTCCGAGATCGCCTCCGCCAGACGGCTCACCCGCTCGATTTGCCGCAGCTGCTTGCCCAACAGATCAGGCGTCAATGGCCGTGTCCCCTGACAGGCCAACTCCAAATCCCCCTTAAGTACTGTTAGGGGCGTGTTGATCTCATGCATTAGCACGGCCAGCCGCTGTCGCCGCCGCTGCTCCACCGTCTGTAGACTCATCGCCAAACGGTTAAAGTCAACCGCCAACCGCCGCAGCTCCGGTACATCGCCCAGGGGGGCTCGCGCCTCCAGGTCACCCGCCATAAATGCCGCCATCGCCTGCCGTAACGCCTTGAGCGGCCTGACGACAATTTCTCCCGACGACAGACTCAGAAAGACGACCATAACGATCCCGGCTAGAGCGACTTCTAGTCCCCCCTCCGCCAGCGAGGGATAGATCGCGGTGAGGCTCAGCGCAATCAGCGCCCCTAACCCCAACGTCACGATGTGGGAGGTCAGCAGCTGTATCTGCAACGGCGCAGAGCGCCAGGCCTGCCTAATCGATGGCATCTTCAAACTTGTATCCCACCCTTCTTACCGTTTTGACCAACGGGTTCACCCCCTCCGGCACCTGTAGTTTCGAGCGAATTTCTTTGCGCAGCCTAAAGATGCAAGAATCGACCGTACTGTAGTCATCTCCAGGGTGGTCGAGCCCCCAAATATCGTCCAATAACTGTGACCTGGAATAAACCTGTCCCGGCTGCCGGGCCAGTTTCGCCAGCAGGTCAAACTCCAATGCCGATAGCACCAGGTCAACCCAATCGCCGGTCAGCGACGCCCGGACGCTGCAACGCCTGTGGGTCTGGTGCAGCCGCAGATATTGATGCTGAATTAGCGCCGCATCGGCCCCGACCGCGTGGTCTTCATGGCGTAACTCGCGTCGCCGCAGCGTTCGCAGCCGAGCGATCAACACATCGGGGTCAAAGGGCTTAGTCATGTAGTCATCGGCTCCGGTGGCAAGGCCCCAAAGTTCATCGGTCTTCCCCCGCCGGGCCGTCAGCATCAAGATGTAGGGGTCTCGCCTCAGCGCCAGCCGCCGGACATGGGTACAGACCTCAAGGCCATCCATACCGGGCAGCATCAAATCTAGAACGATGTAATCGGGCTCTAGCTGCTTGCACAGCTCCAGCCCCTGCTCGCCGGTCTCGGCCCAATAGCTGGTGTAGCCCGCTGCATTAATACAGGCCTGAATGGTATCGGCCACATCCGCGTCATCTTCAATGATGAGTACAACCGCCATAGCAATCGTCAGAGTAAGGGACAGGCAGCACCGCCGGTACCAGCGGTGCCCTACCTAGCCTAGAGACGGAGGTGTGGCCGAGCCGGTTCTCAGAACGAGGCTAAAAATCATCCAGGCCCGCCGCCGCCAGATCCATATCGACATCAATAAACGGTGCAGGGTCAGCCTGCACCGGCGACAGCGACTCCGCCGCCCTCGATACCGCAGACAGCGGCTGAGGCCCAGGAGCCTGAGCCATAACGAGTACCGGCGTTGCCCCAGAGATCGCCAAAAACCGGTTCTGGATCTGTAGACTACGCAGCTGCATGTCCTCCAGCAGGGTTTGAGCCAGAGCCTGAAGCTCCGACTGGCTGAGGTCTGGTTCCAACGCCCAGGGTAGGTAAAACACCTTCAGCGCCCTGAGCACCGCTTCCCGCAGCGATACCGCCGGGTTCGTTTTCAGATAGGTGAAGAGTCGCCCCGCATCCGAATCCACTTCCACATCCAAACGCAAGATCACCCGCTGCCGACGGCTCATGCCCGCACCTCCTGGAGTGCCCTGGTGCGGGCATGAGCCCTGGTGGCTAACCACTTCACCCCGCCATAGCAGTCGGCAAAGCGCACCTGGTCGATTGCAGACGTTACCTCCTGAAGCCGGTACGCCATTTCTTGAGCAAGATCGGGCAGCCAGTTGGGCGTCGCACCGGGCAACGTCGCCAGGTAGTCCGTCAGATGAGGCCGCAAGAGCGTTGCTGCGGTACCACCGCCAATTAACACCTCATACTCCGTCAAATCGAGGGCGGCAAAATGCTCGCTCAGGTGGTGCCGCACCTGCTCCCAGTAAAAAGCCTCCGCCGCCTGCCTGCGCTGGGCTAGCGGAAACACCTTGCCCGGCTGGTCGGGAAACTGCACCGTCTCCTGCTCCCTTAACAACGCCTGCACCAGGTAGGGATTCTCTGGCTCACAGAGCGTTTGGGCCACCGCTTCAAGGAAAGCGACATAGCCCAACTTTTCCGAATCACTGGGCTTCCCTGTTGGGGGCTTACCCTGACGAAACACCAAAAAGCTCAAATCTCGATGGCCAATCATCAGCACGACATAGTTTTGGCGGCTGGCCTGCTGCTGCTGCGCAAGGTGCTGCTGCTTGCGCCAGAGCACCAGCCCCGCCGCCTCCGGCAGCACCTTAACGCTATCGATCTGGAGATCGTAGGCCTGTCCGCGATAGAGAAAGTGCCCCGTTTCTTGCAGCCGCTGAGTCAGCTCCTCGGCCTCGGACAGATACTCCTCAAAGGGCAGCGCGATGCCGATATCCAGATGCAGGGTTTTCAGCTGATGAGTGTGGGCCATTTCCCCCACCGCACCCAGGCTGCGGAGATGAGCCAGGGTGCTCTTGCGCAGGGTGGCTGTAGATTTGTTGGGACGCCCCTCGGCATCATCGGCCAGGGCATAGGCCTGATTGTTCCACTGGAGATAGGCTCCAGCCCCCAGGCCACCGCCATACTCCTGGCCCTGGTGACGCAGCACCTCCAGCTCCGAGGGCGGTAAATCCGCCACCTTGGGTGGACAGGCATAGCCGTAGCAGCGGTTGCCATCGGTTAAACAGGCCTTGGTGCCCGACATCCCAAGGTCGATAAAGAGTTGATGGGTAGCCATGGATAGTTCCTTCAGCGGAATGGGCGTTAGATGGCATCCACCCGCGTTAGACGCGGCTAGCCCCAGGTGACCAAATTGAGGCTAGTTGCGTCAGACGACGGTAATTGGCGTGCGATCTGTCCCGACTATAGAGACCAACTTTCACCGAGTCCGTGCAACCCGTGCACGGACTCGGTGAGATTCCTTTCTTACGGTGATGGGTACACCCAGGAGGAGGACGCTCTCCAACGGTCTGACACGATGCCACCAAACCCTCCTGAACCCCATCCACTCAATGGTTGAGGGACTTTCAGCCCCATGCTATCGATGTGCTCGGTCTCCGCTGCCCAGGCCGAAACTTACTACGAAAAAGACGACTACTACATCGCAGGCACCGACGCAGCCCGCTCAGCTGCTCGGTGGTATGGCCAGGGCGCAAGCACCCTCGGGCTCCAGGGCGAGGTCAAGCCCGAAGACTTCAAGGCCCTGCTTCACGGCATCGCCCCAAACGGTGAATGCCTCCACGCCCGTGCCATCGATCCTACCCGTCACCGGGCCGCCACCGACTACACCTTTTCAGCCCCCAAGAGCGTCTCTATTGCCGGGTTGGTGCAAGGCGACGAGCGAGTGATCGCCGCCCACAACCAGGCCGTCGATACTGCCCTAGAGGTCTTGGAGGAGCGCTTTGCCCAGGCTCGCGTCAGCACCCCTGAAGGACGGCAGCGCGTGGTGACTGGCAACATCGTCGCGGCGGTGTTTCAGCACGACAGCAGCCGTGAACTCGACCCGCAGCTGCACAGTCATTGCGTCGTGATGAACACTACCCAGCTACTCGATGGAGCCTGGCGCAGCCTCAGCAACGAAGAGATTGTGGCCAACCAGATCCTGCTGGGAGAGATCTATCAAAACGAGCTGGCCTACCAATTGCGGCAGATGGGCTATGACATCGACCCCCAGGGCAAAGGGCAATTTGAATTAAGCAACTACAGCCAGCCCCTGCTGAGCACCTTCTCAACCCGCACCCGTCAGATCGAAACCTACCTCCAGCAGTGGCAGCAGAGCCTGGACGAAACGCAGGGCACCCCGCTCCATGTCAGCCAGAAAAAGCAGGCGACCCTGCGCACTCGAAAACGCAAACAGGCCGTGCCCCGCGAGGTGCTGCTAGCAGCCTGGCAGCAGCAGATTAGTGACCAGAATCTCACCCTGCCCGACGTGCCCCACCAGGAGCGAGATTTATCTACTGCCGCCCACCACCAGGCAGACCAGATGGCCCGCGCGGGCACCGCCCACGCCTCAGAGCGAGAGTCAGTATTCCGTCGAGGGAAAGTAGAACGCTTTGTCCTAGAACATGCCCTGGGTGAAATGCCCTTTGCGGTCTTGCACCAGGCGATCGCGGCCCAGGGCGAGCTGCTGTCCGTCGAGGCCGTCAAGGATAAGTACACCACCACCGCCGCCCTGCACCGGGAGCGAGACACCATTCAACTCATGCACCAGGGGCAGCATCAGTGGGCTCCAATTCTGAGCGAGGCCGAACTCCAAGACCAGCTGCCGCAGTGGCCGACCCTGAGCGCCGGGCAGCAGCGAGCGCTCACCCTGGCCCTGACCAGTAGCGATCAGATGTTGGCCTGGCAGGGCCTGCCGGGTAGCGGCAAGACCTTTGTGTTGCAGGCCTTCAAGCAGAGCGCAGAAGCCCAGGGCTTTTCAGTGCGAGGGTTTGCCCCCAGCGCCGAAGCGGCCAACGTGCTGGGCAAAGAAGCTGGGCTACCGACCGATACCGTGGCCAGCCTGCTGCACGCTCCCGATCCAGCACCTGAACAGCGAGAAATCTGGGTGATTGACGAGGCCGGGCTGCTCTCCGCCAAGGATGCCCATGGACTCCTGAGTCTGGCTGTGCAGCAACAGGCTCGCGTCATTCTGGTGGGCGACACCCGCCAGCTCTCGGCGGTAGAGGCAGGCAACCCGTTCAAGAGCTTGCAGGCCGGAGGCATTCAAACCGCCTTTCTCGATGAGTCTCGACGGCAGAAGACAGCGGCCCTGAAACAGGCGGTTAACCTGCTGGCCACCGACCAGACAGAAGCCGCCTTTCAAACCCTGGTGGGAGCGGGCACGATTCAAACGATTCCATCCCCGCCAGTACGCCTTCAGCAGGTGGCCACCGACTACCTGGCCCTTGACGAGACAGAGCGCGACAAAACCCTGCTGCTCGCTGGCACCAACCAAGAGCGCCTGGCCCTCACCGCCCTGATTCGCACAGGGCTTCAGGCTCAGGATCAGTTAGGCTCTGATGGCTTTACCCTGACCTCCTTGCGCCGCAAAGACCTAACCCAGGCCCAGGCAGGCTATGCCACCCACTACGCCAGCGGCGACATTGTCATCGTCAACCAGCCCTACAAACGCCAGGGACTGGTGAAGCACCAGCCCTACCAGGTGATCCAGGTCGATGCCCGCTGCAACCGGCTGACCCTGGCCGATGGAGCCGGTCAAATGCTGGAGGTTGACCCAACGGCCTGCCCCAATAAGACTGTCTACACCCGCCAGGCGATCCCCGTTGCCGTGGGCGATCGCCTGCGCTGGACGCGCAATGATCGGGCACAAAACCTCCGCAACGGGCAGGCCTTTACCCTGACGGCGATCGATGCCCAGGGCCAGGCCGAGATCCGCTACCCCGATGGTCGCTGTGACGCCGTGGATCTAACCGGCTTGCAGTATGTCGATTACGGCTTGGTCAGCACCACCTATAGCGCCCAGGGCAAAACTGCCGACCGAGTGATGGCGCTGATGGATGCCACCACCAGCCAAGAGTCATTTTATGTGGCCGTCTCGCGAGCCAAATACCAGCTCTCGCTCTACACTGCCGACTCGGATGAACTGTTGCGCCAGGCGCAGCGATCCTCAGCCAAGGAAAACGTCAGCGCCTATGTTCCGCTCTTTAATTTGGTGAACACCCATGCCCAGACCTCGGAAAGTACCCCCGCCGCCACCCCCTCAGCAGTGGGCGATCGAGATGCCGCCAGGGATCTTGGCCGAGGCGCTGGTGAGCGCGTTGCAGCAGGCCTTGCTACCGCTCCAGCAGCAGATCGCGGGGCTCCAGCAGGACAACGCCCAGCTGCGATCTCAGATCGAGGACTTGGTGCGCCACCAGGCCCAATCGGAGCAGGTGCTAAGGCAGATGACCATCGAACACAGCCAACTCCAGCAGAGCTTGAACGCATTGCTGAAGGGGCTAGAGACTGGCAGCAGCAGCGACAGCTCCAGGCAATTGCAGGCACTCTTATCGGCCTTGGTGACACAGTTGAGCGAGTTAAATCAGCGGGTGAGCAGCAATCTCGATGGGCAGGAGCGATCTCTCGCCTTGCTCATGACCTCGCTCGCAGCCTTGAACGACGACGCCAGCAGCGGGAGCAGCGGCAGCGGATCAGCGCCGAGCAGATGATGTGGGCTGAACGTCTGGTGCCGGAGGTGAGAGGTATCCTGACGCTAGCCAAGCAGGCAGGCCAGATGGAGCAAACCGGGCCTGACACCTGGGTGCTCAAGGGCCGACACTACACGCTGTCGTTTTGCCAATCGACCGATACGATCTCCCTGGTCGCCCAGGATGGTCGCGGCGAGCTGCTCCGACTTCAGCGGCCCCAGGGAGCCTGGCAACCGAAGATAGCCCAGGGCATCACGCTAGAGGATGTTGGCCAGATTCAAAAGGCTCATCGGCTGTTGAACCGGGCTATGCATGCTCCCCAGCGCTCTCGCCAGGTTGAGATGGAATGCTAAAGCCTCGCCGCTTACGCTGCGGGAGACCTACAAGTTTGTGGATCTGGAGAATGTAACGGGGCACAGTTTCCAGCGGTCATTTGCGACGAATCTGTACCGGTAGGGGTATAGCCTGGCGAAAATAGCCTGGTTCTTGGCGCATAGTAGCGGGTCAGTGACGGCACAGTATATTGGTGAGCCTCATAAGGTAAGGCAAACTATTAACATCTCGCGAAAAACTTACCAACACAGGTGTTGGTAAGTTCGGAAGAGGAAATTGAATATTTCTGATTCTTAAGATGAATCTGTTTTTGAAAGCTTAGCGCCTTTAGGGTTTCGTAATTCCGTTCATCTTTTAATTTAGCAATGGTGGAAATTGCAGCATGATTCGCTATCGCAATACCATTATCAAAATGAAAACGATGGCAGCCAATGCTATATAAAAGATCCACATGTTGCTACCACCTTTTTGTTCAGATGGTGTTTTAGCTGTTGGCAATGACTTCAGCCACCAGTCATCCTGTGGCTTCGTAGAAGCTGAGACTCCTATTGGAGGGGCCAGTCGAGTCTCATAAGTGATAGACTGGTTACGCTCTCTAAGAGCCCGTTTACATTTCTCAGTCATGTGAGAAAGTTGAAGCTCATTAAAGATAGCTAGAGCTTCTTCGTAGCCATTTTTAGCTCTCCATTGATCGTTAAGTCTAACTAAGGCGTTTGATCGATTAAACAGAGCATTTGCCATTCCTCGTCGGTGACTTAGCTCGCGTTCAATTTGATATTGCTGATCGTAATACTCAACAGCACGTTGATAATTTTCTAGATGCTTATGAGCACTACCCAGTCCTCCTTTAAGAGTTGCTTCATAGTGACGATCTCCAATTTTTTGAGCTATTTTTAGAGAAGTCTCGTAATATTCAATTGCAAGTTGATAATTGCCCAAAGACAAATGGACTGATCCTAGATTTCCTAGGGCGCTTGTTTCTGTCGAGCGCTGGCCAATTTGACGAGCAATATTTAAGGACTCTTCATGGCATTCGATAGCATTCTGATATTTTTCAATCGCATCATATACAGTGCCTAAGTTTCCCAAGATTGGGGCTTCTAAGGCTCTGTTATCAATCAAACGAGCTATCTCCAGAGCTTGCTTATTATACTCAATAGCGGATTGGTACTGTCCTAGTATTTTGTGAGTGCCGCCTAATGCTCCTAAAATGATAGCTTCACGACATAGGTCTTTCAGATGACGTGCTATTCCTAGAGATTCTTCACGATATTCGATAGCTTGTTGATATTCTCCTAAAAATTCGTATGCATTACCTAAGTTTGCTAGAGCAGATAGTTGGCCTCGAGGAGTTTCTATTAACTTATATATTTCTAGCGCTTGCTTGTGATAGCTAATAGCGCGCTGATACTCTCTTAAATGGTTATATGTATAGCCCAACCCTCCTAAAGCTGATGCCTCTCCTTCTCGATAGCCAGCTTGATGTGCAAGCTCTAACGATTCTTGGTAGACATTGAGAGATTTTTGAAACTCTTCTAGCTCTATATAAGTACTGCCCAAATTCAATAAGCCGTTGATTGCCGATATCTGGTTCTTGACCTCGTATGCGATAGCTATAGATTGTTGGTAATAGGTAATGGCGCGCTGCTTGTCACCGAGACACTTATAGTTCAAGCCTAAATTGCCAAGGATCAGACCTTCGTGGCTTCTCTCTCCGATTTCTTGTGCTATTCCTAGTGCTTCTTGGTTGAGCTTAGCGGCAATCTCAAAGTTCCCTTGATATAAATATACATTACTTAGATTGTTGAGAGCAGCTGCTTTTCCTTTGGGAAATTCAAAAGAACTAATTATTTCTAGAGACTGATGGTGAAAATGAATGGCACGTTGATATTCACCCAAAGAGCTAAGGCAGCTCCCAAGACGTGTTGATGCTTCGGAAAATCGCTGTTTTTCCTCAAATGTGTCGGGTGGATTTGAGTGCCAAATATTAACTAACCGTTCGTATAGCTCACTTAATAAACGATAATTTCCCTGTTGATCTAGAGAATTATAAAAACGTTCGACTAAATTAAAAGCATTGCTCGCCTCTCCTAACTCACAGAAATGATGAAAACACTCTAAGATATTTGTCAAAGCTGCGGTGTTTTCCTTTAAATAAGCTGAAAAATAGATGACAGCACGTTGGTTGCCAATTCTTACTTTATTGTTTTTACTGGAAATTGTCTGAACTAATTTTTTCACCAGAGGATGTAATGACCAACGTTCTTCCTGTGCAGTTAAAAAACCCTGTGACTCTAGGATCTGCAAATCCGCAACCTGGATTTGGGCTTCCATAGCTTGTGCTTGCTCTAGCTTAAAGGCTTTGCGATAGACGGATACTAACAGCAGCAGATCCCGTCGGTAGACAGCCAGTTTTGAGAGTAAAATCTCGACAATTTGCTCGACACGACTTTCGGAGGCCATTGTCGATTGAGGCGTCAGTGCGTCATTAAGGCTTTGCTGAAACAACTGTTTAAAGAAATTGAAGCTACTAGGCTCTAAACGAGAGTTAGCTGTCTCCTGCAACCAACTCGCCGCTAGCTTCAAAAGCAACGGGTGTCCTTGACCTAATTTGGAGAGTTCGGCCAATCCGGTTTCCCAAGTTGCATGAATCTGTTGCTGCTGGAGGTATATCGCCCCCTCCTCAGGAGTAAAGCCGGTTATCATCACCTGGTAGGATGCTTCGGATAAAACTGGTTCACGACTAGTTATCAGCAAGGTGCTGTTGTGACCTTGATCCTGCCATTGCGCTAAAAAGCGCTGGAAGGAGGGCCAGTGGTCTGTGTTTCTAACAGCTTCAAGTTGATCGACGATTACTAAACATCGCTGCTCGATCAGTTGGGCAATCAGGTATCGGCACAAGGTTTCATCCGAAGTTTTTTCTTCAGGAATGGGTGGATGAATGGCTTGATAAATCCAACGACTAAAGTCATTAAATGATGGCTGCCGTGCAACATTGACCCAAAATACCTTGTCAAAGGCCCAGCGCGATTGACCACAGTCTGGTGTTGTTTGAAAATAAACCCAGGTTGCCAGCAGAGATTTCCCAAAACCGCCACCAGCCAAAATTTCTAGGATCGGCAGATGCTGCTGATTAATTGCTTCACGCAGTTGAGCCTGAATCTGAGACTGGTCAATCCACGTCTGGTCATCCAGAAGTTTTCTGAGTTGCGCCACTAAGGGAACAGGATCGATGCGATCCATCAACGCCTGAACTTGGATCTTGTGGACATCTCCAAAGTTGACTTCGTTGGCATTAACTTGCCCTACAGCAGTGATTCGGGCTTCTCCTTCAGCCCGAATGTTAAATCGTGGCCCCTGTTCTGTCTGGCTCATGACTACGTATCACCAAAGTTGACCGTGGTCGCGTTTACTTCTCCCACTGCGTTAACTCGCGCTTCATCTTGTGCGTTGACAGTAATTGTGACTGATTTTTGTGTCTGTTTTTGTTCACCAATATTGATAATTTTCTGGGCGATTTGCTGTAAATCTTGCTTCAGTGGCTGGTTTTGAGGCTCGCTCAGGTCATCATCCATATAAACTTCCAACTTAATCAGAGCGGCTTCGGACTGTTGCGTCTCGACTTCAGAGATAGCCGTCTCAGCACGTTTATTACCTGCAAAATGTTGTTTGATGCGCTGCCAGAGTTGGTCAATTTGACCGCTAGCCTTCTGAAGAACCAGTGGTGTTGCTACTTCTCCAGCCTTCGACGCTGCAGACTCAACAAACTTACTGGCCGCCAGAGCGACGAGCGTCGCTGTCGTGAGAGTCACGGGGTCAGTCATAGAACTATCCTGCTTATGGAGAACGCATCCTAATCATGGCAAAACAAGATTGGCCTGTCGATGCCTAGCTTATGCTGTAGTGCTATTCCGAATGCAGCTGGCTTTTGGTCACGTCCTTATTGACTGGCAGGTTGGACTAAAACCAGTCAGAACATGACTAACTTTCTGATCCAATGGATTTATGATTCCGCCTAAGTGGTCAAAAGAATAATGATGGAATGAAGGTGTTGAGCCATTGACCTTATCGCATAGCTGTCGACCTCGCAACTAGCCGGTCTGGCTTACCCCACCCCTATATCCATAGGAGGCCCTGACGTGGCTCAGTCGTAACTGTCCAACGCTGCGTTGGACAAATTTTGGAACTTTTTACGAAAGGGCTGTTGTGGGAGTCCAGTGATACTGGCCTAAGGTGATCGCATCCTGAGATCGCGGCATCCTAGTGGACGAGAGCGCTACCGACGGCGGTAGAGACACAACTTGGTATAGCCCCTACAGGACGCAGGGCCTGTAGGGGCTTTGTTTTGGGTCGGTGTGACGCCACTTACCGCCACTTAACCGCCAGTTACCGCTTTTTCCCGTCAGGGCTCTCTGCCTCTGCCTCCTTGGACGTCGTTGGACGTCATGGGGCAACACCGAGCGTCAAATGGCGCAGTAGCCCTAGCCGCGAGGGTAGCTACGCCCTGGGAGGGCTACGCATCCGAACCGTTCAGACACTACGCCATCCCTGGCGGGGTGAAATGCCCCTAAACTCCACCTACCAAGCGGTTTAGCGATTTTTGGGGGCAGGGTGATCGCAATAGGCCCTCTGCCTCTGCCCCACCGCCCAAAGCCTCTTTGATGGGTTGTGAGGGGTGGGGCAGAGGCAGCAATAACCAACAAAAGACCCCCAGCGATCGCCAGGGGCAGATGTGAAATTCCATTTACGCCCAACAGCTTACCTTTGCTACCGCCCCCACCGACGAGGGCACCTTAGGTAGACAGCGGGCAGGAGTCCTGAATCGTCAATGCTTCCTGAGAACTAACCCCCACCGGTACCGCTGGCCGTGGGGTTTTGTTTGGGCACCATCGCTTGGTCGCGTGGGTGATGCTATGGACTCTGGAGAATAACCTGCTGATTGAGCAACTCTGCGGTTGATGGACCATCCAGATAGGTTGGGGAACATGGAGCCAGCAGCGAGAGCACTGCACAAATCTGATATTGAAACCCCCACCGGTAGCGCTGCACTGGTGGGGGTTTTGCTTCGGAGGGCTATCAAAAGGCGATCAAGGCCTCATAGCCAGGTCGATTAAGCAGCGTTGGGCAGATAGGCACCCTACTTTTCTGGCAACACCAGATGCGGTAGGAACGCTCCCCGCGACCTACACCGAGGCCGCAAAATGCCTAAACAAAAGCCCTCATTCGTTACCTGCATCGCTCTCCTATCGCCCGCCCTGTTATTTGTCGTGACTCACCTTACCCCGCAGTTGCTGCTGACCTGGGCAGTATTGACTGAATCTGAGAGCTCGTTCACCATCAAAAACGAAAGTCAAGAAATTCAGTATGAAGGGCCTAATTCCGAGGCACCATAAGCGGGTTGCGATGGGGGTGCTCTGGTTGATCAGAATGGCGGGGCGATAAGGGCTAAGTCTTCTGGCTCAACCAAATCAAGCTGTACCGTTGTCTCTGGCGATGGTGGCTGATTTGGAATTAAGTTGAGTTCTAAATAAAGCTCGCGGTAGCTGACGACTGATGTTGTGGCCCAGCGATCAGCGATCTTAAGAGAAACCAAATCGCCCTCTCTAAACGACTGTGGCATAAACCCTCTCAGTGCTCTACCTAATAGATTAATTCTGCAAGTTGAATACTTGCATTACCCCTAAATAGCTACTCTGAAAATGTAACTGGCTTTAATTGCTAAGGTAGTTATGGAAACAAGAGAGCCGCCTTCCTACTCAACTTGCCGGGAGAGGGGGAGAAGACGGCTTCCTGGTCGATGTGGCTGTTTGGCGACTCTTGAGTTTCACTACCCCTAACTACGGAGAGAAAACATCATGGGACACCATGACTGGCTTGGCTTTCTGATTCTCGTCCTCCAGTTCCTTGACTGGCTAGGAAAACGATGATCAGGGTCTAATCCAACAAACCGCTGCCCTAGGGTGGCGGTCTGTTGTGTCGAATCCGCATTTAATATCCAACAATTCAGTTGAATGTTCAACGACGTTCGACAGCAATCAAAAATATTATAGCAGTTGACAGCTAGAGCACTATGCGTCAACCCTAGCTGCAAAGATAAGTGGAACCACAAGCCTCTTATCTCAACTCACGACGCTTTGCCCTGGGACTTTTGGGCAATGCTCAAAAAAGCGTTCTTATAGGGGGTTCTCAAGATGGGGCGATCGCACTACAGCAGACTCAATTGCTACATTCTGGGGGGCACCTCGGCGACTTAGAGTCCTGCCAAACTTGCCGTAATTGCCGCTGCGTCTCTGGAGGAAGCAGCTTGTACTCCTCAATCAACCGGCGGCACTCTTCCACGCGATATTCGTAGCGCTTGCCCATCTTGCGACAGGCTCGACCATCGACAGGAATCACGCCCAATTCGTTGCGCCAATACTCAGGGCTTCGGGCACGTAGCCCCAACGCCACAGCCAACGCCTTAGCGCTGACCCATTCTGGTGGTGTCACACCGTGCCGCAATAGCTGGAGAATTTCACCCTGCTGGGCTTCAATAATTGTCAGTCGAGCGAGTATTTCGCTGAGGGTGGGGTCGGTCATGGCCCTACTTCTCTAGATTCTTTTGCCTGAGTCGATTAAACTTCTCCGCCGCACTGTCGGCATAGCTCTTGATAGACTCATAGCCCGCCTGGGGTCGCGTATCGTGGGCCAGCTCAGGATTACCCGAATACCACTCCGCCGCCACCCGCTTCACCGCCGTATTCATATCGTGGCCCGCCTGAATCTGTCTCTGTAGAGCACTCTCCAGCTTGACCCCCACGATCTGCTGCTGAATCTCAGGATTCTGCAAAAACTCCTGGGGCGACACATCGCGGCCCAGCACATCGTAATCCCAGCCGCAGTTGCTCTTCGGCTGGCCATCCCAGGAGCAATTGAGATTCTGCGGCATCACCTGCCCCAGGCCCAGCGCCCCTGTGTCAGGGTTGACGGCAGTAGGGTCACCGCCCGACTCTTTAACAACAATCGCCTGGTAAAGGGCAATCGTATCCCCCAGCCGCTCATTCGGCTTGCGACCATTGAGCGCCCAGACTAAATAGCCCTTCTGCGGAGCCTGAGCCACGCCCCCTTGTATCTGCTCCCAGTGCAGGTGAGCGCCGGTGCTGCTGCCCGTGTTACCGGTCTTCGCCACCACCGCCCCGGCCCGATGCTCACCCCCCTTGCAGTGGGACAGATGCGCCGCCCTCAAGGTGATCTCAGGGAACGCCGAACTGGTCATATCCGCCACCGTGCCATAGCCCTTGGGGTCGCTCCAGCAGCGCACCGACACTGTATCTCCGGCGTAGCCGATCGCATGAACATGCACCCCCTCCGGCGTCGGCACATCAATACCCGAGTGCATCCGCATCTCATTGTGGATCGGGTGCATCCGCAGGCCAAAGCCCGAGTTGACCGTGTAGCCCGCAATCACATCGCCTTTGCTGATGAGGGCTTTGAAGTCATCATCGTAGAACCCAGCCACCGCCTCAGTCACGGCACTGACTTTCCTGAAGCGATCGCCCCAAGATTCGTTCGTCTCCTGATCGACCATCACCCAAGTCGAGGCAGCGATCGCCCCCACGCAGCCCAGCTTGAGCACCAGCTCCCCCGCCTGAATCGCCGTGCCAATCACGTAGCGCCAAGTCGGGGGCAACTCCGACCAGTGGGGCTTGTAGTTTCTAACGGTTGAGCTCACTGTGGGTCACCTCCCCCTCCGTCACCGTCACATCGAGGGCCAAGCCGTTGTTCAAAGCCCAGCGGTAGACCCCGTTACCCAAAGCACAGGCGGGCTGCCCCAACCACTCCAGGGCGATCGCCTCTGACTCCCCCACCAGTGCTTTGCGCAGCTCAGCTTTCGTGGCATCGAGGGCAATCGGGTCAGGGGCCACCGCCACGCAGGCTTGCAGGCGAGCATCGTTACCCTGCACCCTGGACACTAGTTGCCACGCCGCAGGCTGGTGGGTGTTGACCCACGACTTCACCCCATAGATTGGGTTGTAGAACTGCCCCCGGCCCGGCTGCTTCAGGTCTAAAAACGCGGCCCCGACGAACAACGCCGCCAGGGCCAGCAGGTACCGAGTTCTGATTCGCCAGAACAGCATCGCTACTCCCCGACCTTCACAGCGCGAGTGTAGGGACGGGTTTCGATGGGCTGTCCCACCCGTTCCTCCCCGGTCAACACCTTATGGGCGCTGCCCGCAAGGCTCTGCGTCGGCACCACCAACATGGCCCCGAAGTTGGTGCCCGCCACGACCGGATTCCAGATATCGCCCCCGGCCTTGACCGCCGAACCCTGGAGGACATTTAGCCCTGCCGAGAGCACAAACAGCCCGCCCCACACCGAAATGAAAGCTCCACCCATCGTCTGTAGCGGGTGGTTCCGCAAGCAGCTGAGGCCGCTGCGAATCACCGGGAAAATGCTCCAGGGATCGGTAGTGGGCGTGATAACAAAGATCGGCTTGCGCTTGCCGCTGGTGGCATCGAACCAGCCACCATCCTGCACGTTAGAGCGCATGGCATTGCGTGGTGCGAGCTGGACACCGCTGCCCCGCCCTGGTGAGCTGAGCTGAGGCGTAATGTCGATGATTTGCCCGTCGATGATCTCAGGGCCGTTGTTGCCGTTGGCAAGTTGATTGTTCTTAGAGCTAGCCATTAGGAATTTTCCTCAATGATGGATTTGATGCGGTCGAACAAATCGGAGCCCTCCTGGTACTTCTTGCCCGTGCAACCCAACACTTCTTTGATGACTTGGGAGCGGGGTATCCCCTGGGCCAAAGCGTTGGTTACCGCGATGATCAGGGGCAGATCCGGGGCTAAAGAGGGGTCTGGAAACTTGGAAACTTTCGTTTCACCCAGAGGTGAAAGCCTTACCCCGTCTTCGTTTCCGTCCGTTGCACCTGCCGTTGCAGGGGCGTAACTCGGTTTCGGCACTTCATAGGCCACCATCGGCAGCCATTCTTTGACTTCTGAGTGGTAAAAGACCGCCTGCTTGGGTGAGAACGATCGCTCAAAAATCACCTCATCCTCAATTGGCGGAATGCTGGTGTCCGACTTCCGCAGGCTCTCCAGATGGCTCTGGCTGCTGGGGGTCTGAATCGTGAGCAGGTCAAACGTGGCTCTCATGCCACCGCTGACCCCGATATCGCCCACCAGCGACGACTGAGTAATGGCCCACAGCGCCCGGTCATCCGTCTCCCCCGACGACAGCTCCATCGTCAGCTGCGACTTGAGGAACCCGTCGTACCAGGCCTTGAAAGCCGTCTTCATCATCGCCAGCTCGTCGATGATCAGCACCTTGGGCCGCTGAGGCAGCTGCCGCCAGGCAAAGATGAACTTCTGCATCTGCTCGCAGATGTCGTCGATATCCTCTTTGGACTCTAGAGAATCAGCCATGAAGCCCAGCACGTTGTCAGCCTTCTCCCAATAGCTGTGCTCCTTGGGGTGGTACTTGGGCTGAATCACCCACACCACCGCGCCCTGTTTCACCTGGGCCTGCCGGTAGGCATGGGCCACCGTTAACCCTTTGCCAACCCGAGGGTTAGCCGAGATTAAGGTAGGCCGCATACGAGCGGCGAGAATGGCGGCGGGGTTGCCCACCCGGAAAGACTCGGTAGCCCCAGCGAAAGGCACCTGCCCATTCCAGCCCTGCGGCTCGGGTTGAATCGGGGGGCCTGCGATTGCCACCTTAGGCTGCTCTCCCCCCAACGCCCAAGCCACCCCACAACCAACGGCCACGGCTCCAAACGTAATCGCCGCAGGCAGATAGGGATAGGTTTTCTCGTAGCGAATCTGAGCCCCATTGGCAAAAGCCTCCAGGTCAGCAGGAGTGAGATTGCTGGCAGGCCGTTGCAGGCCACAGAACAGCCCCAGAGCAGCGGCCCCAATCGAGCCATAGAGCAGATGGTTAGTCTCTAACTTCATGGGCCTGCACCTCTTCAGACAAAGAGTGTTGGCGGTCGTGGTACTGAACCATGTTCTCGATGGCGACTACCGCCAGATTGGTCGGTGGGTCTTGGGGCAGCGCCGTCATTGAGCGGGCCACCTCTACGGCCTCAACTCGGAAGAGCGCCGCATTAGCCTGTCGCCAATCGCGATCGCCCTTGGCCGTATCCAACATCACCTGGGCATCGCGCTGGTAACGGTTGAGCGGGCAAATGATCTGCTGTTGGTAGCAGGGGTCAGTGGGCTTCAGGACGTCCTGTTCCGCCTGCTGGCGGTAGCGGTAGGCCTCATTGTTGAGCACCGACCGACCGACATCGGCCAACACCAAACGGCTGTCTTCGTAATTGCCCGAGAGCCGGTCTTGAGCTGCCGCCAACACGTTCTCGTAGTTAGGGGCGGGCAGTTCACTTTGGTAGGTGCCTTCGTCGCCAGTGCGGCCAGACTGCGCAAAGGCGAAGGCAATGCCAGAGAGGGCCGCTACCGCGATGCCACCGGCAGCCCAGTAACGGCGGTTTTGCCACCAGGGAACGGGAGTTAGGTAGATGTTTTGAATGGGTGATGCACCGCTAACGACCTCGCGACGGTATTCGAGGGGGACGGCAGGGGGAGTGAATTTAGCTTCCATGGCGTTATAACCAGAGTTACGGCGTTAACAGGATGAAAACGGCGGTTATCAGGGCTAAACCCCCTAACCAGCAGCAGCGGTATCGGACTCGGTGGGCTTTCCCAAAGCTTTCAGCGTTCCAAGGGCATCGGCTAGGGATTTGGTTTCGTCTGTCTGGGCAGCATCAATCTGGCTAGTCTGCAAGCGGTAGAGGCGCTGCTCTAGGGCTAACTCCTGGGCCTTAGCGGCGATCTTGCTTTGGGCTTGTTTGGTGGCTTGTAGGCGTTGCTCACGAGCGGCGATGTCATTGGCAAGTGCCCCTTGAATCAGATCGGCAGTCTGCAAAAACTGCTCGGCTACAGCTAAGGGGTCATCAATTACCAGCGCTTCAGAGTCCCGAAACTGGGCTAGGTCTACGGTCATGCCTTGGTAATTGGGCAAGTCGATGCTGGTGCAGTGGTTGCCAGCATGGATTGTTAGGCCCCCAACAGTGGGTTCGGGAGGGGCAGGAGGGGGGCAGAACTGCGCGATCGCAGCCTCTATAGCAGCGGAGCTAAGTCCGTTGCTGGTGTTGTAGCCGTTGTCATTCAGCCAGCGGCGCACGCTGGTTTTGGGCAAGTTGCCGTGCTCTTTGCAGAACGAATGAAGGCTTACGGATTTGGCCATAGCTAAAAGTCCTTTAGTCCGTTGTGGGTACGGGTTTGGCGCGGCATGGCACAGCAAACAGTGAGCCAATCAGGTCTAGCCCTGTACCTATGCCGTTTCGAGTTTGGTTCAACCGTTTCGAGCTTGGTTCAGATGGTAGCATAAAGTATTCTAGAGTAGAATACTTTTATCCTATACAGGATACTTGAGGTAAATTTGAGGCAACCGTTCAAAATGGAGGGGTTAAAACCGCTATGACTGCCACAATGCCGACTAATAAGGCCAAGCTAGGGGTCTATGTAGACCAAGAACTGAAAGCAGATGTCGAGAAGCTTGCAGAGCTGGAAAGTCGTAGCGTGAGCAACTTCATAGAGATTTTGCTGAAAGAACTTGTGGCTAATGCCAAGGCAGAAGGAAAGTTGAAATGACCCAGAGCAGCGATCGCTTAGCCCAGATAGAAGCCATCCTGGCCGAAAATGCTCGGCAGCTAGTAGAGACACGGCAGCTAGTAGAGAGCACGCGGCAGATCTCCGACAGCAATGCCCGCGCTATTGAGGCATGGGGCAGCCGTATTGAGGAGGTGCAGGTAGACACCGAAGAGGCCACCAGCTCTACCAGGGCCGATCTGGCTGTGCGGATTGAGGACAACGCCCACAACCAGGGCATTGACCGGGTACGCTTTGACCAACTGCATGAGGAGCACACCCAGCGCTTCAATACTCTGTTGGAGGAAGCCAGAGCAGACCGGGCAGAGATGCGGGCAGCCCGTGAGGCCAACACCACAGAGCACCGGGCCTTCACACAAAACATTCAGACCCTGCTGGCCGAAATTGCCCGGCTGTGGCAGCGGGTGGCAGCAGGATGACCACTGGAGACAAAGCCAAGCGAGCTACAGTTGCGATCGGCCCGTTGGCGATTGCTGGGTTCCAGATGCCCGATGGTAGTTGCCGGATGAGCATTACCATCCCGGCTGAGGCAGTTGGGACTGCTCAGCAGAACGGATCAAACTTTTTGTGCTTGAATGCCTTCAAAGCCTCACAGGTCAGTAGTTACACGCCACAAACTTCTGATCAGGGCAAAGCCTACGCAGAACACGATGCTCTGCACAAACAAGTAGCCCAACTAGAACAGCAGCTCCACGACGCTGGTCTAGAGCCCTGGCAACTACCGCTGATCGAGCGGTAACCACAGTCTTTTGTTGCACGTAAGGAGGCCGATACCAACCCCAAAACCCCGATGAAATCAAATATCTAGAGTCGGCTTGCCCGGTTCAGACACCTGTACTATGATCCGGCAATGATTGACGCCCCGCTGGGCTGACCACCTAGCGATCGCGTGAATCAGTGTTAAGCGTCCTGACCAGACCCTTAATACGCAAAAAGAACCGGCAGCGAATGCCACCGGCTCTTTAAAAAGC
>NZ_JAYFES010000057.1:0-357 GCF_055795045.1 Pseudanabaena sp. PCC 9330 | reverse complement strand
CAGCGGCCACAGGTGCGCTGTAAGCAACGCAGATCCAGGGGCGCATGCCCAGGCGGTAGCTCAGTTCCCACTCACGACCCATGTAGCAGAAGACGCCAATGAGGAAGTGGAAAATTACCAACTGGTAAGGGCCACCGTTGTACAGCCACTCATCGAGGGAAGCCGCTTCCCAGATGGGGTAGAAGTGCAGGCCAATGGCGTTAGAGGAAGGCACAACAGCACCAGAGATGATGTTGTTGCCGTACATCAAAGAGCCAGCAACGGGCTCACGGATGCCGTCGATGTCGACGGGAGGTGCAGCGATGAACGCTACGACGAAGCAAGCGGTAGCAGCGAGCAGGGTGGGGATCATCAACA
>NZ_JAYFES010000056.1:0-1182 GCF_055795045.1 Pseudanabaena sp. PCC 9330 | reverse complement strand
GGGTGTATCCCAGTCTTGCAAGACTCATCTTGAGAAGTAGCCATTGAGATACGCACACCGCTGATGGAGCACTTGTTGTACATTGTCTCCGTCCCACTGCGCGCCCGAAATCTTCATGCGACGCCCAATTTGCTTGACCGTTGACTCAATCTCCCCCGAGCCAATGGAGATGCCCTCGGCTTGGTAGTAGGCGTAGTTCACAATGCGGTGTCGATGTTTGTTCAAGTAAGCGATAAACCGGTCAACTCGCTCATGAGACCAGTCATCAAACTGTTTGACAGCACCCTCAACATCACCGCGCCAGAGACAGGCTTCGACGGCGTCCAACCGCTGCTGTGACCCGCCAACATGACCTAAATTCTCCATCAGGTGATACCAGTCTAGAATTTCCAGCCGCTGTACATCGGCATCCACCTGGGCAAAGAGGTTCCAAATTCCGTCGTGACCATCGCCTAGGCACACTAACGGTGACGCCAACGGCTGCTGGTTAACCCAGGCGACTAGCGCATCATTCGCCTTAAAAAACGCGGCAACACAGCACTGGTGCAGGTTGATGCCCTTATAGTCACGCCACTCACTCGGTTGACCTTTGGCGGTTCGTAAGCGCACCTTACCGCCATCAATACTCATTTCTTTAACACCACCATCCACCGACTCAGAAGGGAAATTCTGGCGATGCACCAGCCGTTGCTGGGTGCTCTTCGACACCGATAGGCCAGTGAGCACAGCTATATCTTCGGCCGCATTGTCATAGGACTCGCTAGCACTCAACAGCAGGCAACACCGCTCGAGATGCGGACTCCAGTGGGTTCGAGCCTTTAGACCTAGCCGACGTCCTTGCTGCTCACTCAGACTCAATCGGCCAATGACGCTGGTGATGCTTCGCTGACGGCCTCGGGTTGTGCCGCTGCTCGTGCGGATAAAAAATGGCCGAGTTCTGGTCCCACATGCTCTAGCAAGTGGCCACGCACTGCTTTCTCGATTCCCTCCAGAGTCTTCACCTCTTCTGGATCGGTCTCTTCGTAGAGCAATGCGGCTAACTCTTCCGTGAGTTCTTGCAGGCGGGCTTGTTTGGATACATCCATGAGGCTGACTAGTAGAGCGAACGGTGCCCAAAGCTTAGCGCTCATACCGTCATCCCAAAATAAGCATTAATGCTCATCGCATAACTGGGATGCACCC
>NZ_JAYFES010000055.1:0-54211 GCF_055795045.1 Pseudanabaena sp. PCC 9330 | reverse complement strand
GCCTCGGCTTCGGTTGAGAACTGGGGCGGCGCAATGGCGTATAGCCATCGCTTCAGGGGTATCGGTCATGTCCTAACGATTTTGGCGATGGCTATAACTTGGTAGATACTGAACACGATAAAGTTGCCTACAAACCCGTTTTTTTATCTGTAGAATCTTTAAACCCTTTGCATGAAAATTCTACATATTAACCAGTCGGATATTGAGGGTGGGGCGGCTATTGCTAGCTATCGACTTCACCATGGACTACTCCGACAAAGCATAGATTCAAAGATGCTGGTTGGTACAGTAAAAACCGATAGTCCTTTAGTGTGTGCCACCCCCCGTCGTCCCAACTTAGAAAAGCTGCAGTTTCACTTAATTTCTCGATTAGGTCTCAACCATGTTTTAAACTTGGGCAGTTTCGATATTCCCCAGCATTCCTTTTATGAAACGGCAGATATTCTAAATCTACATAACCTACACGGCGGCTATTTTAGCTATTTGGCTCTGCCTGCCCTAACCCAAAATAAGCCTGCCGTCTTTACTCTTCACGACATGTGGAGCTTTACCGGGCACTGCGCCTACAGCTACGACTGCAATAAATGGCAAACTGGGTGCGGTCAATGCCCGTATCCCGACACCTACCCTGCTATTGATCATGATACTAGCCATTGGGAATGGCACCTCAAAGATTGGATTTACAATCAGACTAATCTCACAGTTGTTGCGCCTAGTCAGTGGTTAACTAACCAGGCTCGTAAGAGTCAACTCAATCGCTTTCCCATTCACCATATTCCTTACGGTATTGATACGAGTGCTTATCAACCCCTTGACCCTGAACTATGTCGCCGAGTATTGGGTATTCCGTCAGGTAAACGAGTGATAATGTTTGGCGCTACCAGCTTAAAAGACCCTCGCAAAGGAGGCGATATATTATCACGTGCATTGCAGACTTTACCTGACTTAATCAAGAAAGAACTATATTTATTAATCCTAGGTGAGGGTGAGGACGTAATTGAGAGAGAAGTAGGTATACCAACCTTTAGCATGGGGTATGTAAGTAGTGATCGACTGAAGTCGATTGCCTACTCAGCGGCAGATCTATTTGTCTTTCCTACTCGGGCAGATAACCTACCCTTAATGCTGCAAGAAAGCTTGGCTTGCGGCACTCCGATGGTGTCATTTGACGTTGGGGGTGTTTCCGACCTGGTAAGACATGGAATCACAGGATATTTAGCCCAGTTAGAAGATACCATTGGCCTACAGCAAAATATTATGAAATTGTTGGAAGATCAGGCTGCCAGGAATAAAATGTCTGAAAACTGCCGAAAGATTGCCCTTAATGAGTACAACTCTGATATCATTGCAAATCGCTATATCAATCTCTATAAGAATATTTTAGTTAAATAGAGTATAAATTAAAATAAATTTTAAGTTAGCCACACTCTTCAAAAGTATCAGCAGCTTTATGGCTAAATCGCAGTCAGCCTGCTCAAAAATATCTGTTGTAACAGTTGTTTACAATGCTGGGTCTGCTCTCCAAAAAACAATTGAAAGTGTTGCGGCTCAAGATTATTGCGGCATCGAATATATTGTTGTTGATGGTGACTCAACAGACCTTACTAGGACCATCATTGAAAGCTATCAACCCGTGATTGACGTCTATATCAGTGAACCTGACGAAGGTATTTATGATGCTATGAATAAATCCTTATCTCTTGCCTCTGGTGAATGGATACTCTTCATGAATGCTGGGGATACATTTTTTAGTTCAAGTTCTTTAAGTCAAGCAATATCTTCTCTCAGTACAACTGCTGACGTTATTATGTCAGCAGTTTCAGAAATATTAGTTGACGATTTGGAAACTCGCATTTTTAAAAAAGTTCCACATTCTTTGGAAAAACTTTGGTACCAAATGCCAACTTCACATCAATCTACACTGGTTCGACTTGAGATTTTAAAGCAGTACAAATTCGATACTCGGTTTAAATGGTGCGCTGATCACGACCTGCTTGCACGGTTATATCGTGATGGGAAAGTTTTTCTTTTGCAAGATGTTATGCTAAGCAGTTTTGACTGTTCAAGTTTAGGTAACCATAGAAAGCCTCATATATACATCAAAGAGCGTTGGCAAATTAGCAAGGGACTAGCCCCCTTTCACAAAAGAGTTTTTCGGTTTGGGTATGAGCTTTATCACGCCGAAATATGGGGCCGCATCGTACCTACACTGAAGTTCTTTATGCCCAAATCTTTAATTTTGCAATTGCGAAAAATCAGAGGTACATCTGGATCATGACGTCTAGAAGATAACACAATGCAAAAATCTAAAATTATGATTTCAGAATCTTCAAGAGTGGGTTAGATTGAAACTCACTCTGTATCGCGCTGGCTTAAGCATCGACTGCTCAGTTTTTTGCACTATATTGATTTCCAGCTTAGAAAAGATAAAAATGAAGTCTTGATGGCATCAGAAACGAGTAATCCCTTTGAAGATTGTCCAGATTGGCATGAGCTTGAAAAAGTGGATTGCCGGTCATGTTCGCCATGGTCACTTAGTAATGCATAGTGGCATTAAAGTTCTTCCTACGGCCTACCAAGGATATGACCACGGGAAGTTAATGCAACGAGCTTTAGGGATTCATGAACCCCAAGAAGAAAGACCCTTTAGGAATATTCTTTTACACTTTCTCCTCGTTCTAGCATGGTTGAGCTTGGAAGTTATTGGGCCTATTATTCGCTTTGGTTTCAAAGCCGCATTCCCAACGCCCGATCAATCATGGTAGAGCCTAAACTGTCTCATCTTAATTATGGGAAGCGCCATTTTCAAATTAATTCATTGAAGGGAGATTTCTTGCAAGCTGGAGTAGGAAAACAATCGGTCAGCAGCAAAGATTTGAGAATAGTTACAGTCGATGAGCTGTTTACAATGTTCTCACTAGAAAAAATAAGTATATTACATAGTGATATTCAGGGCTATGAGCTAGAAATGCTGCAAGGAGCAGAAACAGCTTTAAAGAAACAAGCCATTGATTTTTTCTTTGTCTCTACCCATTCTGATGCCTTGCATGAAGGTTGTATCTCATATCTAAAAAATTTAAACTATCAAATCTTAGATAGCTATCGAATTAGTGAATCTTGGAATCCTGATGGCTTAATCGTTGCCCAAAGCCCAGCGATCCCTATTGTCAAATTAAAATCTGCTGCTAGGAAAAGTGAATAAATCAATTCTTGTTTCATGAGTTCTCTAGGCATCTATTTTTCAGCCAATGATGTGGTTTATAACTGGGCGATCGCATTCCTCAATAGCTTTCGTACCTTCAATCCAGATCTACGACTGCTGCTGATTCCATTTAATGATGACTGCGATCGCCTCCTTAAGCTTCAAAATACCTATAACTTTGAAATCTATACCGATCCATCTTTTGAACGTTTAGAAGCCATCGGCCAAGCTTTTGAACTTGGCCATACCCCCACTGGCCCCTACTGGTTTCGTCGCTATGCCGCTTTTTGGGGGCCATGCGATCGGTTTATGTATCTCGATGCTCGGCAAGTAGTTTTAGCAGATCTCAAACCCATCATTCAAGCTTTAGACGACTACGATTTTGACCTGCTGCATTTTGACTGTGCCATCAACCAGGTTTACGAACCAGGTAAACTACGACGGAAATTATTAAGGCAAGGTAAAGCAAGAGGCTTTAACTCAGGCCGATGGGCGGCCCGCAAAGGGCTTTTCACCATCGAATCATTTGAGACTTTCTCTATCAATGCTCTAAAAGTTCGAGATCAACTCAACCCACGGAATACAGACCAAGCTTTTATTAATTATTGTTGTGACACCAAACCTGTTTGCTATGGTCACGTGGCAGAGGTTTTAGGTGGTATTTGCCAAAATGGATGGGCTCGACAACCTGGAAAAGTTTACCAGGCCAATTGTAAACACTTCATATGGGATCATGGAGGAAACGATCATAATAAACAAATAATTTTACTGCATTGGGCTGGACACAAACTTAACTCCAACATTCCCAATAAATATATATTTTTTCGCTATCTTCTCATGGAGAAATCAACACTGGCTGTTGTGATTTTTTATTCTCTCGACTTGTTCAAGAGTCTCATCTACATCCCTTCTGATAAATTGCGCCGAAACAGACAAATTAATTCTTTTTATCACCATTTTTTAACTTGAAAACGAAAGACCTTCTATCTGAAAGTCGCTTTAATTACCAGAACTACTTTTGTTGCTTTCTTCAGTTTCTTTTTCCGAACAAGAAAACATCCTTTTGTTGAGTACTTAGAGCGTGCATATTATTTCCTATATTCATCCAGCGCGGACTTTGCTTCCTTGTACTGGTGCAGGACGGCACATTAACAACACGCTTTTAAGCCTAGCCGACGACGACAGTATAGATCTTGAACTTCTTTTTTCTCGCGAGTGGCTAACTCCAGAGCAAACGCTTCCGGCTAACTGTCCGTTAAACAAGCTGACCTTCCGAACATTCTCCATGCCAGAAAATCGTACCGAGCGGCTGTGGAAGTTAATCGGCTATCCTTCCATGGACCGTTATCTATCTGATCAGTCTGACTGGCTCTTTGCCCCTATGGAAACCTACTTTCCAGTCAGAAAATGCCCTGTAGCTATTACCATTTATGATGTTCAAGCCTTTGAGCCAAATTTGCCTTGGTCTCACACCTGGCAGCATCGCTGGTTTCGTTATAAGTGGGGGCGTTGGGTTCGCCGTGCTATCGATCATTCTCGTATAGTCTTCACCATCTCTGAGTTTTCAAAGCAGCGCATGGTTGAGCTACTAGATGCACCTGCAAAAAGATTGTGAATATTGGTTGTGGGGTAGAGTCTCCTTTTTTTGCAATTGCCAACACTAACCCAGCTATATTCGAGCGACCAACAGCTTCACCTTACGTGTTTATGGTTGGTGGCCTACGCCTGAAAAAAGGTGGAGATTACTATCTGACCCTCGCTCAATCACTACAACAGCGCCATAGTCCTATTCAAATCGTTATCGCTGGAGAGATAGACCCAACCTACGCTGAGGCTGCCAAAGCACATCCCAATATCACGCTGCTTGGTGTCGTTTCCGATGATGCCCTGCCCAAACTAATGCGGGGCTCTCTATGTCTACTCTTTCTTTCGCTCTACGAAGGCTTTGGCATTCCTCCCCTAGAGGCGATGGCCGCAGGAGTGCCAGCCGTAGTCGCCAACCGGGCCTCTCTGCCCGAAGTCGTCGGCAATGCAGGCATTGTGGTCGAGCCCGACCATACCGAAGAAATCGCCGACATTCTGATCAACCTAGATTCAGACTCTGCCCTACGCCAGCGCTATATTGACTTGGGGCAGCGCCATGCCGCTCAGTTTACCTGGGCTGCCTGTGTTGAACGAGTTATTCAGACACTTCACCAATACGCTTGAGCACCATGTCTACAGCCTTTCAAACAACATCTAAGGCCCAGCCTTAATGCCTAAAAAGATTGTTTTCTGCTGGTCTGACATCTCAGGCTACATGGCCGCCTGCTGGCGTGCCCTAGCTCAGTCGTCTGATCTACAGGTCTTTGTCATCGCCTTTCAGGCAAAAACCGAGACTGCCTTTTCAGATCAGCTCATGGCTGGTATTCCCTGCCGTCTGCTCGACTTGGCCGAACGGCAAAATACAACCTTAATTTACGATCTAGTTGTGCAGCAACAGCCCGATGTGCTGGTGATTCCGGGCTGGCTGCACCCGCCCTATCGCCAGTTAGTCAACGAGCCTAAGCTTTGCTCTGTACCCATAGTCATGGGCATGGACACTCCCTGGCGCGGTACCGTCAGACAGCGGCTAGCCCCCTACGCCCTACGGCCTCTGCTGCGACACATTGATCAAGTGGTGGTGACCGGCGATCGCAGTTGGCAGTACGCCACTCGTCTAGGGGTATCACCTAACCGCATTGAGCGCGGGCTCTACGGGGTTGACGCGGCTACCCTCGACCCACTCTGGGATCAGCGCCAGGCAGATTGGCCTAAGCAATTTTTGTTCGTGGGTCGCTACATAGCTGCTAAAGGCTTAGACACCCTAGTCTCGGCCTACCAGCGCTACCGTCAGCAATCGGCCCAGCCCTGGTCGTTGCTCTGCTGTGGGCAAGGCCCCCTAGCCAGCACTCTGCAGAATCAGCCTGGCCTTACCGACGGTGGCTTTGTGCAGCCCCAGGCGCTGTTGGCTCACCTGCGGCAGACCGGGGCACTGGTCTTGCCCAGCCGCTTTGACCCCTGGCCCCTGGCCCTGGTAGAGGGGGCCGCTGCCGGTCTTCCTATCATTTGTACCGATGCCTGCGGTTCAGCGGTCGAGGTGGTGCGGTCTGGCTACAATGGTTACGTCGTGCCGCCCGATGATGTCAGCAGCCTGGCCCAGGCCCTACACGATATCGAGCAAGCTTACCCACATTTGCCGACCTGGGGGCAGCGATCGCAGCAGCTTGCCGCCCCCTACTCGGCCCAGATCTGGGCCGAGCGCTGGCAGAGACTGTGTTGTCACCTCACCGCTGCCTCCTAGCCCTAGCCCTATGGAACTTGTTAGACAGCTTTTACAATTTGCGACTTCTCCCCTAGGGTTGTTTGTCCTAGTGGGGGGTGGGCTGTGGGTATTTACGGCAAGGCTTCAGGGGTCTGCCCAACCCTGGCTGCTGCTGGCCGTTTTTGGCTTTGCCGCCTCCTTAGCCGAGTTTCGCGATGAATTCGTTCTAGAGGCTCCCGACCTGGTGTTTCCCCTAGAGCAGCTGCGTCAGGCGGGGCGGCCATTGACAGTTGTGCTCTTGGCGCTGCTGCTAGCCTTGGCCTTGCGGGCTCCCAACACCTGGCGCAAAAGCCATTTTCCACGGCCTTTGCTGTACCTCTTTTTGCTGCAAGGGGTGCTACTGCTCAAGGTGTTGTACGGTGGGAGCCTACTTTTTGTCTTGCTCAGTGCTGCCACCTACTGCGGCGTAGTCACGATGGTGGTGCGTGGCCCCAGCCGGTGGTTACAAACCGATCGAGACTTTGCCTGGGGCCTGGGGTCTATCGCCTTGGTCGGCGCTATTTTTCTAGGGGTCAACCTCTACCAGGCCCAGTTTGATCTCTACCCCATCACCTTTGTTCACGACTTGTTTTTGGGCACTACAGGCAACCCCCAGCACGCTGCGGTGTTATTGATGCTGACGCTGCCCGCCTGGTATTTTTTCTTGATGCAGCCTCAGCCCTCTTGGCAGCGCTGCATCTGGGGTAGTGGTATTTTGATTACGCTCTATGCCCTGGTTCAAACCGGTTCGCGCACGGGGGTTTTGGGGGCAGTGGTGGGTCTAGCCGTTTTCTTTGGGCAGCGCCTCAAACTATGGCAGGTCGTGGTTCTAGGAATGTTGGTCGGCTCCATCGCCCTCTGGTCTACACCGGGTGGCAACACGACTGCTGTGGGGCTGCCTGGCGCTGAGTTACCCACGAGGGTAGACAGTGTCGTCCCCGACAAATTTTCCAATATGGAAAACACCCGTGCCCAGGTCTGGCAAGCCCAGTGGAATACGTTTATGGAATACCCTCTGCTGGGTGCCCCTTTGATGGGCGATCGCCTCGGGTTTGGCGAAAACTCATGGCTAGCCGTTGCCGCCTCGGCGGGGATGGTTGGCCTGGTGCCCCTGGCTTTATTTGCCTACTACTGCCTGGAGATGATTGTGAAGCTCTATCGCATTGGCGATCACCCCGACTATCGGTTTTACTGTAGTGCCGTCACCGCAGGGCTCAGCTCTCTGCTGATTGGCAGCGTTGGCGAAGCCTATCTGCTGGGGCTAGTTAGCTTTCCGCTGCTGGCTTTAGGGGTTTATCTCGCTCTGGGCCAATATCTACTAGAGTGCTGGCAGCGCGATCGCCCTTGGCAGCCCGCCGCCTACGATTCCTCCTTATATCTGCCCCAGCAGCCCTCGCGGTGATTATTCACACGATTCGCAATTTAGATCGGGCTACCGGTGGGGCACCGGTCACTGTTCTACAGCTCTTGCGGACTATGGCTCTTCAGAGCCCAGATCAGCATTGGGGGCTACTGGCCAAACCAGGGCCATCGCCCCTGCTCAGCGATACCTCGCTGGCGGTCAATGCCCAGTGGTACCCCATCGCCCCAGCTTTCGATCGCCATTCTTTGCGCGCTACCCTCAACCGATTACACCAAAAATCTTCGATTCATCTCATTCACGATCACGGTCTCTGGCTGCCTAACAACCACCGTGCCGCCCAGTTTTCTCGGCGGTGCAGCATTCCCAGAGTGGTGAGCACCCACGGCATGTTAGAGCCCTGGGCCTGGCAATACAAAGCCTGGAAAAAGCGCCTGGCCTGGCACGGGTTTCAGCACCGCGATCTGCGCACGGCCCAAGTCCTCCATGCCACATCAGCAGATGAGGCAGAGCGCCTGCAACTGTTGCTGCCCCACCAGCCGGTCGCGGTCATTCCTTGGGGTATCGAGTTGCCTCCCCAAAAACCCGAGAGTGCTCCCAGGCACCCTGACAAAAGCTCTCTGCGTCAGGTACTTTTTCTATCGCGCCTTCACCCCAAAAAAGGATTGCTAGACCTGATCGAAGC
The DNA here is from genome assembly GCF_055795045.1 of Pseudanabaena sp. PCC 9330. Lineage (NCBI taxonomy): Bacteria > Bacillati > Cyanobacteriota > Cyanophyceae > Pseudanabaenales > Pseudanabaenaceae > Pseudanabaena > Pseudanabaena sp. PCC 9330. The sequence continues at coordinate 45,642 of NZ_JAYFES010000055.1, read as the reverse complement.
CTGGCGACAACTCCCCACCCAGGGGTGGCAACTCATCATCGCTGGCCCAGACGAACAGGGTCATCAGGCTGTAGTTGAACAACGCATTGATGAGCTACGCCTGACTAACATTACGTTTGTGGGGGCTGTAGATGGCCAGCAAAAATGGAGTTGCTATCGGCAGGCTGACATCTTTGTACTGCCTACCCGCAGCGAAAACTTTGGCCTGGTCATTGCCGAATCACTGGCCGCAGGTACACCAGTAATTACCACTACAGCCGCGCCATGGTCAGATATCAAAACCCATAACTGCGGCTGGTGGGTTCACCCTGGAGTTCCGCCACTGGTCAACGCTCTCCAAGCCGCAATGAGTCTAGAGTCGGGGCAATTAGCAGCCATGGGCCAGCGAGGTCAAGCCTTAATTCAAGACAAGTACACTTGGTCACGGGCTGCACATCAAATGCTCCAACTCTACAGATGGCTACTGGAATCAGCCGATCAGCCTGACTGCCTTTATATTTGAGCAGATGAAGTCTATAGCGATCGCGGCATCTCTCGCCATAACTCACTATCAATCACAGCGTTAAGATCCTATGCAAACTTCAACTTCTTACGAATATAGTTACGGTAGTTCACAAATAGGGCATCACCATCACTATTTAGCAAAGCCAGTTTTAAACTTAATTCATAATGCGATCGCCCAAACTCACCGCTCTAGCCCTGTCGCCATCTCAAAAATAAAAATCCTAGATTTAGGTTGTGGCAACGGCAGTTTTAGTCATTTTCTGGCGGCACAGGGGTTTGAGGTGGTTGGCATTGAAGAATCAGCTTCTGGGGTAACCCAAGCCCAACAAGCTTATCCAAACTGTCAATTCCGGCAGGGCAGTATCTACGATCTAGACCTAGACGGTCTTGAGCAAGTTTTTGACCTAGTTATCTCCACTGAGGTCATTGAGCATTTGTTTTACCCCAGAGAATTAGTGCGGCTAGCACGGCAATGTCTGCGTCCAAAAGGGACGTTAATTTTAACTACCCCATACCATGGCTATTTAAAGAATTTAGCGCTGGCCTTGTCCGGCAGCCTAGATAGTCACTTCACCACCCTATGGGATGGTGGTCACATTAAGTTCTTTTCAGTGAACACTCTTAGACAATTAGTACTTTCTGAAGGCTTTACTGATCCAAAGTTTCAATTCGCTGGTCGCGTCCCCTACCTGTGGAAGTCTATGGTCTGCGCCGCCACCCTGCCTATACAGAGCTAGAGCTCGCTAGCTATGCGATAGATATGGAGAAATCTCGCTTATATCCAGCTATGTTTACGGTTCAGCCAACCTTTGACGATATGCTGTGCCTCTTTCAAGAAACCAATCGCCAATTCAGAAACCTAGACTAGCCAATCGGCGGGCTGACTTCCTAGATTGACAGTTTGCCGGCAGCTTGGCCTTACTTTTTGGCCTTACTTTACTAGGAGAGCGACGCAGACCCGCCCAACACCTTAAACCTGATCACAGGGCTCAAAAAGCGTAGTTAATGGTGGCGGTAAGCTCGGTATCTGTGTTGTCGGGCTTAAACAACACATTGAGATTGACATCGAGCACCAGGTTGCGAGCGATGCCCACGTCTACACCGCCCGTGATCAAGGGGTCAATGCGAGAGCTGCCTTCAGCATTGTAGGCAACCCCCGCCCCAGCGTAGGGAAAAAACCGATCGCTCACTCCAAAATCGACAGAGATGGGTAGTCGCAGCTCGGCACTGTCATCAAACACCACCGCTGGCCGCACCGAGAGGGTAGCCGCATCGGTCAGCTCGGTAAGTTTGACCTTTGAGTCGATCACAAAGGCCGTAGAGTCGCTGAAACCAGCGCGAATGCCGACGCCGACATAGTTGTCAGGGGAAATTTGAGCCTGAACCGCTGGGGCAGCTACAGCCCCCACGGTTAGAGCAGTCAGGACTACGATATCGAGTTTCATCTGCTTTCCCTTAAGTACAAACACACATGGCCGCAGATTTAATGTGCCTCAGTACTTGGGTTTACAGCTTCCCTAGGGCAAAATCCTGCTTAAATTGCAGACATTAGGGGTAGATTGCGTGAAGGTTATGTGAGTTTTCTTGGGTTTTTGACTAAAACACAGAGCCTGAAACCCAGGCTGTTGTCTGCCCTACCGCGCTGGTTGGCCTCACCGTTTCACCCAACCCCTGGCACACTAGAATAATGTCGCTCCTACCATGGTGCCAGCCTTGTGCTAGACCTAGCCGAACTATTTCCCTTTCCCCTCGACGATTTTCAGCGCCAGGCGGCGGCGGCCCTCGATGCTGACAAGTCGGTGGTAGTCTGCGCCCCCACCGGCTCCGGCAAAACCCTGATCGGCGAATACGCCATTTACCGGGCCATGGCCCACGGCAAACGGGTGTTTTATACCACTCCGCTGAAGGCGCTATCTAACCAAAAACTGCGCGACTTTCGCGACCAGTTTGGCTATGAGAATGTGGGTCTGCTGACCGGCGACCTCTCCATCAACCGCGATGCCCCGATCGTGGTGATGACCACCGAAATCTTTCGCAACATGCTCTACGGCACTCGCATTGGCGAGACCGGCACTACCCTGCAACAGGTAGAAGCCGTGGTGCTTGACGAGTGCCACTACATGAACGATCGCCAGCGCGGCACCGTCTGGGAAGAGTCGATTATCTACTGCCCGCCCGAGATTCAGCTCTTGGCCCTCTCTGCCACGGTCGAAAACTCGGGCCAGCTCACCGACTGGCTGCAAAAGGTGCACGGCCCCACGGAGCTGATCTACTCCGACTTTCGCCCGGTGCCCTTGCAGTTTCACTACTGCACCGGTAAGCGGCTGGTGCCGCTGCTAGATACCTCCCAAAAGGCCATCAACCCCCAGCTCAAAAAGCAGCGCGCTCCCCAGCGCCAGCCCGGTCGGCGGGGCGGCGGGCGGGTGAGTTTGCCCTTTGTCATGGGCCAGCTGCAAGAGCGCGACATGCTGCCCGCCATCTACTTTATTTTTAGCCGCCGGGGCTGCGACAAATCGGTGGAAGAGGTGGCCCATATGTCGCTGGTCACCGAGGCCGAGGCCGACGAACTCAAGCTGCGGATTGACACCTTTCTCGCCCACAACCCCGACGCCGGGCGGGCGGGCCAAGTGGGGCCGCTGTACCGGGGCATTGCCGCCCACCACGCGGGCATTTTGCCCCTGTGGAAGGGGCTGGTGGAAGAGCTGTTTCAGGCCGGGCTGATCAAGGTGGTGTTTGCCACTGAGACCCTGGCGGCGGGCATCAACATGCCTGCCCGCACCACGGTGATCGCCAGTCTGTCAAAGCGTACCGACATGGGCCACCGGCTGCTGACTTCCTCGGAGTTTTTGCAGATGGCGGGGCGAGCCGGGCGGCGCGGCATGGATCTCCAGGGTCATGTGGTGACGGTCGAGAGCCCCTTTGAAGGATCGCGGGAGGCGGTGCACCTGGCCACCTCGGGGGCCGACCCGCTGGTGAGCCAGTTTACTCCTGGCTACGGCATGGTGCTCAACCTGCTGCAAACCCATACCCTAGACGAGGCCAAGGACTTAATTGAACGCAGCTTTGGCCAATATCTGGCCACCCTGCACCTGGTGCCCCAGCAGCAGGAGATCGATCGCATCGAAGGAGCCGTGGCCCACCAGCAGGCCCAGCTCGCCGCCTTTGACGACGGACTGCTGGCCGAATACGCCAAGCTCAAGGAGCGCCTCAAAGAAGAGCGTCGGTTACTCAAGACCCTTCAGCAGCAGGCGGCCCAGGTGCTGGCTGACGATGTAGCCAAGATGGTGCCCTTTGCGATCGCAGGCACACTCCTTTCCCTCAAGGGCAAGCACATTCCCGTGGGGGAACCCGTCCCCGCCGTGCTGGTGACCAAGGTGCAGGGGTCGGGCCAGTTTCCTTACCTGGTGTGCCTGACTAAAACTAACCACTGGTGTGTGGTCACCGCCGCCGATGTAGTCGGCCTCCACGCCGACATTCCTCGCTTGCAGGCGGTCGATACCCTGGCCCCACCCAGCGAGCTGTTGCCCAGCCCAGGCAAGCGCTGCCGAGGCGATGACTATACCGCTGGCATTGCCGCTACCATGGCCACACCCCCCACCCTCGAAATGCTGGCCCCCGAGGTGCAAGACCAGCTCGATCGCATGCGCGAGGTCGAGCACACCCTGGCCACCCACCCCGCCAGCCAGTGGGACAATGCCAAGGGCCTGCTCAAACGCCAAAAGCGGCTGCACGACCTGCAGGATGAACTGCGCGATCGCCAGCAAAAACTCGCCCAGTACACGGGCCGCTACTGGCAAGAATTTCTCAACATTATGGACGTGCTCCAGCACTTTGATGGGCTAGACGACAACAAACCCACCGAGCTGGGCGAAATGGCCGCCGCCATTCGCGGCGACAACGAGCTATGGCTGGCACTGGCGCTGCGATCGGGCGAATTTGACCACCTCGATGCCGCCCAGCTGGCCGCCGCCTTTGCTGCCCTAGTCACCGAAAACTCGCGCCCCGACAGCTGGTGCCGCTACAAGCTCTCGGGCCAGGTTGAAGAAGCGCTGGGGGGGCTGCACTATCTGCGCCGCCAGCTCTACCAACAGCAGCACCGCCGCCACATTACGGCCCCCATCTGGCTGGAGTACGACCTGGTGGGCATGGTCGAGCAGTGGGCACTCCAGGTTGACTGGGTGACCCTGTGCGAAAACACCAGCCTCGATGAAGGCGATATCGTCCGCATTCTGCGCCGCACCCTAGACGTGCTGTCGCAGATTCCCCACGTGCCCTACATCAGCGACGAACTGCGCACCGCCGCCCGCCAGGCCAAAGACATCATGAACCGATTCCCGGTTAACGAGGAGATTGGTTAGCTGCGGAGAGCCTTATATTCTGTAGGTCCTTTGGCTTAACCCTCTTTAATACCCTCATTTGTAGGGACATTGCAGTGCAATGCCCCTACGAGGTATCGGTTTCGGATTAGGGTTTTGTCGGTCGGATTGGGTATGCGACCAAAGCCATTTCTCGAACAGAACTTCCCTGCACTGGGCAAACAACCGTTTGCCCATACGGCAGAACAACGCTTCAGCGCGACATGAAGCTAGGACAGACCGCTATCCCTAGGCTCAGGTCGCTGCTCAGCCAAAAACTGCTCCACCTCTCGACTCAAACTTTGTACGGCACCGCCAATGTCGGTGATGGTAGTTTCGAGCTGGGCAGAGGCGGCAACTGCGGTCTGTAGACGGTTCAAAATGTTGTTGACTTGCTCTCGATAGCGCACTTCAAATTCTTGCGGATCCATGCAGACAAAACCTCGTGACAATTTCAATTCAGGAACATAAGTAACTATGGATACAGAGTAGACGGAATTATTCCGGATAAAACTCCTAAAATCGGGCCATTTAGCTGAGCCCAGCGGTGCTTAATAGCAGAGCACCTCAGGGTTTTTACTGAGAAGAGTGGCGCTGGGGCAGGCGATCGCCGCCAAAACGCAAGCTGACCGCCAAAAGACCAATGGCTGAGTTTGGCCAAGTTTTGAGCGGATCGAGCCGCTCGATCGCAGCCCAGTTCCCAGCATCATCCTGACTGGGGGACGGTAACCCTGGGGTGAAAGCGGCGTCTGACCCAGCAATTTTGTCGCTATCCTGGTTAGAGTGTCAGCCCGTTGATTTAGCCCCTAGGCAGCGCCTGTGAGTTCTACGGTTCAGCCCATTACCCTGGTCAACGACCCCGATCGCCTGGAGGCGCGGCTCAAAGAGATTCCCAAAGAACCGGGGGTCTACTTTATGCGAGACAGCCGCGACCAGATTCTCTACATCGGCAAGTCGAAATGTCTGCGGACGCGGGTCAGGTCGTACTTTCGCGACTTTCACGGCCACATGCCCCGCATCGCCGTCATGGTGATGCAGATTGTCGAGATCGAGTTTATCGTCACCGACACCGAGGCCGAGGCCCTGGCCCTAGAGGCCAATTTAATTAAGCAAAACCAGCCCCACTTCAACGTGCTGCTGAAGGATGACAAGAAGTACCCGTACCTCTGCGTCACCTGGTCAGAAGACTACCCCCGGATTTTTATCACCCGCAAACGGCGCAAAAGCCTGAAGGACAGGTACTACGGCCCCTACGTCGATGTGGGCCTGCTGCGCAGCACCCTGCATCTGGTGAAGCGAATCTTTCCGCTGAGGCAGCGGCCCCAGCCCGTCCACCGCGATCGCCCCTGCCTCAACTACGACATTGGCCGCTGCCCCGGCGTCTGCCAGCAGCTGATCACCCCAGAGGACTACCACAAAACCCTCCAGCGCGTGGTCATGGTGTTCCAGGGCCGCACCACCGAGCTGGTGGATATTCTCACTGGCCAGATGGAGCGGGCCGCCGAAGACCTCAAGTTTGAACAGGCGGCCCACCTGCGCGATCAGATCCGCGGGCTGGAGCGGCTGTGCGCCGACCAGAAGGTGGCATTACCGGATGACACGATTTCGCGGGATGCGATCGCCCTGGCTGCCGACGACAAACACGCCTGCGTCCAAATCTTTCAGGTACGGGCCGGTCGCCTGGTGGGCCGCCTGGGCTTCACCGCCGATGCCGAGTCGGGCACCCCCGGCGAAATTCTCCAGCGGGTGCTGGAAGACCACTATCAAACCGTCGAAGCCGTCGAAATTCCGGCCCTGATTCTCGCCCAGCACGAGCTGCCCGAGGGCGACATGCTGACCCAATACCTCACCCAGCGCCGAGGCCGCAAGGTCTCGGTCGAGGTGCCCCAGCGCCAGACCAAAGCCGACCTGATCGACATGGTCGAGCGCAACGCCCAGTACGAGCTGGCCCGCACCCAGGCCGCCGCCGATCGCAACATTCAGGCCCTGCAAGACCTGGCGATCGCCATTGACCTGCCAGACCTGCCCAAGCGCATTGAGGGCTACGACATCTCCCACATCCAGGGTTCCGACGCCGTCGCCTCCCAGGTGGTGTTTGTAGATGGTATGCCCGCCAAGCAGCACTACCGTCACTACAAAATCAAAAATCCCGAGGTGAAGCCCGGCCACTCCGACGACTTCGCCAGCATGGCCGAGGTGATTCGCCGCCGCTTTCGCCGCTACGCCACCGACCCCACCAAACAGCGCCTGGGCAACCCCGACTGGCCCGACCTGGTGATGATCGACGGCGGCAAAGGCCAGCTCTCCGCCGTGGTAGAGGTGCTGAAAGAACTCAACCTGCTCCAAGATCTCAACGTGGTCAGCCTGGCCAAAAAGCGCGAAGAGATCTTTCTGCCCGGTGAATCGATCCCCCTCGCCACTGAGGCCGACCAGCCCGGTGTGCAGCTGCTGCGCCGCCTGCGCGACGAAGCTCACCGCTTTGCCATCAGCTTTCACCGCAAGAAAAGGACCGATCGAATGCGGCGATCGCGCCTCTCAGAAATCCCCGGACTGGGCCAGCACCGCCAGAAAGAACTCCTCGCCGCCTTCCGCTCCATCGACTACATCCGCGAGGCCAGCCCCCAGCAGCTGGCCACCGTCCCCGGCATTGGCCCCCAGCTAGCCCAGCAGATCTATGAGTACTTCCATCCCCAGGCCGAAGAGGTAGATGAGGTAGGGTAAACATGATTACCCTATCGATCACGGCACCTTAGCCGGAAAGTACGCCGCTTGGGGTGAAGCTGTTGCTAGGGCTTAGGGTAGTAAGCAGTGGCCAAGAGAGTTAAAGCCGGTAATCAGCAGGAGCACGTCGAGCGGGTAGCCTGGGATCTGTACGACAACCTGCGATTACAAGGCAAGCGAGTTAGCAAAAATCTGGTTTGGAAGCAGGCAGAGAAGATTGCTGGGAACCCATTAAGAACAACGCTGTTTGCTATACATCGCCCACTGATTAGACTTGAGAAAAACGCATGGGAACCCCTACTAACATGGGCTAATAATCAAGCGCTGTTGAGCCTGTTGGGGCTGATTGGCAATGCTGGAATTATCCTTGCAGTCTTGACCTATATCGGGACAGAAAAACAGCGTCGAGATGCTGAAGTGCTCAATGCCTGGCAAACGATCACGTCAGCCTATGGGCAGTCAGGTAGTGGGGGTAGAATACAAGCTTTGGAATTTCTCAATGCCTCACCAGGCGCAAACTGGCGACGAAAGTTCCCATGGTTTTGCTCTCCCCACCCATTTTGTACATGGAAGGCAGAACAGCTAGATGGTATTACCCTTGGAGCTGTTCCATTAGACGAAGTCCTAGTAGATGAAAATCGATCCGGTGTTTATTTACAAGGAATCCAGCTCCCGAAAGCAAGCCTATTTAAAGCAGACCTCAGTAGGGCCAACCTTGGCCAGGCCAATCTTAGCGGTGCCGACCTCAGCGGGGCGAATCTTAGCGGGGCTAACCTCAGCGGTACCGACCTCAGCGGGGCCATCCTCAGCGGTGCCGACCTCAACAGGGCTTACCTCATCAGGGCCGACCTTAGCAGAGCCGACCTCAGTGTTATCATCGTGTTATTGGCCGATCCTCGGATAGCCACCACCAGCAGGGCCAACCTCAGCAGAGCTTACCTCAGCGAGGCCATATTCATAGACGCCGACCTCAGCGGTGCTGATTTCAGCTATGCCATCCTCAACGATGCCAACCTCAGCGGGGCAATCCTCACCAATGCTCACCTCAGCAGGAGCCTTGGTTTAACAGACGAACAACTCGCTCAGGCCAGGCTCTGTCGCACTACACTACCCGATGCCAGCACCCTTAACCCCGACCGTGACTGTAAAGAGCTAGGCATAGAGCCGGAGACAGGGAGGTTGATCACGCCATAAGTTGAATACTTGTCAATCAAACAACCACTCAACCAGTACACCTCACGGACAAACCGAGCGCCTCTAGGGTTCTGGCAGTTTTCGTGTGAGGTGTAATGCCTTTCCTGTGCCGCCTTCCGCTCCACTACATCCACGAAGCCAGCCCCCAACAGCGGAGGAGGTTGAGGAGCTAGAGCGCATGGATAAGCCTGTACGACAATCAGGGAGTCAACCCCAGGAATCGTCGCTAACGTGACCTTTGACGAGCGCTTTCCCCTTAGGCTCTACTCAATACACACCAGTCATCCATGCCGACCTCGCCAGAGCTTGATCCCTCCTAGCCCCCCTTAAAAGGGGAGCAGAGTCAAAGTCCCCCTTGAAAAGGGGGATTTAGGGGGATCTTCCAGAATTTGGCCGTAACAACAGGATCTATGTACTTAGTAGCCCTCAGACTCTACAGATCTGCCAGGTTAACCCCGGCGGGCAGCTTCTCAATTTTGAAGTCGGTGATGCCGTAGAGCAGCGACAAAATGGGGCTGGCAATGTTGAAAATGGCGAAGGGAAAGTACAAAAATGTGGACACCCCCAGCGTCACCGCCATGAAAGCACCGCAGGAGTTCCACGGAATCAGCGCCGAAGTCACCGTACCCGCGTCGGCGGCTAGGCGCGACAGGTTTTGGGGCTGCAACCCCCGATTTTGAAACTCGACGCGAAACATGCGGGCGGGCAGCACCAGGGCGATGTACTGGTCGCCCGCAAAAATATTTAGGCCGATCGCCGTGGCCACTGCCGTGGCAAACAGTTTGCCCTGGGTGCGCGCCCGCAGCAGCACCGGGTTGATCAGCTTGGCCAGCATGCCAAACTCTTCCATCAGGTTGCCAAAGGTGACCGCGCCAATGATGATCCACAGGGTGTAGAGCATGCTGTCCATGCCGCCGCGCGACAGCAGGCGATCGACATCGGCAATGCCAGAGTTTTCGCTAAAGCCGTTGGCCATGGCCAGCCACACGCCCTTAAGAAACACCAGCGCCATGGCGGTATCGGGTTCATTCACAAAGCGAATGATAGCCTGGGGCTGAAGCGCGATCGCCGTCAGACCACCCACCAGGGCCGCAATTATAATCGCCAGGGAGGCGGGCACCTTGCGGTAGGAGAGAAACCCCAGCAAAAACATGGGGAACAGCGCCAGGGGAGTGATCCAAAACAATTCATTCAGCCGGGTCAGCTCGGTGACGGTGTCGACCCCGGCGGTGACCTCGGTCTGGCTGCCGATGATGGTAAACACCACCAGGGCGATCAGGAAGGCTGGCCCCGAAGTCCACAGCTGGGCCTTGATGTGGGTGTAGATATCGGTGCCGACCAGCTGGGCGCTCAGCACCGTGGTCTCTGAGAGCGGGGAGGTCTTGTCGCCAAAGTAAGCGCCCGAGATCACCGCCCCCGCCGTCACCACCGGGGAGACCCCCAGCGCGGTGGCAATGCCCACCAGCCCCACCCCAATGGTGCCAGCGGTGGTCCAAGAACTGCCGATCGCCGTGGAGACAATGGCGCAGATGACCGCCGAAGCCAGGTAAAACCAGCCGGGCTTCAAAATCTGAATGCCGTAGTAGACCAGGGTGGGAATGGTGCCCGCCATGTTCCAGGTGCCGATCAGGGCACCCACCGCCAGCAAAATAAAGATGGCGCTGGTCACCGACGACACGGCCCGGCCTCCGGCAGCGCTAATCTCTGACCAGGGGTGGCCATTTTTGAGAATGATTATGGCAGCTACCATAGCGCTGAGAATGAGCGCCACCTGCACTGGGCCATCCACCGCAGAGAGGCCAAATAGCCCCACGGCACCGCCGATCAGGCTGATTAGTACCACCAGGGGCACAATGGCGTCAAAAAATGAAGGGGGGCGAGGAGTTGGAGGCGAGGGGGCCATGGGGGATCTCCTTGGGTAAATGGGGGAGTTTTGACTGTTCAGTTTTGAGTTAGAAGGTTGGACTATCCCCGCCTGGGAGGGGGAGGGGTGGGTTCAGGAGAAATGGGGACGAGGGGGAGATAGAGCGATGACAGGTCGGTATACTTCCTCACCTCACCTACCCTTTTCACGCCTCTTCCTGGCTGTACAAAATCTGCACAATCCGCCGCCCCGGTTCGCAGAGAGCGTCGCGGGCAACGACGGCGATCTCTCCAGCGACAGGGGCACGGTATTCGGCCACCACATCGCCAAAGGCATCGCGCTGGAGGGCAACAATTTGGCCAGGGGTGACGCGATCGCGCAGCCCCACCCGCAGCTCTAAAAAACCGCCCAATGTGGCGCGGACGGTGGCCAGAGCATTGCCAAAGACGGTGCCTGCCTCGGCGGCGGTGCGCCCCAGGGGGCCAGGGAGAATGCCGTAGTGCTTCAGCACGTTGAGGCTGCCTTCGACGGCCAGGGCAATCTTGGCGGGCTCAAACCGTCGGCCCTCGCCAATTTCCACGGTCAGCGAGGGAATGCCTGCGACCACAAAGGTGGTTTCGAGGGTGCCCGCCAGCCCCGCATCATCTTTAATGTGTTCGGCGGGGAACAGCTCGGCCATCTGGCGAATGGCAGGCTGACGCAGATCGGCGTAGAGAAACATCGTAAAGGCGCTGCCGGTGGTGATGGTGTGGTAGTCCAGCACGGCGTCCATGTTGTTGACAAACAGCCGATTCCACAGCAGCCCGGCGTGGCGAGTGACGGGGTTGTCGCCGGTTTCGTCGCCGGGCCACACCCGGTTCATATCCAGCTCTAGGCCGCCCTGCATGGCTGTGGGCCAAAAGGGGCGGGTAGATTCGATCGCCGGACGCGACACCCCCAAGACAGCAATCACCGTCCCCGCCATCGCCGCTGGGTCGAGCTGGGCCATCACCCGCTGCACCGCGTCGATGCCGCTGACCTCGTCGCCGTGGATGCCTGCGATCAGGCCAATGCAGGGGCCGGGGCGACGGCCCTTGACCACCAGCACCGGCACGTACCAGTGCTGGCCCGTGCCCATCTGCACCCCCTGGAAGTAGAAGCGATGGCGATCGCCCTCGGGCAGATCGGCGATCGCCAAATGGCTGATCACCGGAATGCCCTGGAGAGTATCACCTGTGTACTGGGTTTTGGCGAGGGGGGTTAGCTCAGGGGCCTTGGGGGTGGTGGTCATGGGCGATCGCTCTTATATCAACATTGGGGGCAGATCCCAGAATCCTTTGAGACCCCGTCAGGAGGCTGGGCATTCTCTAGGGGAACCCTGGGATTTGGGCTCTAAATCATCGGCTCGTGGGTCTTGAGGTTAAACCGGTAGCCCTGGGGCAAAATGTGTAGCTTCACGTTGCACAGGGCGATCGGTTCATCCTTTAGCAGGCCGTCGAGGTTGTTGTGGGTGGCGGTGGTCTCATCGACCACAGTAATTGCTCCCGACCCCACCACCTCAAACTCGTCGCCCCTGACAATAATGGCAGTGTCTTCGTCGATGCCCAGGCCCAGCACCGCTGGCTCTAGCACTAGGGCTGCCAACAGCCGCCCCAGCCGCCCCCGCTGAGAAAAATGTTGGTCGATCACAATGTGTGGCATAAAGCCCATACCGGGGCCAACTTCGACCGCGTCTACGCTGGGGTTTGACACCGACGCCCCGCCCACAATCATCTGGTCGGGCATCATCGCGGCCCCGGCGCTGGTACCGCCAATCACGGCCCCTCCTTGGTGGCGATTGTGGATCAACTTGCCCAGAGGGGTGTCTTTGATAAAGTCAACAATGCGCGCCTGGTCGCCCCCCGTGAAGAAAATGCCGGTGGCCTCTTTGACCTTGGCCAGGTTTTCTTCACGGTCAGAGTCTTCGCGCCTTTCAGTGTGAACCACCTCTACCCGATTGGCCCCCAGCCGCTCAAAAATGCGGATGTAGTCGTCGCCAACTTCGACCGGGGCGGTGGTGGCAGCGGTCATCACCGCAATGCAGGCATTGATGCCCCCGGCGGCACGGATAAATTCTCTCAGTACGACGCAGTCGCCTTCGCGATCTTCTGCCCCACCGATAATGACCAATGGCCCTGGTTGTTGCTCGGTTCCCATGGTGGTTACTCTCAACTCAGTAGATTTAGGTTTGGGATGCAGTGTGGCAACCGACGTAACGGTTGCTACAAAATTCATCATCATGGGAAATGCTGGCAACAGGGGTTAACTTTGACAAACCTGAGGTTTTTGCGCCCCCATCCAGCCAACCCCATAGCCTCAAACCATAGGCCTATTCAACGCTCCCAGGCACACTGGGCACCTCGCCGGGTACGTAGCCAGGCAAACGCCGCGACGGCACAATCACCAGCAGCGATAGCACTGCCATGGTGAGAAAAGAGAGCTTGAGGGCTCGCAGCCGAGCCGCCGCGTTGATCTCTACCGCCGCCGCCACCTGTTCGGGGGTAGCGGTGGTAGCGGCCAGGGTGTTTTCCAGGCGATCGTTGCTGACAAAGGTGACGTTGTCGAGGTTGACCTGCTGAATCAACTCCGGCGGGATGGCAGGGTTATCGACCACCCCGCGCTGAATGTTGAGGCTGAGAATGCCCACCACCAGCGCCCCAGCCAGGGCTGTACCGACCCCCGCCGCCAAGTTGTTGACGGTGCCGCGCAGGGCACCCACATCCGCCGCCAGTTCTTTAGGGGATGACGTCACCAGCACGTTAAACAGCAGCGTCACCAGCGAACCCTGGCCCAGACCCACCAGCACCAGGCCAAAGATCACCAGAATGTTGCTCCACTGGTTGTTCATCACGATCGCCAGCACCACCATACCCACCGAGACCAGCATGAAGGCGTTGCGGGCGATCTGGCGGGGCGAGAGGCGATCGAAAATTTGCACGATGGAGATGGCAGCGGCAAATACCGCTAGCTGGTATGGAATCATCGCCACCGAGGTGTCAAAGCTGCTGCGACCCTGCACCATTTGAATGTAAAGCGGCACCAAAAACGTCAGCGCGTTGCCGAGAATGACAATGGACATCATCGAGTACACCGCCGCCTGCTCTTTTGGTGAGTCGATCACCTCCAAGGCCAGCAGAGGAGTGAGCTCAGCCGCCTGCCGCCGCTGAGCCCAGGCAATAAACAGCTGCACCCCGACCACGCCCAGCACCACCATGATCGGTGCCGGTGACACGCCCAAGGGCGCAAAGGGGGCCGCCGCTCGAGCGGGCAGCAGACCCCAGCTATTCAAATTGTTGACGCCGACGCTGATCAAAATGATAGACAGGGCCGCCAGCACCACGCCCACCCAGTCGATCTTGACACCAGGAATTCTGGGCACTGGCTTGAGGCGCAGGCTGAGCAGCAGCACCACCGCCGTAAAGGGAATGATGATGCCAAAAGCCCAGCGCCAGCCAATCCAGGTGCCGAGGGCACCGGCCAAAAAGAAGGCGGTAACGGTGGTAATTGCCTGCACCGCGCCTAAAATGCCCAGCGCCTTAGACTGCTGCTTGCCCCGGTAGTTGTTGGCAATCAGCACCACCAGGGTGGGCACGATCGCCGCCGCCGCCAGCCCTGCAATCAGCTGAGCCACAATCATAATCTCGGCGCTAGAGCTAAAGGTCATGAGCACCATGGCCAGCAGCAGCAGACCAGTGGCGATGCGAAAGACATTCAGGGAGCCAAACTTTTGGCCCAGCTTGCCCCCCAGCATGACAAAGCCCGCCACCGCCAGAGAGTAGGCCACGATCGCCGTACCGACCGTAGTGGGCGAGGTGTCAAACTCGTTGACGATGTTGCCGATGGAAACGGGCAGAGCGTTGATGTTGAGCGACATCTGCACCTGGCCCATGCCGATCACAACCATCGGCAGCCAGGAGTCTTGGAGTTCGGCATCAATGCCGGGGGCGGGGGAAGATTGGGCAGTCATAGGGGTGAATGGGTAGATGGATGGATTCCGAAAATCCCCTCCTGGGAGGGGTAGGGGTGGGTTCCAGTGAGGTAGATGGGTGGATTCCGAAAATCCCCTCCTGGGAGGGGTGGGTCTGTGTAGGAGATGTAAGGGGTGGGATCTGCCTGAGAAGGGTAGGGGTCCCTTGACCCACCCCGCCCGTTGGGCACCCCTCCCAGGAGGGGAGGAGTTACGCGCTAGGTCGGGAGGCAAACAAATTTAAGCCCAGCTGTTCCGACAAAAACTGCGTCACCAGCTGCCCCTTAACGCTGTTGCCCGCCTCATCCAGGGGCGGGGCGAAGGTGGCGAGGCCGCCCTTGCCGGGGGCAACCGTTAGCAAACCACCGCTGACCCCACTTTTGCCGGGTAGCCCGGTTTCGTAGAGCCAGTCGCCGGAGTTTTCGTACAGCCCAGCGGTGACCATGACAGCGAGCACGTGCTGGCAATGGATCGGGTCAATAACGGCGTCTTGGGTAACTGGATTCACGCCGCCGTTTGCCAGGGTCGCCGCCATCACCGCCAGATCTCGCGCGGTGACGTTGAGGGAGCACTGCTTGGTGTAGACATCGGTGGCCTCGACCGGGTCAAAAAAGATGCGATCGTAGGCTTGCAGCAGCTTGGCAATGCCGGTGTTGCGCTGGTTAGTAGCGGCCTCAGATTCGTACACGGCCTGGTTGAGAGTGAGGGTGCGCCCCGCAAACCGCGACAGCTGGGCCTGGATGAACTGCCACTTGGCTTCGGCGGTGTCGCCGGGGGCCAGGCTGGTGGTGGCGATCGCCCCCGCATTCACCATCGGGTTATTGGTGCCCTCGTCGATGCGCTCCAGAGCGATCACCGAGTTGAAGGGCAGGCCGGTGCTGTTGACCCCCAGCTTTGACTGGGCGACATCTTCACCGATCGCCTGGCAGATCAGGGCAAACACAAAGGGCTTCGACACGCTCTGAATCGAGAATTCGTAGTCGATGTCGCCCATGCCGTGAATTTCGCCGTTAACGCCCACGACGCAAAGGCCAAACAGATCGCGAGGTACCGCCGCCAGGGCGGGAATGTAGTCGGCGACCGTGCCGTCATCTACCGTTTTGAAGCGATCGTAGGCGTCGTTAATGAGGGTTTTGACGCGATCGGGATCGGGCAAATGTCCGGTGGAGATGGGCGGGGTTGCCCCACTCCCTAGCTCAGACAGACTTGCGGGAGGATCCTGATTTCGCTGAGAAAATCGCCATCTATTCAGCAGCATTGCCCGTACCCAGTAGTTTGGCTTTGGCAATCTGAAACTCGTCGTCGGTCAGGGCACCGACCTCTTTGAGCTGGGCTAGCTGCGCCAGTTGAGCGACCAAATCGGTTGGGGGTGCGGCGGGCAGTGGCTCTACAGCCGCAGGCGGGGGCACTATCTCGATCTGCTGGGGCTGGGGGTCAGTGGCCGATCGGCGCGCCGCCTTGCTGTGCATGGCGTTGCTGGTGGCCTGGCTGGTGGCGGTCATGGCGCTGCTGATGACTGAGGCGCGGGCGGCGGTGCGGAGCAGGCTGGGTTGGTTGCGGCGGTTTCTACGCATGGGTTGGAGGGGTGAGTTATAAGGGGTGAATTCAAAAGGCAAAATTCAAGATTCAGTCTGGGCGGCCAGGGCTTCATCGACTACGCGGCTGGGGATGCGATCGCTCAGCACCAGCTGCCCCCCGGCTTTGACGACCGCATGGCTAAAGGCGGTGGCCCAGGTGTTTTCAAACAGCAAGATGACCGCGAAGGAGTCGTTGTCTAGGCCCTCGGCAATGTCGGTCACATCTTGCTCAGAGATTAACCCCGAAATGTCGGCCACCAGGGGGTCTAAAAAGCTGTGGTCGATGTGATCCATCTCGTCGATTTCAACCAGGGTGACGTCACCGCTGCCGTGTTTTTGGACAAACACAATATCGACGATGCGAATCATGCGGCTGTCGATCAGCGCTTTGAGGGCGGCGGCAATGTCATCAGAAATCGCCGCCGTCGGGAATTTAATACAGAGAATTTCGATCGGGCCGAGGGGCATAGAGCGAACCTTTTACACGAGGGGAGAAAGGGATTTTGAGTTTTGAGTGAGGGGCCGCAACTCAAAACTCAAAACTGATCTAGTAGCGCAACGTCAGGGCGATGCCGTGGTAGTCGGATAGGGAGCCGTCTTCCATTAGCATCACGTCGCCGCCCTTAGCCAGGACGGCTTCGATGATTTCGTCGATCGCATCGTCCATCACCTCGGTGCCACCCTTGGCTTCGACAATCTGGAGGCCGCCCCGTTCGTCTACCACGCCGGGGACATGGTAATTGCCCTCAACCAGCAGCAGTTTGCCGCGCCCTTCGTTGGCCAGCTGCCAGATCTCTTGCAGGGCGGTGGAGACTTTTTTCTCGCCCATGGCGGTGTCGAGGGCTTTGAGGGCGTCGGTGCGCTGCTGGGCGCGCACCTGCTGAATGAAGGGCCACACCTGGGGCACCAGTTCGGCCTCGGTGGCGCTGTCAAAGTTGCCGGAGATAGTGCCCGCAATCTGGGTGCTGTACTGGGAGACTTCCTGGAAGAACGAGATCTGGCGCACCACACCGCCCACGACGATGGGCAAGCTGTCGCCCTCGGCCACGGCGCTAAAGGCGCGATCGACCGACTGGAAAAAGCGGCGATGCCGATCGTCCATGTACGCAGAGTCGGCGCTGTCGGGCAGGGCAGTGGTGGCCCCAGGGCCTTCCATTTGCAACGGAAAGTCTTTGTTCTTGACTTCTTCGAGGGTGTCGCCCGTGCCCGCCAGCAGGCGACTGGCATTTTGGCTGAGCAAAACCACCCAGTAGCGCTGGGCGCGGTGCAGGCCGTAGACCAGGTCGCGGGTGGCAAAGCTCTGGTCGATGATTACCCGCTGGGGCACGGTGAAGGGTAGGTAGAATTTTTTGGCCATGTCGTGGCTGGCAAACAGGGCCAGGCCGTCGAGGGCGTAGGTGTAGTCGATGTCTTCCACCAGTGCGTCCAGGTTTGTCAGCAGCGGCTCTAGATCGCGGGCGGAGAACTCCTTCGAGAGGCGATCTTTGGCGTCGGCTACCAGGTTTTTCACCAAAATCGGGTCTTGCTTGTTGTCAGGGGAGGTGCGGTGGGTGGGCAGCAAAATCGACAGGGCAGGCACCTTGGTGAGGGCTTGCAGTTCCTTGAGGTCGTGGCGAGTAATCATGGGCGTTTCCTATAGCGTTGATCGGTAGGGTGGGCAATGCCCACGGTTCAAGTTGCGGAGGGGCGATCGCCCTGGTGGGCAATGTTGTGGTTGGGTCTGAGGGCTGTCGTTGGGCGAGTGGTGGGCAATGCCCTACGGGGATCCAGAATTAGACCTACGGATGGGCCATGCGATCGAGGGCAACGGTGACGGCTAAAATCAGGATGTCGTTTTGGGAGGGCTCAATCTGCACGCCGTAGGTGTTGGCAATGCGGAACCAGCGTTTGGAGACTTCGGCCACTTTGCGGCCCTCTTCGCCGATGGTGTACTCGTAGTCGAGCACGTTGCCCCGCACGGCCAGATCGGGGCCATCGCCCACTTTGACCGTCCAGCGATCGCGCAGGGGCGAAATCAGCGCTTTCTTCACCGTGGCCAAAGGTTCATCGTTAGCCCCTTCAATGGTCATGGTGTCTTTGATGGTCAGCAGCTTTTCCTGGATTTTGCACACCCGGTTGCCCTGCATGTCTTCAAAGAAGAGGGTGTTGCGCACCCGCAGCAGCTTGCCGTCCACCTTAAAGACCCGCTGGCTCTGGGCATCTTCAATCCAAAAGTCATCGCCGAGGGAAAACAGGCTTTCCCGCAGTCGGTACTGGGTGGCGGTGCCCCGACGGCCAAATACCTCACGTTCCTCTTTGCGCTGTTCGCGACGGCTGGGTCGATCTTTGTTAAACATAGGGCTTCCTCGGTGAGGTGAATCGGGGTGCTGGCGCTGGGAGTATGGCGGGCTGCTCGTTGACTGATACCGAATCCTGCCTGCATAACCCCGGTTGGAAGGGGCATTGCAGTGCAATGCCCCTACGAGATCTCTGTTTCGAGTCGGTATTTCCCAGGGCTGATTGGCGTGGCTCGGCTCCCCTCTCCCCCTGGGAAGGGGGCTGGGGGTGAGGGCCAGGTTAGGCTGACAGGACTTTGAGCCTTACGCTTCGGCAGCAGCCTCCTCCCCAGCAGGCTCCAGCAAAATTTCAGCCTCATCCAGAAACAGGCCCTCGTCGGTGGCGAAGATGCTGCTGGCCTCTACCGTTTCGCCAAGCTGAGCCACGCGGGCGGCCCCCATCGCCTCGGCGCTGGCCCCGGCGGTGTAAAGCACGTTGCCCCCGGCCTCTAGCTGCTCGGCAATGTCGGCCTTAATGACATCGCGGACGAGCTGGGCACCGGCATCCATCAGGGCGGCTTCGAGTTTCTCGACCCAGGTGTGCTCAATGATGGCGATGATCGCCGAGGTGTTGGGCTGGAGAGCACCCCCCAGATCTTTCATTTCGGCTTTGAGGGGGGCGCTGCGCAGCTTGCCCACCAGAGCACCGATGACGCTACCCCCGGCGGCGATCGCCGTTACCGGCGGGGCCAACACCAGACCAATCAGCCCGCCCACGATGCCGCCCGTGACCAAGCCCTTGCGGCTGCGGCGTTTGGCATCGGTAATTTTGAGCTTACCTTTGGCGTTTTTCACCACTACAGCGGCGTCGATGATGCCAATCAGCCCCTCCCGCTTGCCTGCTTTGAGGTCGGCCATCACGGCACCGGCTGCGTCGGGGTCGTTAAAGGCGGCAACAATGATTTGAATGGGGCGATCGCTCATGAGTTTTTCTCCGTCCAGAGCCAGTCCAGAGTCAGGGAGAGGCGATCCACCCCCTGCATCGACTAGGGTTTAATGTTATGTGTCAATGACCTTACGCACCAAACCTAGGAAATCGATAGGATGTCGGGCCAGAAAAGCGGGGTGCGCGGTGAGGCGATCGCACTGCCTGATTAGCTGAGCCCTGAGGTTACGTTGGGTTGCGCGCGGTCTCGTCCATGGAACTTCTACCCCCCAAGTGGGCATATCTTAGGTGGAGCCTGACTGTCGGAGGGCGATGCATGAAGGTATCGTTGCGATCGCTGTTGATTATTCCCTTCATGCTACAGGTGGTGGGGGTTACTGCCCTGGTAGGCTATTTGTCGTACCGCAGTGGTCAGCAGGCGGTAGAAAACCTCGTCCATCAGCTCATGGCCGAGACCGGGGCCAGGGTCACGCAAAAGCTAGACAGCTACCTGTGGAATGCCCAGCGGCTGAACCAGCTCAACATCGAGACCTGGCGCTCAGGGGCAATCAGTTTAGACAATCTCGATCAGCTCCATCGCTATTTGCTGTTAAAGCACCGAGAATATCCCGAAATTACCAGCATGCAATTAGCGACCCCAGCGGGGGATTTTTTAGTCTCTCACCGGGTTTTTCCAGAAGATTTCCAGGCGGATCGCACCGCCCTCAAGCCTGCCGATCTGCCCTTTGAAGCGGGGCGAGTCTCGCCTCAAACCCCCGATCTGCTAGAACTCCATGCCATTGATCAGGAGGGGCATCTGGGGCGGCTGGTCGAAAGCATACAGGACTTTCAGGTGCACCAACGGCCCTGGTACCGGCTAGCCGTAGACACTGGGCAACCGGGCTGGACCGATCTCTTTCAAGTTGGCAGCACCAATCTTCTGGCGCTCAATACCTACGCCCCCTTCTATGACGGCCAGCAGACCCTACAGGGGGTCTTTGCCGTCAATCTCAGCCTTGAGCAGATCGATGATTTTTTAGACCACTTGCAGGTCGGCAAAACCGGAGCCGTGTTCATAATGGAGCGCAATGGTCTTTTGCTCGCCACCTCCACCCCCGACCCTGCCTACCTGACCCCAGGCTTTCAGTCCTACAGTAACCGCTCCCCATTGCCCACCACCCGCCCTGGAGAGGTAGACTTCCAGCGTTTGGCCGCCGCCGACAGTTCTAATCCCCTCGTGCGCCATGCCGTTCGCCAGCTCACCCAGGACTTTGGCTCGTTGGCGGCCATTCAGGCGGCGGAGGTGCTAGAGGTGGCGATCGCAGGTCGTCGCTACTTTATCGAGGTTATGCCCTACCACCAGGCCCTGGGGCTAGAGTGGCTGCTGGTGACGGTGGTGCCCCAGGCCGATTTTATGGCCGAAATTCAGGCCAACGTGCGCCACACAGTCTGGCTGTGCAGTCTGGCGCTGGCCATCTCCCTGGGGTCGGGCCTGCTGGTGGTGCGCTGGGTCACCCAGTCGTTGACGGATCTCGGCCAGGCGGCCCAGCAGTACGCCGCCCAGGGCAAACCCCTGGCGCTCAAGGCCACCCCGATTCAAGAGCTGAGTACCCTAAAAGCCGTCTTCGAAGACATGACCTTGCAGATCGAAAACCAAAAGGAGGCCCTGGCCAGCAACATCAAAAATGCAGAGCTGGAGAATTTTTTCTCGGCTTCCATCGACCTGCTGTGCATCAGCGATCGCGGGGGACGGTTTCATCGGCTCAATCGGCAGTGGGAGGAAACCCTCGGCTACCCGCTGGTCACCCTGGAGCGATCGCCCATGATCAACCTCGTGCATCCCGAGGATCTAAACTGCACCCTGGAACAAGCCAGCCAGCTGCGGGCCGGGCAGTCGGTTCACAACTTCGTCAACCGCTATCGCCACCGGGATGGCACCTATCGCTGGATTGAATGGCGCTCTGTGCCGGTGGGATCGTTGATTTATTCTGCCGCCAGAGATATTACCGATCACACCCTGCTAGAGCAAGAGCTGCAGCGCCTCAATCAGCAGCTTCAGCAGCTGGCCACCACCGACAGCCTCACCCAGGTCGCCAATCGCCGCCACATGGAAAGCCACCTGCAAGCAGAGTGGCAGCGCTGCCAGCGCGACCACACCAGCCTGGCCCTCATTCTGCTGGATATCGATTACTTCAAGGCCTACAACGACTGCTACGGACATCTGCAAGGGGATGTCTGTCTACAGCAGGTGGCCCAACTGCTGCAACGGGCTGTCCATCGCCCCGGCGATCTGGTAGCCCGCTACGGCGGCGAAGAATTTGTGCTGATTTTGCCCAACATCCAGCTCCAGGGCGCAATTCACGTGGTGGAGGATATCCAAACGGCTTTGACCACCCTGGCTCTGCCCCATGCGGCCTCTCCAGTGCGTGATACGCTGTCGATGAGCTTTGGCATTGTGGTGATCACCCAGGTGGATGGCCTCACGCCCGACCAGGCGCTGAACCTAGCCGACCAGGCCCTGTACCGGGCCAAGCAAACCCGCAACACCTACCAAACGCAGGTTGTCTAAGGGCACTCCAGTCTCCGGGGGGCTTGGCCTCTGCCTGGGAGAACAGGCTACAGCGGCAGGGCTGGCCTGGGCCACAGCCAAAATTACCGAAGGCGATTTTCGCTTCAGCGGGGTTTTGAATCGCACCTTCCCTTCCGCCGAAGCAAGAGAAAACTGGGTGAGGAAAGGCGGAGAAAGGTCGTTTTCCCCGATGCTCACCCAGGGAGAGATGTACGGCTAGAAATCCGTTAAAAATCTACGGCGTCGCGGATGATCGGGCAGGTCATGCAGTGGCCGCCGCCGCGCCCGCGCCCCAGCTCGGCCCCAACGATGGTGACCACTTCGACCCCCTCTTTGCGCAGGGCGGTGTTGGTGACGGTGTTGCGGTCATACATCACCACCACGCCGGGCTCCAGACACACGGCGTTGTTGCCGCTGTCCCACTGCTGGCGCTGCTCTTGGTAGGCGTTGCCGCCGGTCTCCACCACGCGGATTTTCTTCAGCCCCAGGGCGTCGGCCACCACTTCTACAAAGCTCTTGTCTTCTTTGACGATGTCGTAGCCAGGGGCCTTGTCGCTGGGGTAAATCGAGAAGGTGACCACTTGATCCATGATCGGTGGGAAGAGGGTGACTAGGTCGCGATCGCAGAAGGTAAACACCGTATCTAAGTGCATGGCCGATCGCAGCTTGGGCATGCCCGCCACAATCACCCGCTCAGCCCCGCCCTTGGCAAACAGGTTGGCCGCCACCTGGGTAATCGCCTGGTAGGAGGTGCGCTCGCTCATGCCCACCAGCACAATGCCCTTGCCGATAGGCATCACATCGCCGCCCTCAAAGGTGGCGGTGCCGTGGTACTCAGTGGGGTCGCCCCACCAGATCGGAAAATCGGCGCTGGCAAAGCTGGGATGGAATTTGTAGATCGAGGTGGTCAGCACCGTCTCCTCGTGGCGGGCAGGCCAGTAGAGCGGGTTGAGGGTGACGCCGCCGTAGATCCAGCAGGTGGTGTCGCGGGTGTAGAGGGTGTTGGGCAAAGGCGGCAGCAGGTAGCCCGCGTAGCCGTCGTTGTCTTGAGCCAGCTTGAGCAGTTCACTGCCAAAGCCCGTGGGCATGTCGTAGACGGCGAGGCCGCCGATCAGGTACTTGGCCAGATCCGCCGGGGGCAGCTCATCCAGGTAGGCGCGCACGTCGTCGACCAGGCCCAGGCCAATCTGGTTGGGCACGATCTGCTGGTCGAGAATCCACTTTTTGGCCTCGGGGATGGCGACGGTTTCGGCCAGCATTTGGTGCATCTCGATCACGTCGATGCCGCGATCGCGCATCTTCAGCACAAAGTCGGCGTGGTCACGCTTGGCCATCTCCACCCACAGCACATCGTCAAACAGCAGGTCGTCGTTGTTGCTGGGGGTGAGGCGCGAGTGGGCCAGGCCGGGGGAGCAGACCATGACTTTGCGCAGTTTGCCCACTTCAGAGTGGACGCCGTAGATGGGAGTTTCGGTGGTCATAGGGGGTTCCGTGGATGGGGACAAGGGGATTCAAAAGGCAAAATTCAAGCTGTCAGGGGTTGACCCACCCCGCCCTTCGGGCACCCCTCCATGGGAGGGGAAATAGTCTGAAAATCCCCTCCTGGGAGGGGTAGGGGTGGGTTGGCCCGGGTAGGCGCGAGTTGAACCCACCCCGCCCTTCGGGCACCCCTCCGTGGGAGGGGAAGTGGTCTGAAAATCCACTCCTGAGAGGGGTAGGGGTGGGTTGGAAATCTACTCGACATCAAAGGCCACTCTCAAATCGTGATTTTTCCGGTGACAAAACCGACTACCGCCGTCAGAGCCGCAATCACCGTCACCGTAAACACCACCAGCTCCCAAAAGCCAAAGGTTCTCAGCCCCTGCTCGCGGCGGGCCAGGAAAAAGAGAATGGTGCCGGGCACCAAAATCAGCGCCGCCAGCAGCAGCTTCTCTAGCCCCCCAGCCACCAGCATGAGAATGGCGTAGGCCGTCGCAACAATGCTGATCAGCAGCTCGCGATTGCGGCTAGGGTCGTTTTCGTAGGTCTCCCGGGTCAGGGCCAGTTTGAGGGCAAAGGCCGCCACCAGCAGGTAGGGAATCAGGGACATGGCGCTGGTCAGTTCCAGCGCCAGGGTAAAGGCGTTTTGGGCAAACAGCGTGACGATGAGAAAGCTCTGCACGACGATGTTGGTCATCCAGAGGGAGCGGGACGGCACCTTCTCAGCATTTTCATGGTTGAGAAAGCTGGGCATCAGGTTGTTTTTGGCCGCCATAAAGGGCACCTCCGCCGCAAACAACGTCCAGGCCAAAAACGCCCCCAGCACCGAAATCAGCAGGCCAACGCTGATAAAAATATTGCCCCAGCGACCGACCACCACTTCCAGCGCCCCGGCCATGGAGGGGTTGCGGAGTTCTGCTAGCTCAGCGCGGGGCAGCAGGCCAAAGGGCAGCATGGTCACCAGCACCAGCAGGCACAGCACACCCACAAAGCCCAGCACGGTGGCTACCCCGACGTCAGATCGCTTTTCAGAGTAGCGGGAGTAAATGCTGGCCCCCTCAATGCCAATAAACACAAACACCGTCACCAGCATAGTGTTGCGCACCTGTTGCCAGAGGGGCTCTGAGTAGCCATCGCCCCCCAGCAGATTGGCCATAAACACCTCGGGGTTAAAGGCAAACAGCAGAATGAACAAAAACACCACAATCGGCACAATCTTGGCGATGGTGACGATGGTGTTGAGCCCGGTGGCCTGCTGCACCCCGCGCAAAATCATAAAGTGGAACAGCCAGATAATGACGGACGACCCGGCCACGGCCTGGATCGTGTTGCCGTCGCCAAACACTGGAAAAAACGTACCCAGGGTCGATTTGATCAAAATGAAATACGACACGTTGCCGACGCAGGTGCTAGCCCAAAAGGCCAGGGCCGCCAAAAAGCCGATGTAGTTGCCAAAGCCTGCCTTGGCGTAGATAAATACCCCAGAGTCTAGCTCGGGCTTGCGCTGGGCCAGGTTTTGAAACACAAAGGCCAGCATCAGCATGCCAACTCCGGCGATCGCCCAGGCAATCAGCCCGCCCACCACCCCAGTGGCCCGACCAAAGGCAGAGGGCAGGGTGAAGATGCCGGCCCCCACCATCGAGCCGACCACCAGGGCCGTTAACGCCCAAACCGACAGCGTTTGCTTTTCGGCTTCTCCGCCATAGCCGGAACCTACAGTAGTTCCAAAGTCCTGTCCTGATGTCATAGCCGTGTCCTACGCTAAAACTGCTCTAGCCCTAGAAAATCAGTCTCGCTGTTGTCGGCGATCGTGCTGCAACTGCTGGAGATCACCCGCGAGTTAAACACCTCAATACGGCAGGTGCCGGTGGTGTTGGTGATAATCCGCAGGTTGGCCGACGAGTCAAAGCTACGCACCCGAGTAAACAGACTAAAGCTGTTGGCATTGGCCAGGTCATCGGTGCGGCGGGTAATCGCCCCGCGATACTGCACCCGCGCTGGCGACTGACCGCGCACGTTAGACGGCAAAATCTCCGTCAGCTCTAGACCAAAGTTTTCGCCATCGAGGGTCAGTGTTACGTTGGCATTGCGACCTCGGTTAAAGGATGCACCCTGCGCCACCCCGCGCCCCTGGGTCAGGTTGGTCGGAGCGGGGCGAATCTGGGCCGGGGTCATTGTCGGAGCCAGTAGGGCGGCCCCCAGGACGGCTACGCCCCCTAAGAACCCAAGAAGCAAGCAATTTTTCCTAACCATATAGATGACTAGATTGTTAGTGCTAATAGGTCCAAGACTCTAGACGACATTCAGAACGACAGAATCACATGAATTTAGCGGCAGGTGCGCCCTCGCCCGGCGTGACGCACCCTAAGATACTTGAGGTAGCTACCTAGAGCCAGCTCCTTAAAACTGATCCATACCTCGGAACTCGGTAGATAGACCAAACACAGTCAAGTCAGCCAGGAAGGCGGGTGCAGTAATGTTGCAGGAGAAGCAACTACCAGCGCGTCAAAGACCTCAACTTGGCCATATCAATTCTCCAGACAATAGTGCAACTCAAAAATGCCGTTGCTAGGGTGCGTGGCGGCGTTAGCCCAACCCATCGTTGGAGTTAACAGCGGTGGGCTACGCCGGGCGATGACGCACCCTGCAATTGCTGGGGCTGACTATTAAAGCTCAGCGCCAAAATCTTCGCGCAGCTTGGCCTCTTGCTCCGCTGACAGATTTGACTGAATCAGTTCACCCACCTCGTCGGGGGCAAAGGCTTCGCTCACCTTATCTACGGTGACCTGGCCAGTTAACAAAAACAGTGCAGAGGTGCCCTCGGTAACCTTTTCGCGGAGGTCTTTAATAAAGTCGTCGTTAATACCGTAGTCGGTAAACTTGCCCGACAGGGCACCAGCGGCAGCACCCACAATCATGCCAAACAACGGCACCAAAAAAATCAGGCCAAACAGCATGCCCCAAAAAGCACCGCCCAGAGCACCCACACCCGTGGTGCTGACAGCTTGGTTAGTCTTGGGCTTTTTGCGCCCCACGGGCCAGGTGACGATCGCCGCATCGAGCACTTTGACAATCTCTTGTTTTTGCAAATCTCCTAGCTTAGCCAGAGCCTTTTCAGCCCCTTCGGGAGTGTTAAATTTCCAAACAGTTAACGTAGACATAATGTTCTCCTGTTAATGCCTTTCTCAATTCAAAATAGAACTCTAGGAGCGGCACTTAAGCTCATTCTCCTAGGCCAAAACACCATAGCGTATCTACTAGACTGACAGTTAGACTTAACACTACAAAGTGAGAAATTTAACCTTCAATCATCAAACTTGTTTAAACTCATTAAACGATCTACCTGAGCTGACAGAGTAGAGGGGTTAAACGGTTTGCAAATGGCTCCAGAAAAGCCCATTTGGCGAAACTCGTTCAGGGTATGCCAGCCAGCCCTAGAGCTGATTAACAAAAGGGGTACTGCCTGGCTGACCGAATACTGCTTGAGCTGCTCGATGAGAATTAACGCATCATTTTCGGCGGTAGAAGCATCCACTAAAATGACATCTGGACGTTTTATTTCACAAAGCTCAATACCCTCTTGAATTGACTCAGACAGCATGACCTGCCAATCGCCAAACTCCCTTAGACAACTACCCAATACGTCCCGCAGACCTGCTTCATACTCAATTAGAAGAATCGATCTACTGGGCATTGCTAGGCGCTCTATTGTCCTATCAAATGAGTGAACTGCTTTTAGGACGACATATCCTAAAAGCAGGCAAAGTGAGATGACTGCACTCAAGCTAGTGCAATAATCTAGGAAACTCATAGGATGTTTGGGCAGACGGTTAGGCAGGGAAGCGTAATTAACGCTCAAAACCCACGTAGCAGTGTCAACAGTGGCGGCCCCAAGGCGCTACCCGCTGACGGCAGCAGCACCTTGACTTCACGGTCTAGCGACCAATTAAGCCTGCCCCACCAAAACCTCAATGACCGCCAATCGGCCAAAACCAGGGCACTGGCTGCCCGGTCTAGACCCACTACCAGCCCCCATTGCACCCTAGGTAGCTCTCAGGTTTGCCCGCCACCCTAGCGCCACCACAGGTTTGAACCATCAGGGGCGCTAGGGTGGCAGAGCTGAGCCTATGCTCAACTCAGATTTTTAACGCGGCCAGCTCACCCAAACTGCTTTTTAGCGGCTTCATAAACCTCGACAGTGATCTGGCTGAGCCCCTTGTCTTGGGCAAATTTCTCAATTTTTTTGCGGGCAGCAGGGCGCACAAAGAAGGGAATTTCCTTCAGGCGGGCTTCGGCGTCGGCAGTCCAGTCCATAGATAGAGGCGCAGTTTTGCGTCCAGCTTCAAACTTCTTTACGATATCAGGGGCCAGGGAAAAGCGATCGCTAGGTGAGCAATTTGCCCGACCTGCGGCCCCTGGTCAGCAGTATGACGCAGATTTTAGAGGAGATTGCAGTGGTGAAAAAATTGATGTGGGGTATGGTTGCCGCCCTAGTGGCGATCGCCCTGGCTGTGGGTTTGGCCCCAGCAGCCAAGGCCAACATTGTGGCTGAGCCAGTGGTCTACACCATTAATGGCCAGCCCTTTGAGGGCTACTTTGCCTTTAACCAAAACTTTGGCGACACCCAGCCCCTAGTGCTGGTGGTGCACGACTGGAACGGCCTCGACGACTACGAAAAGCGCCGTACCCAAATGCTGGCAGAGCAAGGCTATGCAGCCTTTGCCGTCGATCTCTATGGCCAGGGCGTGCGCCCCACCAACCCCGATGAGTCACGGGCCCAGAGTGGGGCGCTACGTGCCGATCGCCCCCTGATGCGATCGCGGCTCATGGCCGGGCTCGCCCAGGCCCAGGCTCAGTCGGGGGTAGATGGCAGTAGCGTGGTGGCCATAGGCTATTGCTTTGGCGGGGCAGCGGTGCTAGAGATGGCCCGCGCTGGTATGGATGTGGACGGGTTTGTGTCCTTCCACGGCAGTTTTGAGACTCCCGAGGGTCAAGACTACACCCAGACCCAGGGGCGCATTCTCATTCTCCACGGCTCCGATGACCCGGCTGCACCCATGGCCGACGTCGCCCAGCTAGCCGCCGAACTGGACGAGGCCGGGGTGACCTTTGATATGGAGATCTACGGCGGTGTCGACCATGCCTTTACGGTCTGGAGCGACGCCAACCGCTACGACGGCATGGCCGATCGCCGCTCCTGGCGATCGTTGCTGACCTTCCTGGGCGAAACCCTGGGCTAGTGGGTCTCTAACCAAATCCGCAAGCCCTGGGTGTGGTCAACCACATCCAGGGCTTCTCTATAGCTGATGACGGGTCAATAAAAGTCGTTAGTGGGTGTAGCGGCGGCCCATGAAGCTCAGCGACTCAGCCGGGCGCTGGCGCTGAGTAACGTTGTGCTGCTTGAGTTGGTAGGGGCGGCCAAGAAAGGTGGCAAACTCCTGAATTTCTACCATTTCGACGTCAGTGGTGGACGCTGTGTAGGATCTGCCGAGGAAAGAGAGTTGCATGGGGGCTCCTGAGGTGTGGGTGAATAGAGCGCAGGGGGCATTGCTCTGCGGGGCTGTAGATAGAAACATCGCCGTTGTCAGAGTTTTCTGGGGGGTTTTGGTGTTTTATCTCAACCCAGCCGGTGATATGAGTTACCCATCGGAGTGATCTACTTGGCGCAGCAAAATGACGGTGACGTCGGTCTGCTGGGCGATTTCGAGCGGCACGTTGCCTTTGATCACCTGGCTGAGCAGGTTTTCGCGGGAAGCGCCCAGCAAGATGGCGTCGCTGCGGCAGAGGTTGGCCATGTCGACAATCGCCTGGGACACCGAGGGATGGGTGAGCACCTGGGTATAGACCTGGCAGCGCAGGACAGCCTCTAGCCCATCGGCCATCTCAGACAGGTGTTGGGGGGTGAGGCATTCGCCCTTTTCGGGGTGGCAGATGGTGCAGAGCTGAATTTCGGGGCTGTGGCCCAGGGTGAGCAGGCCGGGCAGTAGAGTTTGGGCGCTCTGGGCATTGGGGCCGCCAGCGGTAGGAATCAACCAGTGGTTGAAGGTGAGATTGCGGCCAGGGCGCACCACCACCACCTGGCAGGGAGCCTGGCGAATCAGGGTGTCGACTACGCCGCTGATGACGCGGCCAGGGGTGAGGGCCGGGTGGTGCCAGCCCATCAGCACCAGGTCGATGTGGCGATCGCGAATAATTTCTAGCAGAGCCCGCCCCACCTCGTGGGCGGCCCGCACTTGAAAGTGCACCGACAGCCCGCTGTTCTCGGCGTAGGACAGAGCTAGCTGGCGCAGGGGTTCAGCGCTTTGTAGGTCAACTCTGGCCTCGGCAGGGGCGACGCTGCGGGGCACCGCTACCACGTGAACGCACTCCAGCTCGTAGTGCAGGCCGTGGGCGATCGCCGCCGCAATTTTAATCAGATCTGGCGCGGTTTGGGGGTCAGACAGGGGGACCAGCAACCGGCCCCGGCCCACCGCCGGCCCCCGCTGCTGAAACACCACGTAGGAAGGCTCAGCCTGGGGGCCAAGTTCTAGCTGATCGCCACTCACCTGGTCACACTCAGCGCGGATAATATCAGCCCGGGTGATGATGCCCACCAGTTTTTTGCCTTCGGTGACGGGCAAACGGCTGAGCTTGAGTCGGTTGAGCAGATGCAGCACCCGAGGCAGGGTAGCGTCTGGGGCCACGGTGACCGGTTGAGGAGTCATGATGTCGCCTAGGGTGGCGTAGCCATCGAGCCCCTGGGCGGTGGCCTCCCCCAGGTCGCTCTGGGTGACAATACCCACTAGGCGACCAGCTTCGAGCACTGGAAAGCCCCGATGGTGCGATCGCGAAAAAGCCTGCACCACCTCAGGCAGCGCCATCTGGCTAGAGAGGGTTTCGACCCGGCGCTGCATTAGATCGCTGGCCTTGAGGTGGCCCCAGGGGTTGTTGGCCTGGGCCACCGGCTCGAGGTGAATGCCCTGGAGGGCCAGCAGCCGGTTGTAGATCGAGCCCGTATTGGCGCGATCGCTGACCAGGTAGGCAATGCCCGATCCAATCATCAGCGGCAGCACCAGGTTAAAGTTGGCGGTCATCTCAAACACAATCACGATCGCCGTAATCGGCACCCCCGTCACTGCGCTAAAAAAAGCCCCCATCCCCGTCAGGGCATAGGTCGTGGTGCTAGCCAAGTGCTCGGGCAGGGGCCAGGCCCCAAAGCCGGTATAGACCCCCTGGGCCAAAAAACTGACCAGACAGCCCAGAGCCGCCCCTAGCACCAGCGAAGGCGCAAAGATACCACCAGAGGCCCCTGACCCGTAGGCCAGCAGGGTGAGCAAAAACTTGGCCACGAAGGCGATCGCCACCAGCTGCCACCCCAGCGACCCCGTCACCAAAAACTCTTGCAGACCGGTGTTGTCCACTGCCGCTACCGGCACAAATACCCCCACCAGGCCAGTGATCAGCCCCGCCAGGCCAATCCGCCCCGGCATCCCCAGCCGCTTAAACTGGCGAAAAAACGCCAAACTGCCAAAAATGCCGCTGCGAAACAGCGCCCCCAGCAATCCTGCCAGCACACCCAAGATGATTAAAAAAGGCAGATCCTGCACTGACAGGCTGATAGATCTGGCCTCCATCGTCAGGTTCAGCCCCTGCCCCCCCAGCAGCCGTGACACCACCGCCCCGATGAACGACGCCAAAATCGCGCTGCCCAGAGTCAGATCAGAAAAGTCTTGCAGCAGCTCTTCGACCACAAACAGCACCCCGGCAATGGGCGCGTTAAACCCCGCCGCCAGCCCCGCCGCCGCCCCCGCCGAAATCAGCTGCCGACGATACTCCGGCGAGGTTGGTACCCACTGACTGAGCTGTGCCGCCAGGGCTGCCCCAATCTGCACCGTCGGCCCCTGTCGCCCGAGGGAAAGACCTGAGCCTAGGGCCAGCAACGTGCTACCCAGCTTCACCAGCGCCACCCGCAGGTTGAGGGGAACTTTCGCAAAACCCAGCGCCGCCTTGACTTGGGGAATGCCGCTGCCTGAGGCCTCAGGAGCCAGCCGTTCTACCAGTAGCCCTGACAACACGCCACCCACCAGTCCCATGGTGGGCAAGGCCAGCCACAGTGGCAGGGTGCTGGTAGTGCGCCACAGGGCCAGCCACTCCACTCCCTGCTTCAGCAACACCGCCGCCAGCCCCGACACCAGCCCGATGACACAGGCTTCGACAATGGCCACCCGCTTGCGGCTTAGCAAGGGCTCTAGGCGTTTTCGCAAGATCACAGCGGCAGCGGCATGACAGGGCTAGAGACAAGGTCAGGACACCATAACAGAAGAGCGTAGCCTAGGGCTATTTCCTCCGTTATCTCCCCAAAGTTTAGCCCCAATGCCTAGCCTCAGACCCAGCCCCCAAATGCCCTTAGGGATGCAGCTCGCAGTCGGGGAAGCGCCCCAGTCCGTTGGCCTCTACGATAGCGTTGCGGCACCTCAGCGGCGATTTACCGGTCATCTCCGACAGCCGCTTCAAGCTGATAGCAGTAGAAGGCGCTTTCATATAGAGCTTGTAGGCGACTTCTAACACCTGATCGTCGAGCAACAGAGGACGAACCGTAGCGTTTAAGACGTCTAGCATGGCAATCCAAGAACTCGATTTCAGTATTTTTACCGAAATATCTCGCCTCGCCGTCTATCCCAGGGCGGGTCTGCCCAACCCCCAGGGTCGATCCCTACCCATCCAATCTCCTGCCCAATCCATAGGTCTGCCACCCTCACCCGCTCACCCCCCTTACTCCGGCTCCACCTCCACCAGCTCCGCCCACCGCTCTACTGTCACCCCCACGGTCTGCTCTAGCCGGGCAACGCTGTTGAGAAAGGTAATGCGGGCGGTCAGCTCATTGGTCTCAGCGGTTACTAAGATCTCTTCCTGGTTGATGATTTGAAAGAGATCGCCGCTACCGCTGCGGGCTTGGTCGGCCTCGACCTGGAGCCGCGCGTTGAGAGTGGCGCGCTCGGCGGCTTGCACCTGTTGTAGGCTAGAGCGGGCCTCGGCCAGTTGGGCGATCACATCATTGCGAATCTGGTCTTGCAGCTGGGCTAGGGTGTTGTCTTGCTGCTGTAACGCAATATCGCTGGTCAGGCGATCGGTTTCGGGGGTGGGGTCACCAAACGTTCGGGTGGCCACCAGTCCCAGGGCGCTGCGCGAGCCATCCCCGACAATGCCGTCTGCGACAGCGTCGAGCCGCCAGCGCAGGTTGTCCTGGGCTAGACGCAGGGAGAGCTGTTGCTGCTGTCGCTGCAGCTGGGCCTGGCGATAGTCTACCCGCCCGTCTAGGGCCAGGGTCACCAGAGCCTCGGCATCGTAGGTGACAATTTGAGCAGCGGCAGCATCGTAGAGCTGCTGCACAGTATCGACCGAAGCCACAAACCGCAGGGGGCGATCGGTGCCAATCAGGTTGAGCAGAGCGTTGTTGGCCTGGTCGAGCTGGTTTTGGGCTTCGACTAGGCTGCGCTGGGCATCGGCGATCGCCCGCTCAGGCTCAAATAGCTCAATCGAGGCCCGCCGCCCTGCCCGCACTAGCGCTTGAGAAATGTCGAGCTGCCGCTGCCGTCGCCCCAGAGCCTGGGTTTGAATCTCAACCTGAGACTGAGCACTGAGCAGAGTGTTGTAGCCCAAAATCGCCTCAGTGATGGTGTCGCCGACGGCCTGGCGCAGGGCTAGCTGGTTGCTGGTTTCGCTCAGCCTTGCCTGGTTGAGAGGGATTTCGTTGATCGCAGCCCCAGAGCCCCGCAGCAGCGGCTGGGTCAGGCTAAACCGCAGCAGTTGATTGCCCTCAAAGGGGGTGAGCCCCAGTTCAACACTGGTGCCGATTCGGGTGGCTAGGGTGGCGTTGAGCAACACCTGCTGGTCGAGATCGGTAGTGCCAGAGGGCAGCAGTACCGACTCACTATCGTCGATGAAAATGCCGCCATTGCCAAACCAGCTACGGGCCGCATCGAGCCTGAGGGTAGGGATAAAGCGAGGGTTAAAGTCTTGCTCGGCCGCCGCTAGCTGCTGGCGCTGCACAATGCGATCGAGGGTCTGATTTTGCAGCGCACGGTTGCCCGCCAGGGTGAGGGTAATCAGGTCAGGCAGGGTGAGAGGCACGACTTCGCCCGCCTGCCTGCTGGGGTTAGGTGACTCAGGGTTCGTGGGCGACATTAGCGGCACCGACTCAGCTAAAGCCGCAGACATTGGCCGATCTACACCTCCCCAGGCAAGGCTCACCGTGGCCAAACTTAGACCCCAGCATTGGCTTATTGTTAAAGCGGCCATAGGCTTTTTACCCCCCTCACCAATCGAGCCAGTAGGATAGAGCTAACGCCTCGCCACCTACGCTATGACAACCTACCACGCCGGTTCTGCTGCGGCCATTGGCTCCTCAACTGCCCCGCTGGAAAGCGGCGATCGCCTCACTCGCCCTGAGTTTGAGCGGCGCTACCGGGCTTCCACAATCAAAAAAGCCGAGCTAATTGAAGGAATTGTCTACGTGGCCTCACCGCTTAGATTTCAGCAGCACGCCGAGCCCCACAGCCGCATCCATGGTTGGTTATGGACTTACCAGGTAATGACACCAGGGCTACGCCTGGGCATTGAGCCCACGGTGCGCCTAGATCTAGACAACGAGCCCCAGCCCGACATCGTGCTGCTGATTGATGAAGCCGCTGGCGGACGGGCTCGACTGAGCCCCGATGGGTACCTCGAAGGCACCCCCGAACTCGTGATTGAAATTGCCGCTAGCAGTGCCGCTATTGACCTAGGCGATAAAAAGCAGGCCTACCGCCGCAACGGCATAATGGAATATCTGGTCTGGCAAGTATACGAAAACCGGTTGGACTGGTTCGCCCTGGTAGACGGCAGCTACCAATCGCTACCGATCAACGCCCAGGGTATAGCGTGTAGCGAAACTTTCCCCGGACTGTGGCTGGCCGTCCCAGCCCTGCTCAAAGGCGATATGGCCGAGGTTCTATCCACCCTCCAAACCGGGCTGCAATCTCCTGAGCACCACCAGTTTGCCACTACCCTCAGCCGCCCTTAACAACCCCTCATCCCACCATCCCTACTCTCCCCGAAGCGCCTGCACTACGTCGATGCGCATCACCCGCAGAGCGGGCAAAAAGCTAGCCCCCACTCCCACCCCAAAGGCCGCCCCCATCGACAGAGTCGCGTCCCGCCAGTTGAACTCGTAGGGGGCTTCAAAAATAGTGGTGGTGGCCACCTTAGTGAGTCCATGAACCGTAGCCACCGCCGCCGTGCCCCCGATCAGGCTGAGTAGGGCGGCTTCGGCAATAAACTGGGCCATAATTTCTAAATCGGTGGCTCCGATCGCCCGCCTCAGACCAATCTCTCGCGTGCGCTCCATAATCGCGGCAATGGTGATGTTGGCAATGCCCACGCCGCCGATCACCAGGGCCAGCAGCCCTACCGCCTTCAGTACGCGAATCGAGGCCCGCTGCCGTTTCTCTTCTTCGTAGAGGTCTTCGACGTTGCCCTCTATATAGATGTCGTAGCCGGGAAACATCTGCTGCAGCTGAGCCTCCACCTGGTCAGGGACAGTGTCGTAGTCTTCGAGATCGCGCAGGGCCACCTGGATCTGGCTCCAGCGGCGGCGACCCATCAAAATGGTGCTGTAGGGCTCTGACATCCATAGGGTACCGGGCGGTTCGCCCTTTTCGTTACCCTCAATGTTTTTGGTTTCGATCAGCCCCACGACGCTAAAGCGAGTGCCGTCAATAAAGACACCCTCACCCACCGGAGAGGCCCCCTGAAACAGGCGCTGGGCCAGCACCGTATCGAGGATGACTACGGCGCGGAAGGCTTCAAAATCTTCGGCGTCGAAAAAGCGTCCGCTGAGCACCCGCCGCCCAGTGGTGCGCTGGTAGTTTTCAGAAACGCTCCAGGCGTTGAAGTTGTCGGTGACCTGGTCGAGATGGCGCACCTCATTGGCGGCCCACACGTAGGACACCCGGCTGATGCTATGGATGCCGGGCACGGCCTGCTCTAGCTCGGCCAGTTGGGCGGCATCAAACTCGACTGGGGGGCGCGATCGCCCGTACACCGACACCGACAGGCTGGGGTTGTCCCGCGCCGCCAACTGGTCTTGCAGCACCCGGTTGGCAATGGCATCGATGTTGAGGGTGGCATTGACAGCGGCCACCCCCATAAAAATACCCAGGGTGGTGAGGGCCGATCGCACCCAGTTGCCGCGCAGGTCGCGCAGGGTGGTGAGGCTGAGGTCGAGGGGAGAGAGGGCCATGGGTCGGTGGGCCGGGGTAGATGGGCCGGGGTAGATATGTAGAAAAGACCCACGGGTCTTTTCTGCGGAAGGAGGGAATTAGGGGGTGGGTGGGCCAGGCGCAGCGGAGTCAGCAGTTTCCACCGCCATGCCCTCCTCCAAGGGCTGATCTGGCGGAAGAGTGAGAATCACGATGTCCGATTCCGCCAGCCCCGAGCGAATTTCGATCGCCTCCAGGGTGTCGAGGCCGGTGGTGACCGGGCGCTTTTGGGCTTTGCCGTCGCTATCTACCACCCAGACAAAGGTGTTGCCCTCCTCCTGTTGCAGAGCATTGGTGGGCAGAGCCAGGGCGTCAGGCCGCTGCTGCAAAATCACCTCAACGCTGACGGGGCTGCCAGGAATCAGCACGCCGCTGGGGCGATCGAGCCGGGCCACGGCCTTGACCATGGCCTGGGAGCCGCCGCCGCTCGATTCGCTGTCGCCCACCGCCTGGGGGGCAATGCTGATGACCCGACCGGGGTACTGATCGAGGTTTGGCCCCTGCACGCTGACCCGTACCGGCATATTGACGGAGATTTTGCCCGCATCCAGGGTCATCAGGTCAAACTCCACCACCTCCTGGGCCGGGTCGCCAATGGTCAGCAGGTTGCCTTCGCTCTGCACCCCGGCCCCCGGCTGCACGTCGATGTTGAGCACCACGGCGTCAAAGGGGGCGACGATCGCATTGTCAGCCAAACGGGCGCGCAGGTTATCCAGGGTGGCCCGGTTGCGGCGAATTTCGAGATCCGACTGGCGCAGGGTGACCTCGGCGCCGCGCAGCTCCGACTGGGCGGTCTCCAGAGCGTTGCGATCGTCGGTGTAGTCATCCTCAGAGATGTATCCCTGATCCAGCAGATCTTGGGACTCTTGCAGGCGGGTGGTGGCCCGCTCTACAGCCCGCTGCTGTTCGGCCACCAGCTCGGCGTTGCGCTGGCGGGTCAGGGTCAAGATTTCGGTTTCTACCAGAGCGCTGTCGAGTTCTTGCTCTAGGGTGCGATCGCGCAGGCGCAGCAGCACCGTGCCCTGGGTTACCCGCTGGCGCTCCTGCACCAGCACCGACTCCACGGTGACCTCCCCCGGCGCTTTTAGAGTCTGCTGATTACCCAGGGTGACCATGCCCTGGGCATCGACACGGGTTTCGAGGGTGTCGCGGCGGGGGGTAGCGGTGGTCACCACCACCGGGTCGGCGCTGCGGCGCTGGTAGGTGCGGTAGCCCAGCCAGCCCCCCACTCCCACCAGCAGCACCAGCCCCGAGGCCACCAGCCAGCGCAGGCCAGGGCGGGGCTTAGCCACCGCACTGTCGTCAAACAGGTCATCGTCAAACAGGCCAGGGCTCAGGGGCTTCGCCGTCGCTGCGGCCGCCAAAGGCTCGGGCAGGGGCGAATCCTGAGCAGCGGTAGATGCGTCGGGGTGAGATTCGGGCGGCACAGAGTAACGTCCAAACAAACAGCGATTGAAGCAGAAAAACCCTACAGGAGAAACCCGCTACGGGGAAAACCCGCTAGAGAGGAGTGAGATAGCCCAGGTCAGCGGGGCTGAGGTGGGCCTTCGTCACCTTGCCATCGCTCATCATAATAATCCGCTGGCTGTAGCGAGCCACCTCGTAGGAGTGGGTCACCATGACGATGGTAATGCCCCGCTGGTGCAGCGCCTCAAAAATGCCCAACACCTCCGCCGCCGAATGGGAGTCGAGGGCTCCGGTAGGCTCGTCGGCCAGCAGTAGCGCCGGCTGGTTGACAATGGCGCGGGCAATGGCGACCCGCTGCTGCTGCCCCCCCGACAGCTGAGATGGGCGCTTATCGATGCGGTTGGCCAGCCCCATGTGGGCCAGGGCGGCCTCGGCCCGCCGCCGCCGCGCCTGCCGCCTCACTCCGGCATACATCATTGGCAAAATTACGTTTTCTAGGGCGGTGAGGTTGGGCAGCAGCTCGTAGCGCTGAAAGATAAAGCCAATTTTGCGATTGCGCAGCCGAGTCAGCCGCGCCCGGTTCATCTGGGCTACATCCATGCCGTCGAGCCGATAGCGGCCGCTGGTAGGGCGATCGAGGCAGCCGATAATATTCATCAGGGTCGATTTGCCCGACCCCGACTGGCCCATAATGGCGCAGTATTCGCCGGGTTGAATGGTGAGATGGATGCGATCGCAAGCCCGCACCGCCGCCGCCCCCGTGCCATAAACCCGCGACACCTGCTCCATGGCGATCACTGCCGGGGTCGCGATCGCTGGGGTAGAACCGGGGGAGAGCACTGAGGCCATGGGAAGCGTCTAGTAATTAGGAATTCGAGGTCATCGATCTGGGCCATTTTCAAGCTGGCCTCCCTTTTCCAGAAAGATACCTCAAGCCAACGACTCTAATCCGTAGCCGGAACATTCCCACAAAAATTCATCAATACTGGGTTTAGCGCTTTCCCAGAGATACCGCGAGCCTGCAGGGTGGTAACTTCATAAAGTTCTCGAGTAAGCTATGAAATCATTTACTAATTTATGGCTGATGCCCTAAAAACTGCTTGAAAAACAGTAGAAAGGCATCGGCCACGGCAGCGGCGGTATCTAAGCGGCCTGTGAGAGTTCCTGCCTGTGAAAGTTCCTGTTTAATCGCCTGACCAGTTAATTTACAGAAAGGTATGACTATGGCGGAAGCCAAGATCCTCGTTGTCGATGATGACCAAGCCATTCGCAACCTGATTCATCGGTTCCTGGCCAAGCAAAACTACGAGATGGAGTCGGCAGAGGACGGCAAGAAGGCTCTAGCGATGTTTGAGCAGTTCACCCCTGACCTGGTCATTCTCGATCTCAACCTGCCCGATACCAACGGCTACGAACTCTGTAAAGAGATGCAGTCGCGCACCGGGGTGTTTGTGCTCATGCTCACCAGCCGCACCGACGAGTCCGATAAAATTCGTGGCTTTAACGAAGGGGCCGACGACTACCTAACCAAGCCCTTTAGCCTGGGAGAGCTAGAGGTACGGGTGGGGGCCATTCTCAAGCGTCAGCGCCCGGTGACGGCGGCAGAGCAGCAGTGCCTGACCTTCAACAGCTTGGCCATTGACCCGGTACGGCGCGAGGTAATGCTCAACGATGAAATGGTGCCCCTGACGGCGCTGGAGTTTGACCTGCTGCACTTTTTGGCCAGCCACCCTGGTCGGGTCTGGCGACGGGCAGAGCTGATTCAAAAGGTTTGGGACTACGACTATGTGGGCGACCAGCGAGTGGTCGATGTGCACGTGGGCCAAATTCGCAAAAAAATTGAGAAAGATACGACCCAGCCCGCTCTGATTCAAACGGTGCGCGGTGTGGGTTACAAATTTGAACCCCCCGGTGGGGCCGAGGAGGCGATCGCCGGCTAGGCCAACTAGCCCAGCTCTGCCCCCCGGGCTTGGTTGCGATAGTTCCAGGCCAGCTTGAGCAGCTTGGTCCAGTTGCGCTGGACTTTTTTCGGCGTCCATCCCAGGTTTTGGGCGATCGCCTCGTCGCTGAGGCTGACATTGGCCGGCTGGGTCTGCTTTAAGGCCACAAACTGGCGATAGTCAGCGGGCAGGGTAACCAAAAAGTCGGCCCACTCGGTGGGGGTCATGCCCAACCGGGCCTCTAGGTTGGCCCCTAACCACTGGTGCACCAGCTCCCACTCGTGCTGCTGAGAAAACTTCTCCACATGGTACTTAAAGCGCTGCTGGAGATAGTCGCGCTCTCGGGGCGAGAGGCCAAGGATATCGTCAATCTCGGTCGGTGAACAGTCTTGCAGCTTGAGGGCCAAGTAGTCGACGCAGTCGGGCTGGTCTTGGGCTTTGAGGTACTGCACCAGGGCACTCACTACGCGATCGCGCATCACCCCATCGCCGGGGTCCGCCGACTGAGCCGTCATCTTGTCGCGCACCTGCTGCACCACCGAGCTGCGGGCATGGCTCTCACCGGCCTCGGTTTTGGCCCCTTCGCTCACCAGGGTCATATCCACCGAGGTTTCAGCGGGCTGGCGGCGGCTAAAGGCCTGGGCTCGCAGCACGATCAGCTGCTGGCTGTGGCCGCCCCGCAGGGCAATGCGCCGTTTGGCGTATTGCTCGCTAAAGGCCATGTATTCAGCCACTTCTAGCCGGGTGTGGGGTTGGTAGCTAGCAGGCAGATTGTGCTCGCGACGCAGGGCGTTAAACACCTCAATTGAAAAGATCTGCATGAAGTCTTCGATTAAGGCACAGCGCCCCTTAAAGCCCAAATAGCTGCCCTGGGGTGCAATGTGGCGATAGACAATGGCACTCAGGCTGCTTTGCAGCTCTACTCGCCCCCTCTGCACCCCCATGTCGTAGTAGGCCAAGCATTTGCTCACCCGGTGGCGCACCAGCGAGGCCTGCCAGTGGGCAATATCGGCTGAAGCTTGAATGCGATCGCTCTTGGCGCAAATGCGATCGACCTCTGCGGTCAGCCGCGCCATCACCCCGCTGAGACCTCCGGGCCGCCGCTGCAAGTGAGCCACAAACAGATCTTCTACCAGCTGGGCCACGGTGGCCGGAGCCTGTGGAGCCGTGGGTGGGGCTAGGAGCGGGTCTATGGGTCGATCGGTGGGGTCAGAGGGCTCTGGTGAAAGCCCAGGAAGCGATGGGGGCATGGCACAGCAGGTAGATGCGGTCTTCATAGTTACCCAATCCTAGCAACGACACTGAAATCGCGAATAGCCCACCAGGACAGTCAGCGTGCTGTCAGATCCTGACTGTTCCGGTAGGGGTTGCTAAGAACATCGAGTTGCGGCAATGAGTTTTCCTAAGGGCTGTGCCAGTTAATCAGTCGCCCTTAGGTCAGATTGACCCTTGCCCTGGGGCTCAGCTCCCTATAAGTTAAGAGAAATCGACGGCGCGCTGAGCGCTACTCCAGCTGAGCACCCCACTCCAGCGCTCTTTCCCAACCCAGCCCCTGACGTACGATCACTGGGTCATCACCCTCCATATCTAGAATGGTTGAGACCTCGTAGGTGAGCGGCTGGTCATCGTCAACGATGATATCCACCAGTTTCTCTAAGGTGTCAAACATCACCATTTTGTCTACGGGCTGCCCTTTGCTCGACGCCGGTAGCAGCGTCAGTGCCGAGGTGGAGATCACCGGGTT
The DNA here is from genome assembly GCF_055795045.1 of Pseudanabaena sp. PCC 9330. Lineage (NCBI taxonomy): Bacteria > Bacillati > Cyanobacteriota > Cyanophyceae > Pseudanabaenales > Pseudanabaenaceae > Pseudanabaena > Pseudanabaena sp. PCC 9330. The sequence continues at coordinate 4,845 of NZ_JAYFES010000055.1, read as the reverse complement.
CTGAAGCGCTTCGACCAGGGCCAGACAGACAGGGTGGTCGGGTACGCGAATCCCGGTGGTGCGCCGTTTAGGACTCATCACCAGGCGCGGCACCTGGCGAGTGGCGGGCAGCAAAAACGTAAACGAACCGGGAATCAACCGCCGAATCAACCGATAGGCCCCATCGCTGACCAGGGCATAGTCAGCAATATTCGACAGCGACGCACATAAAAACGTCAGCGGCTTCTCGTTGGCTAACTGTTTGAGCTGCCGCACCCGCTGCACCGCCCCCTTGTGGTTGAGGTCGCAACCGATGGCGTAGACTGTGTCTGTGGGGTAAAGGGCCACTGCACCCTGTCTCAGCGCCGCTGCGATCGCCTCTACCTTGCGGCCCTGGGGGTTATTAGGATGCAGCTTATAGACCGTTGCCATTGCCCCTGTCCCCTTCTCTATCTAGTGCTCTGTTGTCTAGTGCTCCATTGAAAACCATAGCTTACCTTGACTGCCCCACGGGCATCGCCGGGGATATGTGTCTGGCGGCTCTGGTCGATGCCGGGGTGCCCCTAACCTATCTGCAAGAGCATCTCACCGGCCTCGGGCTAGACGACGAATTCATTCTGTCGGTTACCCCTACCCAGCGCCAGGGGTTGCGGGCTCTCTTCGCCGAGGTCATGCTCTCTTCACCCGCTGACCCAGGGGCGATCGCCCCCAGCCATAGGCACAGTACACATCACTCCCACGAGCCCAGCCAGCATCATTCCCACGAGCACGGCCCCGATCGCATGCATCCTGTCTCCCCTGCGGCTGATCGCAGCCAGCTACCAGGGCGCAACCTGCCTGCGATCGAGCAGCTCATCACCCAGGCGGCCCTCCCCGATCGCGCCCGCCGCTGGAGCCTGGCAGTGTTTCATCGCCTGGCCGAGGCCGAAGCCGCCGTCCACGGCATTCCCATCGATCAGGTGCACTTCCACGAGGTGGGGGCCACTGATGCCATTGTCGACATCGTCGGCACCTGCCTCGGGCTCGACTATCTGGGCATAGACACCCTGGTTTGCTCGCCGCTGCCTACCGGGCGAGGCCGGGTGCGGGCGGCCCACGGCTGGCTGCCGGTGCCAGCCCCAGCGGTGCTCAAACTGATGGAGCAAGGCCAGGTGCCACTCTACAGCAACGGGCTAGAGGGTGAATTGGTAACCCCCACCGGAGCGGCGATCGCCACCGCCCTGGCCGATTCCTTTGGCGATCCACCCCCCATGCAACTCCAGCGCACGGGACTAGGGGCAGGCGGCAAATCGCTGCCGGTGCCCAATATCTTGCGCCTATGGATCGGCCAACAGCCCCAGCAGGCCCACCAGTACATCCCCCCGGACAAGCGAGCCTCGTCTCCAGAGACTCAGGCCGTCCCCCCCACCCCCGACATCCCCTACAAAGCTGAAACCGTTGTTTTGCTAGAAACCCAGGTAGACGACATGCTGCCCCAGGCCGTGGGCTATCTGTGCGATCGCCTCCTTGCAGCCGGTGCCCTCGATGTTTTCACCCAGCCCCTAGGTATGAAAAAATCTCGTCCAGGACTGCTGATCACAACCCTATGTCGCCCCGTAGAAGAACGCCACTGCCTCGACATCCTATTTGCCGAAACCCCGACCCTGGGCATTCGACGCCAGACCCAGCAGCGGTGGGTGCTGGATCGCCTGCTAAAAACGTTACAGACCCCCTACGGCTCTGTTGCGGTCAAACTGGCCTACCATCCCCAGACCCAGGCTCTGCTCAATGTCCATCCCGAGTACGAAGATTGTGCAGAGCTGGCCCGCCGCCATCAGCTACCCTGGCAAGCTATCTATCAATCGGCACTACACACCTGGCACAGCCTGCCAACCTCTGGGTCTGACAATCTCTAGATATCCCCTAGCTCTAGAAAATCCTCTGGTGCAGCGGCGTCATTCATAGTCTGGGAAAAAATCCGAAATATATCTGAGTCCTTCAACTCGGCGATATGGGCCGCCGTCGTCTTCCCATCACCCGATACTCTGACCAGGTTGTACTCAATATTATTGGCATAGACAGCAAAAGTAATTTGAAAGACCTCCAAAAAGTTAATCACCCACTGACACTCGCTCTGGGGAAACTGCTCATAGTAGCGAATCAACTTGGCAATCTTAGCCTCTAGGTAGAGCAGCGACTGCCGAGAGATTAGCACTAGCTTGAGCAAAATGATGGCCAGCGTTAGTGCATTGCCCTGGGACAAAACTAGCGAAAACAGGGGAGACGGCTGCTCGTCCTCGGTCAAGAGGCAATCGATCAGCCGATTGCTAGTGCGCAGCACCAGGGATCGGCCGATGGGCTCGTGGTCAAACTCGGTGTACAGATCATTCAACCTTGCCTCTAGGTGATCTTGAATTTGTTGAGAGATAGGATTGCCGCTGACGGTGTAGAGCAGGTAACCTGGCAAGCTGCGCTTAAACTCACCGTAGCTGCTCTCATGCACCTGGTGAAAAAATAGCCGAGCGAGATTTTTGTAGCTAAAGTCGCCTCGCTTGGCCACAATGGCTCTGACCAAGCGTAGCGCACTATCCCCTAGAGCAGTAGGATTTTGTAGCGACCGCCCCTGGGGTGTGCCCGATTCCCCATAGGCCGTATACATGGCCAAGTCATGTTTAAACTTCTCCTTTAGGCGACGCGATAAGGCTCGGGCTGCCTGGCGCTGTTCTAGCGGGTTGCCTTCATTGACATACTGGGGTACCAGTAGATACGAGGTGTATCGAGAAGCCCACTCACCTGGGCGGTTAACCGTGCGCTCTTCGACATAGCGGGCCGCAAATAGCTGTAGCTCTCCAAAATCATCACTCTGGATAAACCGAAGGATCCAATAGCGCAGACGCTTGAGCGTTGGTGACAGCGTACGCCGCTGAAGCAAAGGATCATTAAATAGATCTACCAACGACTGAATAGCTTCGAACTGGCGAGCCACCTCCCAGTTATTGACGAGAATATAGCAAGATCGCTTGATAGTATTACGAAACTCTGCCTCGTCATTGGCAAACAAAATTACGTGGAGAGCTGGCAGGGTCTGAGAACTCACCGAATCAGTATGGTGAATAAACAGATGACGGAACTCATCCAGAACATCTTTCGGATGCCAAACCTTAACAATCTCTAACAAAAAATCATAAATAACGCGTTGAGCCTGGGCCAGCGAAAGGCCGGGCTGACGATCAAGGTCACTTGACCCCATTTCAGGATATCCAGACACAGCTTCTCAAAACAATCGCTTCCTAAAGCTCAAACCCTGACTATCCCGTGGGCCAAAGAGATTCCCCTAAGACTCTCTCTAGTCCAATAACCGGTCAGCCACAACAACTCTGAGATCCTAAATAACCCGAACCAGCTTAATTGAGGTCACTAAAAATTAGACCTAATCAGAGTTACTCAGCAAAAAATTCTTAATGTTGCCCTGATAGCTTTAAACAACAGGCCCCGCATTGACAGCCTAGGAAAAGCACCGTTACCGACCAGGCTTCAGAGATGCGACTGAAAACCGGGTCGAGCGCAAATCAAACTTGTCACTAGCGTCGTAGGCTGGTAACAAACATAGGTCTTCTGTGTAAAATAACACAACTCAAATAGTCTTTGGCTGATTAAGCCATTGTGCTGAAGTTTATCAACTCAGCCCAGGAGAACCCCATATCCACCGGTTGCTGCCCTTCAAGGCCAGTTTTTCACCTAAATCCAAATACAGCCAGAACCGTTAGGATATGCGGTACAGCCGTGTAGCAAAGCAATAAAACGTACTCTCTACTAGTCCCTATCCAGAATCGGGGCCATAAACGCAACGATTAACTGCCGTAGGCAACGACTTCCATATCTCGACTCTTCAAAAAGCGGTATGGGGGCGGAGGGGCTCGAACCCTCACGACCGTTTAAGGTCAACGGATTTTCATTCTCCCGCAGCTTTCGCTGCTGCCCAAACAGGCTCAAGTCTGTTCCAGGCTTTGAGAATTGGACCCTCCCTTTACCCTCGACTGCACGTTAGGGTAGCTCCCGTCGGGCCTCTGCACCTTCAGACCTCTCTGATTTAGAGACGGTCAGCTTGGCTCAGGATTGCCTTGTCCAGCCTTAGCCAGAGGTAGGTTTCCCTGAGTTTGAGAGCTTCCACTTAGCAGATTTCTCCGCTAAGGCTCAGTTTTCTAAGTCCGTAGCGTCTACCATTCCGCCACGCCCCCGTAACTGCGATATCTGTATATAGACAGCGCAGACTCTATTCCATCACCAAGCGCTCGGGAATGCAACTCCTTAGGCTTGAATCCAACCCAAATACTCGACTGAGGTTATTTTTTCTCGGCATGTATTTAGAAATGTGTGATAACGTAACATTAGCTGAAATAAATCTCAGCGAACATACTTAGTACCTTTACCTGGACTAATACATTATGACCACTACTCTACAGCGGCGCGAAAGCGCTTCCCTGTGGGAGCAGTTTTGCCAGTGGGTCACCAGCACCGAGAACCGCCTGTATGTGGGCTGGTTCGGCGTGTTGATGATCCCCACCCTGCTCGCTGCTACCGCTTGCTTCGTCGTAGCGTTCATCGCTGCACCCCCCGTCGACATCGACGGCATCCGTGAGCCCGTCGCTGGCTCCCTGATGTACGGCAACAACATCATCTCCGGTGCTGTTGTGCCTTCCTCCAACGCCATTGGCCTGCACTTCTACCCCATCTGGGAAGCCGCTTCCCTGGATGAGTGGCTGTACAACGGTGGCCCTTACCAGTTGGTGATTTTCCACTTCCTCATCGGCGTCTTCTGCTACATGGGTCGTGAGTGGGAACTGAGCTACCGCCTGGGCATGCGCCCCTGGATCTGCGTTGCTTACA
>NZ_JAYFES010000054.1:0-29291 GCF_055795045.1 Pseudanabaena sp. PCC 9330 | reverse complement strand
TTTTGCAATAAGTACAAATACGTAGTCATCAAACATAGGAGAATTAAGGGCTTTGAACAGCGTCTTATCCCTAGACTTACAAGACTGGGATGCACCCCTTGCAAGTCTAAGAGTAAGATGCCTTTCAAAACCCTTGACTCTCATGGGTTTGATGATTGTGCATTAGTACTTGTTGAAAGGCTGAGATGCACCGCGTGTAGTTCTTGTTTATCCGCAAGTTTGCTAATCTGTTAGCTGATTATTTTTTGGGTCTATGTAGTTCCTTTAATTGAAATCTGGTAATGGGGACGCGGATGATTGTTGTTCCGACTGAAATTTCTGATGTCTTGATTATACAACCTCATATTTACGGTGATGAGCGTGGCTTTTTCTTTGAGAGCTTTAATAGAAGAAGCTTTTGTGCCCAGGTGAGTATAGATGCTGATTTTGTCCAGGATAATCATTCTCGCTCTCTGAAACGCGTGCTCCGGGGTCTGCACTACCAGATTCAGAGGCCACAAGGTAAGCTGGTTCGCGTAGTGGTGGGTGAGATTCTGGATGTTGCCGTAGATATTCGACTCAGTTCTCCAACCTTTGGTAAATGGGTCAGTTATCGGTTAAGTGCTGAAAGTAAGCATCAGCTGTGGGTTCCGCCTGGTTTTGCTCACGGTTTTTTGGTGATTTCTGATGTGGCTGAGGTTCTCTATAAGACTACGGACTATTATTTTCCTGAGTATGAACGCAGTATTCGTTGGAATGATCCAGGTCTAGCGATCGCATGGAATCTAAACGCATCGCCAATTCTTTCTGCTAAGGATGAAGCGGGTGTCTTTCTGAAAGATGCAGAGGTGTATGCATGACGCGTATTCTCTTGGTGGGAAAGGATGGCCAGCTAGGGCAGGATTTGCAACCCATACTTGCTGCTAAGTATGAGACTATATGTTATGGAAGAGATAGCCTAGACTTAGAAGATATTGGTGCCATTCGGCACATAATTCAGAGTATTCAACCCAATCTTATTGTTAATGCTGCTGCTTATACAGCGGTTGATCGGGCCGAAAGTGAGCCTAGTCGAGCGATCGCCGTAAATGGAACGGCTCCTACTGTAATGGCAGAGGAAGCCCAGCGGATAGGAGCCTCTCTGCTCCATGTGTCTACGGATTATGTATTTGATGGTCAGAAGAATACACCGTATATAGAGGATGACTTGCCTCATCCTATCGGGGCTTATGGGAAGTCTAAGCTGCTTGGAGAAATGGGGGTTCAGAAGTCTTGCGATCGCCATATCATTCTCCGAACGGCATGGGTCTATGGTGCTGGGGGAAAGGGTAACTTTGTGAAAACTATGCTTCGACTAGGAGCCGAGAGAGAAGAACTTCGGGTTGTTGTTGATCAGATTGGTTCTCCTACCTGGACAGTGGATCTCTCAGAAGCAATCGCCCTATTGATTCCCCATCTAGATCTTAGTGCTGCTAGCAAGAACTCAGTTAACGGTATTTACCATTTCACCAATAGCGGCGCAATTAGTTGGTATGACTTTGCAGTTGCTATTTTTGAGGAAGCTGCTTTCTTAGGTTTTCCACTTAAGATACAGCGAATTATCCCGATTAGCACAGCAGAATATCCAACTCCAACGACTCGGCCAGCTTACTCAGTGCTATCTGGGAAAAAAATAGCTGCTTTGCTGGGTTGTTATGCTCCGCACTGGCGACAAGGTCTTCGCCAAATGCTCAAGCAGTTAGCTGACAAGTCGTCCATAGTTCTAAAACCTATTTAATCTCTATGAAAGCAATTATTCTCTCAGGTGGTAAGGGTACGCGCCTTCGTCCATTGACTTATACAGGGGCCAAGCAGCTTGTTCCTGTAGCTAATAAGCCAATTCTTTGGTATGGAATTGAAGATTTAGTAAAGGCTGGCATTACAGACATCGGCATTATTATTAGCCCCGAAACGGGGGCTGAAGTTCAAGCTAAAACAGGTAACGGAGACCGTTTTGGAGCCAACATTTCTTATATTCTTCAGGAGCAACCGGCAGGCCTAGCTCATGCTGTCAAGGTAGCTCAACCATTCTTGGGCGATTCTCCATTCATTATGTATCTTGGAGATAACCTAGTTCAAAGTGACTTGAACATATTTCTGAATGAATTCAAGACTAAACACTTAGATGCACTTACGCTGCTATGTGCCGTGCCAAATCCTACTGCATTTGGTGTGGCTGAGATTGATCAAAGTGGAAGAGTACTGAGACTTGTTGAAAAGCCTAAAATTCCACAATCAAACCTGGCTCTTGTTGGCATCTATTTGTTTAATAGCAGTATTCATGAGGCGATCGCTAATATTCAACCTTCTGCACGAGGAGAGCTAGAAATTACCGATGCTATTCAGTATTTAATCGATCACGATAACCAAGTGGAGGCTAGACAGATACAAGGCTGGTGGCTTGATACGGGCAAAAAAGACGACCTTCTAGAAGCTAACCGTGTGATTCTTGATACTTGTCTTGTTGCTGCAAACAATGGCGATGTTGATGAGCAAAGTCAGATAATTGGGCGAGTTCGAATTGGGGAACGTTCTAAAGTCAGGAACTGTACGATTCGAGGCCCGGTCATTATTGGCGAGGATTGTAATATTGAGAACTGCTTTATTGGCCCTTATAGCAGCATTGCAGATAATGCCGTGCTGTTGAATGCTGAAATAGAGCATAGTGTCCTACTCCAGGGGGCTAAGATTCTCGATATTCACCAACGGATTGTAGATAGCTTAATTGGTCAACGAGCACAAGTTAAAGAAGCACCTCAACGGCCGAGGGCAGTTAGACTAATGATAGGTGACGATAGTCAGGTGGAGCTAGCCTAAGCCGCTCTCGTATTCTTGAATTTGTTTTTGAATTTATATCACAAGCTAAACATATGGCTACCTCAGATCAGCAACCAAATAGCTACCAAGAGCTGAGAACCTCCAAAACAATATTGATTACGGGAGGAGCTGGATTTATTGGCTCTAATTTTGTGCATCACTGGTTTGAGACTTATCCGAACGATCGCATTATTGTCCTTGATGCTTTAACCTATGCAGGAAATCTCGACAACCTCAAGGGTTTGCACGGTTCACCACAATTCCGGTTTGTGCAAGGAGATATTTGCGATCGACCTTTACTCGATCAACTCCTGGTAGAAGAATCAATTGATACTGTTGCCCACTTCGCAGCAGAATCTCATGTCGATCGCTCAATCTTAGGCCCGGACGCTTTCGTGCGTACTAATGTGGTGGGTACGTTTACGTTGTTAGAGAGTTTTCGACAGCACTGGATGAATCGAGGAAAGCCTGAGAGCGATCGCTTCTTGCATGTATCGACTGACGAGGTCTACGGCAGCTTAGGTGAGAATGATCTCGCGTTTACTGAGATAACTCCCTATGCTCCTAATAGTCCATATTCTGCTTCTAAGGCAGGTAGTGATCATTTGGTGCGATCATATTTCCATACCTATGGAATGCCTACACTGATCACCAACTGCTCCAACAACTACGGCCCTTACCATTTCCCCGAGAAGCTAGTTCCACTCACTTGTATTAACATTTTAATGGGCAAGCCTTTACCCATTTATGGAGATGGTCAAAATATTCGAGACTGGCTCTATGTCGGTGATCATTGCAGTGCCATTGATTGCGTTATTCACCGTTCTAATCCTGGAGAAACTTATAATATTGGCGGAAATAACGAAGTCAAAAATATTGACCTCGTCACCATGATCTGCAATCTTATGGATGAATTAGCAACAGACCTGCCTGTTTATCCAGCCAGCCAGTTGATTACGTTTGTAAAAGATAGGCCAGGACATGATCGCCGCTACGCGATTGATGCGACTAAGATTCGCACGGAATTAGGATGGACACCTTCTGTCACAGTCGCCGAGGGCTTGCGGAATACTGTTCAGTGGTATCTTGCTCACCGTGAGTGGTGGCAACCGCTGCTGTCACCTGATTATCAGGCATATTACAAAGCAGTCTATGCTTGATATATTTTTATGATCTGGGTGATGAATATCCGTCGCTGGAGCGTCGAAATTGTATTTCAACCTCAGCAAGCCGAAAGGTTTGTCCTGGTGGAAAGAGTGAGTGGTTGAGCGTGTTTTAGCGTGACTGATGGAATGTTAACGCTCAGTGCCAGACTACAAATGGCTACCAGAAACTTTAGAAGCCCTTATTTATCTTGCTAGGATCTGTACCTTGGCTGGGTTCTTGGTGTGATTTTAACCCCGTCATACCTTTCAAACACCCTCTTAGCCAAGGCAGGTGGCTGTGGTTAATCGATAATGCGTCTTGCTGCTCCTCATCATTATTCGGCTATCCCTCCATGCGGCTGTCGCCCTGGGGAACACAACTCGCTAGAATCAAATAAACCAGTAAACGTGGCTGATCCTCATGATTCCAACCGTTATTGAGCAATCCGGGCGTGGCGAGCGCGCGTTTGACATTTATTCCCGCCTGTTGCGGGAGCGCATTATTTTTTTGGGCCAAGAGGTGACTGCCGACTCGGCGAATCTGATCGTGGCTCAGATGCTGTTTCTTGAAGCTGAGGATCCTGACAAAGATATTTACCTCTATATCAACTCCCCTGGTGGGTCAGTGAGTGCCGGTCTAGGCATCTACGACACCATGAACCATATTCGGCCCCAGGTATGTACCATCTGCGTGGGTCTGGCGGCCAGCATGGGGGCGTTTTTGCTTACCGCTGGAGAAAAGGGCAAGCGCATGAGTTTGCCCAATTCGCGCATTATGATTCATCAGCCCCTCGGTGGTGCTCAGGGTCAGGCTACTGACATTGAGATCCAGGCTAAAGAGATTCTCTACCTGAAAAAGCAGCTGAATGAGGCAATGGCCAGCAATACCGGCCAGCCCTACGATAAAATTGCTGAAGATACCGAGCGCGACTTCTTTATGAGCCCCCATGAGGCAATGGAGTACGGTCTGATCGATCAGGTAATTGATCGCACCTCTGTTGGGTCTCGCCCGTTAACGGTCATGTAGACCGAGGAATAACTGACGATACCTATCACCCCCAGCGATCTGGGGGTGATTTTTTGTAGCTAAGGGCGGGGGAAGCGGAGCTGGGTCTCGACGGTCATCAGTAGCTGCTTGGAGGGTGACTGCGGCAGTGACCCAGGTGAGTTTGTCTTGGCGCAGCAGACCGGCCTCGTCGGCTGTGGAGCGGCGCAGAATGTGGAGCCGACGCCGGATAACATTCTCAACACTGCGGCTTTGGCTCAATTAGGCCCTCGACTGCCCAGGCGAGGGCGTTTTGGCTTTGGGACGGGCGACTCTAGACCGAGATAGTCTGATAGCCAAAACACGCAAAGATAAAACGGCCCGGTGTCGAGTAAAGCCGCGACGAGCTTAAACACGTAGCCATAGCCAATAAACCGAATCAGCTGTGGCCATAGCTCTTGTCCTGGCTCGATAGGTAGGGCCCTGGCCAGAAAGTGGGTGATTAGCACCACCGCTGTGGTGTCGACCAGCTGGCTGATCAGTGTAGAGCCGTTGTTGCGCAGCCACAGGTGTTTGCCGTTGGTCAATTCTTTCCAAAAGTGGAAGAGATACACATCGACAAACTGGGCGGTGAGGTAGGCCATCATCGAAGCGGCGATCGCACCGAAGGTGAGATTGCGAATTTCAAAAAATACCGGCAGTCGCCCAGCGGCGTCGCGCACCAGCTCTCCGGTGGCCGGGTCGGTGGCCTCAAACCCCGGCAATATGCCCCCAAGCCAGACGATAAACAGTACCCAAGCATTGAGCAGCAGGCCCACCCACACCACCTGATTGGCCCGCTGTTTGCCGTAGAGCTCTGAGATCAAGTCGGTGCACAAAAACGTTAGGGGGTAGGGCAAGACCCCGACCGCCACGGTGACGGCAAAGTCGCCCCAGGTAAAGACGTTGACAAACCGGCTAATGCCGAGAATGTTGAGCATGCCGAGGGTGCCGAGAAATAGCCCAGACAGGACTAAAAAAACCAGGTTGCGGCGATTTTGCAGATGCTCTGGCACTGGGCCATACACTGCCGTGGAGGGGAGAAGCTCTGTTTTCATGGTTGAGGTATCTCTCTAGACGGCGAAGAACCGGCGATCGCCCTGATTCAGCTTACCAACAGAGTTTAAGCGGCAATGGTTTAGCCGAGACATTCGCCTATCTGGAGGCGGCTGCCATTGACAAAGTCGGAGCCGCTCTGGGCCTGCTTGCCGGTGGGTTTGACTTGGCGTAGGAGCAGCAGCCCGTTGCCGGTCTGCACCAGGGGGCCTTGGCCCTTGATCAACCCCACCACGGTGCTAGGGGAGGCAGTTGGGACACTAGCGGCGATCGCTCCTACGGTCTCCCGCAGCGCCCCTAGCTCGGGAGGGAGTGCTGCCCAGTAAGGCTCGTCTAGGGGTACCGTAGCCATCACCTTCAGGGGTTGGCCGCGAAAGCTGGTGACACCATTGGGGTAGAAGCCACGCACCTGGTTGTGGAGGGCGATCGCAGATTTTTCCCAGTCCAGCTCAAAGTCTTCTTTTTGAATGAGCGGCGCGTAGGTGGCCAGGGTGTCATCTTGGGGTATGGGGGTGAGATTGCCCGCCGCCAGGCCGTGCAGGGTTTGCACCAGCAGATCAGCACACTGATCTGCCAGGGCGGTGGCCACATCGTCTGCCGTATCTAGCAGGCCGATGGGCAGGTGTGACTTGAGCAGCATGGGGCCAGTATCCATGCCCAGGTTCATCTGCATGGTGGTCATGCCGGTGACGGTTTCGCCGTTAACAATGCCCCACTGAATCGGGGCTGCCCCCCGGTAGGCGGGCAGCAGCGACCCGTGGCCATTGATGCAGCCCAGTCGGGGCAGGTCGAGAATGCGCTGGGAGAGTAACTGCCCGTAGGCCACCACCACAAAGGCATCGGCCTCGATCGCCTCTAGAGCTACCAGGGTAGACTCATCTTTTTTGATCCGGGTGGGCTGAAAAATGGGGCAACCTGCCGCCGCCTGTTTTACTGGCGAGGGGTCGAGTTTGTTGCCGCGTCCTCGGCGGCGATCGGGCTGGGTGACCACCGCCGCCAGGTCAAAGCCCGGCTCAGCCTGCAGCCGCTGGAGGCTAGGTACGGCAAACTGGGGCGTTCCAAAAAAGACAAGTCGCATGAGGTTGGGGTTAGTTTAACTACCGGGCACAACGCCAATCTCGACCCGCTGATTGCGCTGTTGGTCGGCAGCGGTGGTGCCAGTGGTGCGAGGGCGGCTATAGCCGTAGCCCAGGGCGACCCAGCGCGGCCCTTCGACCTGGGGGGCCAGATACTGCTGTACCGCCAGGGACTGTTGCAGCGTCAGCGGGCTGGCTTCATCGGTGGCAATGGTCGGGTCGGTGTGGCTACCTACCAGCAGGGTCACCGGGCCGTAGCGACGCAGGTCGGCGGCAATGCTGTCGAGCAACTGCTGGCCGGGGCCGGTCAAAATGCTGCTGCCGGGCGCAAACAGCAGCGCACTAGGTAGGAGAATGCGATCGCTGACCAGCGGAAACTGCGGCTCTTCGTAGGGTACCAGGGCGACGGTGGGAGAAGGCGCTGTGTCTGACCCTGGAGCTTCAGCACCTGAAACCTCAGAGTTGGTAGCTCCAGAAACTGGGGCTTCAGGTGAATCAAGGCGCTGATCGAGCATTGCCAATCGCTCCTCCAGGGTGCCGGTGGGGGAAGCGCCCAGAGCAGACTCCAGGGTTTGCAGGCGGGTGCTCAGGCTAGCGAAATCTTGCTGGAGTAGGGCCAGATCAGTTTGGATGCGATCGCGCTCCTCTGACGACAGCTCAGCCGCTGCTCGATCGGTTGCGGGCTCAGCCGGGGCCTCAGCCACCGGAGGTGGATCACCTGTGCTGGGGGCTACGGGTGAATCTCCCTGCCACCAGTTGGGCAGCTGTTGCAGCTTACCGACCGTCTGGCTGCTTTGGCGCAAGGCCAGCTCGGCGATCGGCGGCGCTGAGCTGCGGGACGGAAAAAACTGAGCGATTGCCATACCTAGCAGCCAGCCTGTACTGACGCTCACCCCCAGCACCAGCAACCGCACTAGCAATATCCATAGAGCGTGCAGCCCGGCCCCTAGTCCCGATGTAGACTTGCCAACCAGGCGAGAGGTTACAACAGGCTGAGTCACCCCTTCAGTCGGGGCGGGGTCAGGGGAAATCGGCGGCAGGTCGGGAGAATCAGCCATGATGCGATCGATTGAACACCATCGGGCGATTGGCTATGGGGCGGGGAAGGGCCAGCCCTACTAGGAACCGTTGACCGGGGATTGACTGCACCGGGTCTGAACTTACTCGGTCTGGGATCACTGGGCCTAAATTTACTGGGTATGAGTTCACTGGGGCCAGCCATCCCAGGGGTTTACCTCTAGCACGCCCCGCTCGGTAAACACCACCTGAAAGTCTACCTGGTCAGCGCTGCTATTGGCCGCTGTCACCATCTCTGGCAGCGGTGTTTCTGCAGCCAGCAGGCCAGCAGCGGCGTTGATTGGCTCGTAGCCCACTACCTCCCCAGACTCGGTCAGACGCACCCGAAAACGCAGGGCTTCATTGGCCGACAGCGGGCCTAGATCTGCCAGAATGTTGTCGTAGAGGGTGCTGTTGAGGGCGCGAATGCGATCGCCATCGGTCACCTTATCGGTCAAGGCCGGCAGCGACTCTGAGGGCTGAGCCGCCGCCTCGGAATTGCCGCCAGTGGGCTCTAGCACAACCTCACCTGCGGGGGTAAAGGTGGCGATAAACTGGGCCACTCGCTCATCCACTGGAGCTGCCCCGGCCACCGGCACAAAGGTCAGCTCAGGGAGGGGCGTGTTGTCGACCTCTGCCAGGGCCAGATCGGTTTCGTATTTGTAGCCCAGAATGTCGCCATCCTCAGACACCACAATGCGGTAAGCCAGATCATCACTGGGGCGGGGGGCGTCGGCCCAGGACTGGCGCAGCCGCTCGGCCACGTCGCTCTGGAGAAGGGCAACGGTGGCGGCATCGGCGATCGCAGGGGCATTTTCCAGACGACTTAGATCCCCGACTTCGGGAGAAAGCTCAGAAGAGGCTTCGCTACTTGAAGGCGGTGAAGCAGCGGATTCTGCCCCAGTGGTCTCAGCGGGGGCGGTTGACTCCAGCTCAGAGCGGCTGGGCTCAAACTCGGGCGGGGGTACAAAGAAGAGAGCCAAGCCAGCGGCGGCCAGAGCCGCTGCACCCAGGGCTGCCGGGGCCGCTCGCTTGGTTACGGGTTCGTTAGACTGCACCAACCGCCGCGACACCACCTTAAACTGAGCGGTTAGGTCGGGCAGGGTCTGGGTATCGGCCAGCAGTTGATCGATCGCCTCCACCAAGTCGTAAAGCTGTACTGTATTGAGCTTGATATCTAGGGGTGGCTGAGCACTGACGTCGCTGACCGGCTCCCCCAGGGGCTGCTGCTGCACAATTAAATGGTGATAAAAGCTATCTCCCGGCTTCAGCGCAACCATAGGAGGTGCCTGAGTAGCATCGGCAGGATAAGCGACACCGCTGAGCAACTGCTGGCCATAGCGGCTGACGGCGGCCACCAGACTATCGAGAAACTCACGCCCGCCGGTTAAGGTAACATCGGCGACGCCGGGTAGACGGCACTCGACATTCATCAACACTGTCAGAGGGGCTAGGGGGTCAAGGGCGTCGGTACTCAACCCTTCTAAGATCAAGTTGCAGTGGGGCAGGCTGTATTGACGTTGAATAGTCATGACACTTCTCCGTCAAACAGGCTGTTCCATAGCCGCTGGGGGCCGAGTACCCCAGAGCAGAGCAGCAGCTGCTGCAACAGCTGTACTGCCAGCTCATCGAGTTTTTCGTCGGTGCTGTAGGCGATCACCCCGGCTCGCCGAGGGTTCATCCGGGCACGAAAGTGACTGCGAAAACGAGTCATGTAGTCGGCCAAACGAAAGTGGTGATCAAGGGAAAGCTGCTTGTCAGTGAGTTGCTGCTGGCCAATGAGTAGCTGACGAGTCAGCACGGTCAGCCGCCGGGCTAGGGTGCAGATAATCATTACCAGAGCCTTGGCCTCATCCATCTGTAGGGGTTGACGCTGGCTGTAGCGACGCATGGGGTTGGTGCCCCGTAACAGCCACAGATGCACCCGACCCCTGACTAGGTTGTCGAGGGCCAGGTCGCGGGCTACCGCTAGCATGGCCTCGCTGCCGCCTAGGTCAAGGGCTTCGATCGCCAGCAGCAGCAGGTCAAGCTGAATGCGCGCCCGGCGAGGACACTCGTCACTGGGCAGCGCCGGGTCAGCCAAAGTGTCGAGCATCAGCGGCGACGGAGAAAGAGGGGGGCTATCTACTGGCATTCAGCTCTGGAGTTAATACGAACAGCATTCTATCAAACCACGGTTTCAGGCTGCTGGGCCGGAGAAATTACCGAACCCCCTAGCCCTAAACTCTGTGATAGTGCGAGAACCACACAAGGTTTTTTGTTGCCCCGAGAGTCCCCACCTATCCACCCATTCACCCATCGACAGAGCCTAGTTGACGTCGGCCAGCTTGGTCATGCCCTGGATGTACCAATTGCCGTCCTGGCGCACCAGGTCGTACTGCATTCTCAGCACATCGTTGTAGGAGGCACTGGTGTTTTCGACGCCAAACTCAAACAGGCGAGCCTGCTCAGAGACTACGGCGATCGCCTGCAAGCGATCGGCGGTGGGGTCGTCGGGGCTGACCGACTCAACTTCGACACTGTGCTCATACTCCCAGTACCAGCTCTCCTGGGCGGCGGCATCGGCCCGACGTCGCCACTGGGTAAGCACCGGCTCCAGCAAAATCTCTTCCAGGCGGCTGGACTGATAATCTTTGCCCAAGGAGGCCCGCTTGGTCTCTAGCCAGGTGTTAATCACTCGGCTGGCCATGTCGTTGACGCCAATTTCTGCCGGAGCAGCGGTCACCTCAGGAATCTCGAAGGCAGGCCGATCGAGGGAAATGGCCAGGGGCTGACCCGAAATGCGGGGGCCACTGAGGGCACCGGTCACCCAGCCCAGGGCGCGCATGGTGCCAAAGCCTAAAATGCTGACCCCTAGCAGCCCGGCTGCCCCCACCAGAGCCAGCCGCCCCCAGCGGGGTGAGGGGCGATCGCGCTTGGCCGCCGCTACCCCAGGCGGAAACGCCTGACCAGGGGCCAGGGTAGTATCGGGGCTGGCCGCAGCGGGACGGCGATCGCGGGGGGGGAGTTTTTCTCCAGCGGGGGCCATTTTGCCCTCGGGGGAGAGCTGGGCAACTCGCTCAGCCACTCGTAGATCATCGTCAGCGGCGATGACTCCTTGGCTGCGGCCATTGCGATCGCTGCCCGCACTGAGGGAGAAATCATCGTAGCCGTTGTCGCTGGAACCTAAGGGCTGGGGCGATCGGGGCGGGCTGTCGACCCGTCGACCACTGGTGACGGGGTTAGGCATGGTCGGAGCACCGATAGGCAGTGACCCTTCAATGGTAGGAAACGCCGAGGTTGAGAACGATGCCCCTGGCGCAGCTGGCTGCATTCCAGGGCCAGAGAACTGAGAGGGCGTCGGGGGCGGGCTAGGCGACCAGCGGGGGGCTTCGCCAGGGGTGGCAGGCATGGTCTCGAGGTAGGCCTGTACCTGGTCATCGGCAAAGTAGTCTTTGAGAGTGGCCTCCTGGTCTTTGAAGTCGCGGAAGTGCGGAAACAGCTCATCCTTGAGCCAGCGTTCGGCGTAGAGGCACAGCCCCGGCAGCAGGTCGGGTGACTGGCGCGAGTGTTCGCGAATGTAGGCCAGGGGCTCGAACTCTTGGCTGAGCTCAAGGGCGCGGTTGGCCTCCTCGGTCTGACCCAGCAGCAGGGCACATACCGCCTGCTCCAGGTGTACGTCCTGTTGCGCACCTAGACGCAGCAGCAGCTGTTTGGCGCGGCGCACCAGGGCTGGCTGGTGGCGGGCAAAACCACGGGCCAGCAGAGCATACACCGTTAGATAGGTGGCCACAGGGGAGGGGCGGCGGGCTTCATGCTCAAACAGCTCCTGCTGTTCGGAGGCGGTTAGGTAGTCGCGCAACTGCTGCACAAAGCGTAAAAAATCGTCGATTGCCAGCCCAGAGAGGTCGTCGTCACTACCCTCTATGCCGCCCCGGTCTTCGAGCATGGCCTTGAGCAGCTTCAGCCCCTGGCGGCGCTCACGGGTCTGGTCGAGGGGGCGGGCCAGCAGCTCTAAAATGCGGTAGGGCCGCAGCTTGTACAGCTCGGTGTGAATCTCGGCCCGAATGGTGGGGAAGAGATTGCCCCGAGCCAGCAGGTCGTGGCCGGTCTGAAGGGACTCGGCGGCGATTTCGTACTGACGCTGCTGCCACTGCTCGCGCCCCAGCTCGAGACATGCCAGAGAGAGGGTCAAAACCACATCGTCGGGGGCCGAGCCGGCGGCAGCGCTGTCGCCGAGAGCATAAGGGTTAGTCAGCAGGGGTTGGCCCAGCTGCAACACCTGCTCATACTCGCCCATCTCTAGCAGTAGTAGCAGGGCACCCACTAGCTGATCGGGCTCGATCTCAATTTTGGAGCTGTGGGCCTCGCCGCCCCCCGGCTCGGTGGCCAGCGATCGCAGCGCTGCTTCTCCCAGGTCAGCGCGCACCTCCAAGCCTGAGGTGCGCCCGCCGCCCGCCTCAGCTAGGGCAACCGGTGCATCGAGAGCCACATCGGTGTAAGCGCTGGCCAAAAACTTGCTGTCATAGCTGTGGCGGCGATCGGGGTCAGACAGCACGGCGTAGGCTTCGTCAATGAGCTGCTTGCGGGCCTCAATGGCAGCGGCAGAAAACTCGCGTCGGGGCAGCTGCAAGCCGCGATCGCTGTGGGCCTGCTGAAGCTGAGCCGCAGTCGCCTGAATGGGTAACCCCAAAATTCGGTAGTAGTCTAGCGGAATTTGCACAGCTCACATCCCCAACGGCCAACTCATTTGAAATAGTATCCAAAAAGATATGTTGCAGACTGCCCCAGCCGTTATACCTCGATTTTCCTCTGGTGGGCTTTCCCTTTTGTCCTCTAGGATCCTGACTAACCTGTGCCCTGACACCCGAGTTGTTAGCACCCTTAGAAAATAGTTACACCCTATCGTGTTTGACCCAAAACCAGACCAGATCAGAGGAGAAGTTTATACGAGGCTGACCTGGTTGGGGTTAGGTCAGCTCTAGCTTCTTGAAGCCGCTGCTGCCTAGCCATCAGGGGCTACTGCGTCACAACAGAGCAGGAACGTCAAAGAAACTATGAAAGGTTCCGGGCTAGCAGACCGCCGTCGCTGCCAACCCCTAAAGTTAAGGCCAGTCTAGACCCTGGCCTCAGCGAGCCGATCAAGGTCTCTTCTATAGCCTGGCCTCGCCCTAAGGCCAGGCAGGACAATTCGTATGATTTAAAGCACCGATCTCGACCCTTGCCCTGCCCAGGGGGGTGACTTTTCGGTATAGTCAAATGTTGGATATCGCGGCGTAGGACCCAGCAAAACCCATGGTTCAAGAACGAACATTACCCCAAGCCCAGGCTCCGGTGGCTCAGATCTCGTCGGCTGAGGGGCTGAGGCTCTACGAAGATATGGTCTTGGGCCGCTACTTTGAAGACAAGTGCGCCGAGATGTACTATCGGGGCAAAATGTTTGGGTTTGTGCACCTCTACAACGGTCAAGAGGCCGTCTCTACTGGGGTGATTAAGTCTCTGCGCTCCGATGACTACGTGTGCAGCACCTACCGCGACCACGTCCACGCCCTCAGCGCTGGGGTGCCCGCCAAAAACGTCATGGCCGAGCTATTTGGCAAAGAGACCGGCTGTAGCAAGGGCCGGGGCGGATCCATGCACCTGTTTTCTAGCGAGCACAACCTGCTGGGAGGCTTTGCTTTCATCGGTGAGGGTATTCCCGTTGCTCTAGGGGCGGCATTTCAGTCGCGCTACCGTAAAGACGCCCTGGGCGACCCCAGCGCCGACCAGGTCACCGCCTGCTTTTTTGGCGACGGCACCAGCAACAACGGTCAGTTTTTTGAATGCCTAAACATGGCCGCTCTCTGGAAGCTGCCGATCTTGTTTGTGGTGGAAAACAACAAGTGGGCGATCGGCATGGCCCACGAGCGCGCCACCTCCCAACCTGAGATCTACAAAAAAGCTTCGGTCTTTGGTCTGCCCGGCGTCGAAGTTGACGGCATGGATGTGATGGCTGTGCGGGCTGTGGCCCAGGAGGCCGTGGCCCGCGCCCGCGCTGGCGAAGGCCCCACTCTAATCGAAGCCCTTACCTACCGATTTCGCGGTCACTCTCTAGCTGATCCTGACGAGCTGCGATCGAAAGCCGAAAAAGAAGCCTGGCTGGCTCGCGACCCGATCAAGCGGTTTGAGGCCTACCTGCTAGAGCACAACCTGGTTGATGAGGGGGCGCTGAAGGAAGTGCGCGATCGCATTCAAACCCGCATCGACGACGCCCTCACCTTCGCCGAAGACAGCCCCGAGCCTAGCCCCGACGATCTCTATAAATATATCTTCGCTGAAGACTAGATTCTCCCGTCCCCTCCTCGGAGGGGTGCCCGCAGGGCGGGGTGGGTCTGAGAGAGTTTTGAATCGGGAATTTCTTAGATGTCGAAAAATCTAGCCTGATCCCAAACGCTAGGCTGCAACTTTGCTAAGCCAGTACTCAGACCCACCCCTACCCCTCCTAGGAGGGGATTTGAGCCCTGCTGTTCCAGAGCCCCCACCCCCTATCCATTACCCACCCACATCCCCAAAATGGCAGAAACCCTTCTATTTAACGCCCTCCGCGAGGCCATCGACGAAGAGATGGGCCGCGACGACACCGTCTTTGTGCTGGGCGAAGATGTCGGCGTCTACGGCGGCTCCTACAAGGTCACCAAAGATCTCTACGAGAAGTACGGCGAACTGCGCGTGCTCGACACCCCGATCGCCGAAAACAGCTTTACCGGCATGGCTGTCGGTGCAGCCATGACCGGCCTGCGCCCAATTATCGAGGGCATGAACATGGGCTTTTTGCTGCTGGCCTTTAACCAAATTGCCAACAATGCGGGCATGCTGCGCTATACCTCTGGCGGCAACTACAAAATCCCCATGGTGATTCGCGGCCCCGGTGGCGTGGGACGACAGCTGGGGGCCGAGCACTCCCAGCGGCTAGAGGCCTACTTTCAGGCGGTGCCGGGTCTGAAGATCGTCGCCTGCTCTACCCCCTACAATGCCAAAGGGTTACTCAAAGCCGCCATTCGTGACGACAACCCGGTGCTGTTCTTTGAGCACGTTCTGCTCTACAACCTCAAAGAAGACCTGCCCAATCACGAGTACGTGGTGCCGTTGGATAAAGCCGAGATCGTGCGGCCCGGCAAAGATGTCACCATTCTCACCTACTCGCGCATGCGCCACCATGTCACCCAGGCGGTGAAAGGCCTAGAGAAAAAGGGCATCGACCCCGAGGTGATCGACCTGATTTCCCTCAAGCCCCTCGACTTTGACACCATTGGTGCGTCGATTAAGAAAACCCACCGGGTGATCATCGTCGAAGAGTGTATGAGAACCGGCGGCATTGGAGCCGAAATCATCGCCTCCATCAACGATCGCTACTTTGACGAACTCGATGCCCCCGTGGTGCGGCTGTCGTCCCAAGACATCCCGACCCCCTACAACGGTAAGCTAGAGACACTGACCATCGTGCAGCCCAAGCAAATCGAGGCCGCCGTCGAAAACATGGTCGCCCTCAAAGTCTAGCCATAGGTGGGCACGGCCCACCGTCACCTATATTTGTTAATAAACCTCCCCCCTCTCATTGTTATTTTGTCGGGGTACTATCCCCGCCCGCACCCACACCGCAGCGAATCACCATGGCAAAACATCGAGTCTGGCTAGGGATCATATTGGCGCTCACCATTGCCGCCGTGGGAGTGATTAGCCAGATCCCCACCAATTTGGGGTTAGACCTGCGCGGCGGCTCCCAGCTCACCATTCAGGTGCAGCCCACAGAAGAGGTGCCCACTATCACCGAGCGTGAGATGGAGCGGGTGCGAGAGGTGGTAGAGGGCCGGGTCAACGGCCTTGGTGTAGCAGAGTCGGTGGTGCAGATTGTTGGCAACGACCAGCTGGTGGTACAGCTGCCTGGGGTCAGCGACCCTGAGCAAGCGGAGCGGGTGCTGGGAGGTACGGCTCAGCTTGAGTTTCGCTCCCAGCGGCCCGGTACCGAGCAACAGTTGCCTATCGAAAATCAGATTCTCCAGGGGCACGTTGGGGAGCTGGCGGCACTCCAGGCCACTTTACCGGAGACCCCTGACGAGGTTGACAGCAGCACCCAGGCTCGCATTGACCGGTTGGAGGCCGACATTGCCGCTAGCGAGGCCGCCATTCGCAATTTGTTTGAGCCCAGCACCCTGGGGGGCGACAAACTGGCCGATGCCTTTGCGGGCAACGACAATGGCGGCCGCTGGGTGGTTTCACTGCGGTTTAACAACGAGGGCGGTAACGAGTTTGCTGAGATCAGCCGCTCGGTGGCAGGTACCGGACGCAGCATCGGTATTTTCTTGGACGATCGCATGATCAGCGCCCCCACCGTCAGCGCCGAGTATGCCACCACGGGCATCACTGGCGGCGGTGCCCAGATCTCGGGCAACTTTGACGCCCAGTCGGCTAACGAGCTGGCTATTCAGCTGCGGGGAGGCGCCCTGCCCCTGCCTGTAGAAGTGGTCGAAAACCGCACTGTGGGGGCTACTCTGGGGCGCGACAGCATTCAGCGGAGCCTCTATGCGGGGATGGCGGGTCTGGCATTGGTGCTAGTATTCATGGCGGTTTATTACCGCCTGCCGGGGGTGCTGGCCGATATTTCGCTAATTATCTACGCTCTGCTCACCTGGGCCGCTTTTAATCTGCTGGGGGTCACCCTTACCCTGCCGGGCATTGCCGGGTTCATTCTCAGCATTGGCATGGCGGTGGATGCCAACGTGCTGATCTTTGAGCGCACCCGCGAAGAGCTGCGATCGGACAAGACCCTATATCGCTCTGTCGAGTCGGGCTTTTTCCGGGCTTTTTCGAGCATTTTAGATGGCAATGTTACCACCTTAATCTCTTGCCTAGCGCTGTTTTACTTCGGCGCGGGGCTGGTGAAAGGATTTGCGCTGACCCTGGGCATTGGCGTGCTAATTAGCATGTTCACAGCGTTGACCTGCACTCGTACCCTGATGTTTCTGGCCATCAGTTTGCCTCAGTTTCGGCGCCCCAGCCTGTTTTGCCCCGGCCTAAACCCCGTTCGCCCCAACCCCGTTCGCCCCTAGGAGTGCCTATGAAGCTCAATATCATTCAGCAGCGCGGTCTGTGGTGGGGAATCTCGACCGTCCTAGTGTTGATCAGTCTGGTGTCCATGGCTATTTCATGGCAGCAGTTTGGTGCCCCTCTGAAACCGGGCCTCGACTTTGCTGGTGGTACCCGACTCCAGCTGACTCGGGCCTGTGTGGCCACTGAAAGCTGCGCCGCCGGAATTGATGTCTCCGAGGTGCGGCAGGTACTTGGGCAGCAGGGGCTTGACTCCAGCAGCATTCAAGTGCTGGGCGATGACCAGCAGGTGCTCTCGATTCGCACTCGTAATCTCGATGTCGATGAGCGCACCATTCTGCAAAGTACCTTAGATGAGGCCATTGGCCCCTTTGACCCAAGCTCTACCCAGATTGACTCAGTGGGCCCGGTGATTGGGCGGCAGCTGCTGGTGTCAGGCCTGCTGGCTCTGCTGGTGTCCTTTGCCGGTATTGTGACTTACCTCAGTCTGCGGTTTAAGCTCGACTATGCGCTGCTGGCAATTCTGGCTTTGGCTCACGACGTGATTGTCACTGCCGGAGTGTTTGCCATTCTGGGATTGGTGCTAGGGGTTGAGGTAGACAGCCTATTTATTGTGTCACTGTTAACGATTGTAGGCTTCTCGGTCAATGACACTGTGGTGATTTACGATCGCGTCCGAGAGAACGCAAGGCTCAGCCCCGGTCGCCATATCAACGAAGTGGTTGACAGCGCCGTTAACCAGACCCTAAGCCGCTCGATCAACACCAGTTTGACTACGATCTTGCCCCTGGTTGCGATCTTCATCTTTGGGGGCCAAACCCTAAAATATTTTGCCCTGGCGCTGATTGTGGGCTTTTTGACAGGAGCCTACTCTAGTATTTTTGTGGCCAGCTCTCTGCTGGCCCTATGGCGCGAGCGCAGCGGCCAGGCCTACACCTTGGAAGAGAGCGCTGCCGACCCCCAGCCCGAAACCCTAAGCTAGAGGCCTGACCATGGGCAGCCTAAGCCCACCCATAGAAAAGCTGCGGGCCATTGTTCTGCGCCGCTGGTGGGCCGTCAGCGGGCTGTTGTGGCTGACGATCGCCCCCCTTAGTCTCTGGAGACTGCGACCTGACATTGCTCTGGTGCGCCAGCACTTTACTTGGGCTGCGGTGCGCTATGGACTGGCCTATAACCGTCTTGCCGCCGTCGGGCTGGGCCTCTGTGTGGGGCTGACGGTGGCGCTGCTGGTGGCCGAGAGCCGCTATATTCTTTGGGGTATGACTAAAGCTGAGGTTCAACGGCTAGAAAGGCTGCTGCACCGCATTCACACCCAGGGCAACTCTCACCCGCTATGGCGGCACCTGTATCGCGAATAGATCTTGGCATATCACCTTGTTGCCAGCGATCAAATGCCCTGAAGTTGCTAGATTATTGTCGATGGCTAGACATCTGTGGGTGACATTGGTACCAAGATGTAATTTGATAGAACAGGTAGGCTAACTCCGGTTCTCCGGCGGGCAATCGGGGTTTGATTTTGGTTGGGCACTTAGTCCACCACCAAATTTTCTCAGCTCATTTTATTTCAGCAGAAGGCAGCAGTATCTCAATGACCCTACATAAAGACGGCATCCCCCCCCACGGCGGCACCCTGGTCGATCGCCTGGTGCCCGCCGATAAAAAAGCATTTTATTTAGAACAGGCCGACACTCTGCCGAGGGTGAGTCTTGACGAGCGCGCCTTCTCTGACCTGGTGATGATCGCCATTGGCGGCTTTAGCCCTCTGGAGGGTTTTTTACACCAGGCCGACTACGACACCGTCGTCACCGACATGCGCCTAGCCAATGGCCTGCCCTGGGCCATTCCCGTCACCCTATCGGTGGATGAAGCTACTGCCGCACCCTTACAGGAAGGCAGCCTGGTGCGGCTTGATGACCCTACCGGGCGCTTTGTGGGCGTGCTAGAGCTGCAAGAGAAATACACCTACGACAAAGCTCGTGAGGCAACCCATGTCTACCGCACTGACGATGAGCAGCACCCTGGCGTCAAGGTGGTCTACGACCAGGGAGCTGTAAACTTAGCCGGGCCAATTTGGCTGTTAGAGCGCGATCCCCATCCGCTATTCCCCGTCTACCAAATCGACCCGGTGGCCTCTCGGGCTCTGTTTCGCGATCGCAACTGGAAGACCGTCGTCGGCTTCCAGACCCGCAACCCCATTCACCGCGCCCACGAATATATTCAAAAATGTGCCCTAGAGACCGTCGACGGACTGTTTTTGCACCCGCTGGTGGGAGCCACCAAATCCGACGATATTCCCGCCGATGTGCGCATGCGCTGCTACGAAATCATGGTGGAGCACTACTTTCCCCAAGATCGTGTAATTCTGGCTATCAATCCCTCGGCAATGCGCTACGCTGGCCCTAGAGAAGCGATATTTCACGCGCTAATCCGTAAAAACTATGGCTGCACCCACTTCATTGTGGGCCGCGACCACGCCGGGGTGGGTGATTATTACGGCACCTACGACGCTCAGTACATCTTTGATGAGTTTGAGCCCGCCGAGCTAGGCATTGTACCAATGAAGTTTGAGCACGCCTTCTACTGCACCCGCACCGGGGGCATGGCTACCTCTAAAACTAGCCCTAGCGGTAAAGACGAGCGGATTCACCTGTCGGGCACCAAAGTGCGGGAAATGCTGCGCCGGGGTGAGCTACCCCCACCTGAGTTTTCTCGCCCTGAAGTGGCGGCAGAGCTGGCTAAGGCCATGCGGGTGCCCGAGGCCGTTTAACGCTAGAAATTGGGATGCAATCAACTCGGTGAGATTAGATCGACGGGCGTTTTTGCAACAGGCAGCTCTGGCCCTAGGGGCGCTGGGGATGGGCAGTACTGCGCTGTTGGGCACCGCTAGCCCCTACCACCAGGCTCTAGCAAAGCCTGCCCGTCGCAAGCTTGCCCTGCTGATTGGCATCAACACTTACCCCGATCGCGCCATTGATCCCGGTGTGGCCCAGGATGTGGCTCTCAAGGGTTGTCTCAGCGACGTTGAGCTCCAGCGTCAGCTGCTGGTGCATCGCTTTGGGTTTGACCCAGGCGATGTACTCACTCTGACCAACCAGGAGGCCACTCGCACCAGCATTCTTACCGCCATCGAAGAGCACCTGGTGCAGCAGGCGGGGCCTGACGATGTGGTGCTGCTGCACTTCAGTGGCTATGGTAGCCAGGTGCGAGTACAGGGTAGCGATGGAGCGACCGAGCTAACTACTGCATGGGTGCCTATCGATAGCCGGTTACCCGATGAAACTTCACCAGCCCTATCCGACCTACTAGAGGCCGAGGTGGTGGCCAGACTTAACCGCTTGGCTACCGCCAATCTCACGACCGTTATTGATGCAGGCAGCCAAGATGCTGGGTATCTACGCTGGGGCAATTCGCGGGTCAGGTCGCGCCCCACCGTGCCCACAGGTGTCATACCGTTAGGGGCATTGCCTTACCCTGGTGGCACGGTCTTATTCCTTAATGCCCCCTGGCCGGGGCTGCTGCTGCGGGCTGCCGACCCTGGTTACCTGGTTCTAGAGAGCCAGTGGGATGGGTTTAGCGCTGGAGTGTTGACCTACGCCCTCACCCAGAGTCTTTGGGAATCAGAGCCCAGCCTTAATCCCCAGGTATTGATACACCGTACTGGGCGCTATCTTCAGCGCTGGGTAGGTGCCGATCAGCAGCCGGTGCTGGTCGATCGCCTCGCGCCTCGATCTGGCCCTGCTGCCTACGGTCTGCCTTCTGTGGTGGATACTGCCGCCGGAGTAGTGCTGCCCACCAGTGGCGATCGCTCATCTCTTTGGCTGGGCGGGGTTCCCCCCCAGGTTTTGCGCTATCTTCAGCCCGGCTCATGCCTTGTGGCAGGCTCCTACCCAGGGGTACCCCTGCGGTTAGAATCGCGCAATGGCCTGCACGGCCTGGCTAAACCCCTAGGCGATAGCGCCCTAGCCACTCTGGCCCATCAGCCCATCTATGAACAGGTGCGGGTACTGCCTCGGCCCATCGATCTGGTGGTTGCCCTCGACAGTCAGCTGCGGCGGGTCGAGCGAGTTGACGCTACCAGTGCCTTGGCAGGTATTCCTCTGGTGACGGCGATCGTGGCTGGTGAAAAGGCCGCCGACTGCCTGTTTGGCCGCCTGCCCATTGGCCCGGCCCCCACCCTCACCGCCGCCCTGCCTGGCGTCGCTACCGCTGGGCCTAAGCCCAACGGCAATCGCCCCTCCGAGAGTAGCTATGGGCTGTTTGCCCCCAACCGCACCCTGATGCCTGGCACAATGCTGGCTAAAGAGGAAGCCGTCAAGACAGCCGTCAGCCGACTGGCTCCCTACCTGCAAACTCTGCTGGCCCTCAAGCTGGTGCGACTGACCGAAAATCAAATTTCGTCGCAACTGGCTGTAGCGGCGGTGTTAGAGACTCTACAGCCCAAGCCCCGCCCCCTTTGGGTCAAAACCACCGGACGTAGTGCCCCTCCTATTTGGCCAGTGGCCATTCGCCAGGCCCAAAAGACTCTGGGAGCGGGGGAACCGATGACGTTCACGCGGGACAGTCGGGTGAGCTATCGCCTGGCCAACGGCTCAGACCAGGCTCTACACCTGCTGTGGATTAGCTTTAACAGCCGGGGAGAATGCACGGCCCTCATGCCCTTGCCTGAGGTGGAAGCAGACGAGAATGAGCCGGCCGATCGCCCTCTAGGAACTGCGCCATTAGCCCCAGGAGAGGTGCTGATCTTCCCCAACGATGGGGCGGGCTGGGCCATGCCGAGGCTGGCCACCTGGGCTGAAGCCCACATTGTGCTCAGTACGCAGCCGCTCGATCGCTGTTTGGCGGTGTTGAACAGTACCCCGCCATCTCTGGCAACGGGCTTTAGGCCGGTGCCAGAGCCGCTGAAGCTAGCTCAGGCGCTGCTGCAAGACCTGAACGCGGCTAGTGGCGAGGATGCGCCCGATAGCTATGTCCTACACCATGATCGCTGGGCGACCCTGAGCCTGCGCTACGAGGTGGTGTAGCCCATATTTAGGTGGCTAAGGCAATGTCGAGAGCTAGGCGAGCCTTGGTTGACGATGTGCCCTCAGGCTCCTCGAGGCAAGGCTATGTTGAACTGGAGGGGCTTAACCGGAAAGCCAAACAATCTAGACAAAAGGAGGGGGTGGCCCATCGGCACCCCCTCCTTTTGCCTTTTATTGAGTGAGTTAGCCCTCGTTGCTCCCGGCTAGCTTCACCTTTTTGGCCAGACCGACCGATTGCAGCAGGCGAATGGTCATCCAGGTCATGTCCACCTCCCACCATTTGAGGCCGTGGCGGGCCGAGTACTGGTAGGCGTGGTGGTTGTTGTGCCAGCCTTCACCATAGGTGAGCACCGCCACCCACCAGCAGTTGGTAGAGTGGTCTTCGGTCTCATGGCTGCGGTAGCCAAACTTGTGGGTAGCGCTGTTGACCAGCCAGGTGCAGTGGTAAACCGCCACCAGTCGAACAAAGATACCCCACAGCACAAAGGACCAGCCCCCTACCGCGTAGAGCACCAAGCCCAGGGCCACCTGCATCAGCAGAAAATACTTTTCGCAGAACAGGTAAAACCGATCGTCTTTGATGTCGCGAATGAAGCGATCGATGTCATGGCGAGCCGGTACTTCGCGCAGCATCCAACCCATATGGCTCCACCAGAAGCCCTTGTTAGAGTCATGGTGGTCAAAGGCTTGGTCAGAGTAGGCGTGGTGGTGGCGGTGCAGACCCACCCACATAATCGGGCCGTGCTGGCAGGCCAAGGTACCGCAAAACACAAAGAAGTACTCTAGCCATTTGGGCACTGTAAAGCTGCGGTGTGACACCAGTCGGTGCCAGCCCAGGGTGATGCCCAGGCAGCCGGTAAACCAGTGGAGTAGCAGGGCTACCCCCACTGCCGCCCAAGAAAAATTGGCGGGCAAAAACGCTAGGGCCGCCATGCTGTGGACAAAGATCATGAAGCCAAGGGTGACCCAATCGCGGGGTAAACGCTCGGTAATTACAGCAGTCATGCAAAAATCTCAGAGTTTTGGACAAAGGCCCCAGCAGAAATCCTCGGCAAGAATTTTGCTCAGGCAGAGTAAATGTAGGGGACAATAATTACCCCTGTTTCTTAACGAAAAAATTTAATCATTGCAACAATCAAACCTGATCATGCCGCCAGACTCGACACTTCTTCCGATTTTTTATGGAATTGACGCTCAGGTCAAGCAAAACCTATCGAGGGTGCTAAAAGCCTTTCGGCAGCACCGGGTGAGTAGCTATCACTTTAGCAGTGTGTCGGGCTACGGCCACGACGATCTGGGGCGCGACACCCTCGATCGCGTCTTTGCCGACATTGTGCAGGCGGAGGCGGCTCTGGTGCGATCGCAGTTTGTCTCGGGCACCCATGCGATCGCCTGCGCCCTATATGGGGTACTGCGTCCTGGCGATGAAATGCTAGCGGTGGCAGGCACGCCCTACGACACCCTGGAAGAAGTAATTGGTCTACGCAGCACAGGTCAAGGATCGCTAGCAGAATTTGGGGTGTCCTATCGAGAATTACCGCTGAGTATTGACCATACCGTCGACTGGGATGCCCTGGCTCTGTCGATTGGGCCAAAAACCCGACTGGTACATATCCAGCGCTCCTGCGGCTATAGCTGGCGGTCGACTCTCACCGTAGCCGAGATCGAAAAAATCGTCCGCGTAGTAAAAGATCAAAACCCTGAAGTGGTCTGTTTTGTCGACAACTGCTACGGCGAGTTTCTAGAAGACCGTGAACCCACCGCCGTTGGCGCTGACCTGATCGCCGGGTCGCTGATCAAAAATCCGGGCGGTACCATTGCCCCCACAGGTGGTTACGTGGCGGGCCGGGCCGACCTAGTCGCTGCTGCCGCCTGTCGCCTCACCGCGCCCGGCATCGGGGCCAGCGGGGGGTCTAGCCTCAACCTCAACCGGCTGCTCTACCAGGGGCTGTTTCTGGCCCCCCAGATGGTGGGCGAGGCCATGAAGGGCAATTTTCTGCTTGCCAGCACCTTTGCCGCCCTGGGGTACCCGGTCAACCCCGCTCCCACCGCCTCTCAGCGCGATGTGATCCAGGCCATTCGTCTCGGGGCGCCCGAAAAGCTGATTGCCTTTTGTAAGGCGGTGCAGCAGCACTCCCCCATCGATGCCTACGTAGAACCCGTACCAGCGGGTATGCCCGGCTATGACAGCGAACTGGTGATGGCTGGGGGAACTTTTATTGATGGCAGTACCTCAGAGCTATCTGCCGACGGCCCCTTGAGAGAGCCCTACATTGTCTACTGCCAAGGGGGCACCCACTGGACCCATGTCGCCCTGGCGATCGAGGCGGCGGTAGAGGCGATCGGGCCAGCGTAGAAAACCACAAAAAAGGGGCTGAACAATTCAGCCCCCTTTTTTATGACGATGAGACTAGCCCTAGCTGTGGCCGCCGCTCACTAGAGTGGTGAGGATGGGCAGATTCGCTGCTAGCAGGTAGGCAAAGGTGGCTCCGCCGATGCCGCCGATTAAAAAGCCGCCCGCAAACTCACTCCAGCCTTCATCGGTCTCAAGGCTAGCGGGAGGAGTGAAGGGCGTGGTGGTCTTGGTCACGTCGGTGTTGACGCCAGCACCCGAGTAGATGGACAGGCAAGCGGTCAAGATGACCACCAGGGCCGAAGCGCTCAGCAGCCCAGCCAGGCCAGGAATCTCAGAATCGCGCAGGGGGCCAAGCAGGGCAAAAGGACCATAGAGCAAGTAGCCGTGGGCCATGCCGATCTCCAAACCCCGCCGCTGGGGCGAGAGCCCTTTACGATAGGCAGGCAGATTGCCAATAAAAGCCCGAGAAAATGCGGAGGAATTGATCGGCGTCTCAAGGTTGCCGATTTGTGGATCCCCAGCGGGCTGAATGAGGTCTGTCATGGGGGAATATCTCCAACTCAAACAAAATCACAGCAAATGTAAGTAAACCTGAACCAGCTCCAAGCGTAGAACCCTGCCATGGTTAAAATCGACAGAGCTCTCGCTGGACTTGGGATAAAAGGTTCTTAGATCAAACGGCAAGACGCCACCGGCGCTGCTAAAGCCTCTAAGACCTGTTGTCGTGGCAGACATTCCTAGGGATGCAGCAGCAAATCGGGAAAGAAGCGGTTGAATTCGATCAAGATACCAGCGGTAATTACCATCCACACGGTGGCCAACACCGGAGCGGAGGACAGGTACCGAAGCAGGTTGTTGTCCATGGTCTATATCTCCTGGGTCGTTGTTCTAAAAGCAAGTGGAGTAGGTTACCTAGCGAGGAGATACGGTGATCTCGTCGTCTTTGGCAAACATTTCGCCACTGGCAATATCTTTGAAGGCAGCTAGGGGCCAGGCAAACCCAGATAGAGAGCACTTGAGGGCCAAAGGCACATCAATGATGATCTCTTTATCCTCAGGATTTTTCTCACCACGCACCGCGATCACGTAGGCGCGACCGACCCAGCCAATCCACCCGGCGATATAGAGAAACAGCAGGCCAGGAATCAAAAATTCACCAGCGTGGGCCAGGTCGCCGTCTACCACGAGGTGGGGTAGGCCGTCGGTGCCGCACAGCAGGCTAGAGCTGCCATAAAAGTCGAATCGAGCCTTGGCCGACTCAGTCTTAGCACCAGCGGCCCGCTTTAAGAAGGCCTCGTTTTGGCCGCAGGGGGTCAAGCCCGCTACATTGTCGCCAGCGATGCTAGCGGAGGCCGGGGCGGCAAACCCAAACCAGAGAAATACTACAAGCGCTACAGCAAAAAACCGTCGCATAAACCGTTCCTTTTAATTACCTAAGAAACCTAGGGCGATTTGAACGTAAAGTTAAGTTTTTTGAACAAAAATTCACCCAACTTGGTCGTCATAATACCCCGCCGCCGAACCTCCGTAAAGCTAAGATCACTAGGGTGTTTACATCTCTACAAATAACGATTCACTCGGTTTTAGTACCCCTGGGACGGCGATATCAATGGCGACAGTTTTGGCTTTAGAAACCAGTTGTGATGAGACGGCGGTGGCGGTGGTGCGCGATCGCACCATTCTCAGCAGCATTGTGGCCTCCCAAATCCCCATCCACCAGCCCTATGGCGGCATTGTGCCCGAGGTGGCCTCGCGCCACCACGTGGTCACCTTGGGGGATGGCCTCAGTGCCGCTATGGCCCAGGCCGAGCTGGGCTGGGACGCCATTGATGGGGTGGCCGCCACCTGTGCGCCAGGCCTGGTGGGGGCGCTGCTGGTGGGGCTGACGGCGGGCAAAACCCTGGCCATGGTGCACCAAAAGCCGTTTTTGGGGGTGCACCACCTGGAGGGGCATATCTACGCTAACTACCTGGCCAGCCCCGATCTACAGCCCCCCTACCTGTGCCTGCTGGTGTCGGGCGGTCACACCAGCCTGATCTATGTCAAGGGCTGTGGCCAGTACCAAACCCTGGGCCACACCCGTGACGATGCGGCGGGCGAAGCCTTTGACAAGGTGGCCCGGCTGATGGGGCTGGGCTATCCTGGCGGCCCGGTGATCGACAAGCTGGCCCAGCAGGGCGACCCCAAGACTTTTCCCTTGCCCGAGGGCAATATTTCGCTACCGGAGGGTGGCTTTCACCCCTACGACTCCAGCTTTAGCGGGCTTAAGACGGCGATGCTGCGCCTGGTGGCAAAGCTCAAGGCTGAGGGGGTAGACCCGCTGCCGGTAGCTGACCTAGCGGCGAGCTTTCAGTCGACGGTGGCCCGGGGCTTGACCAAGCGGGTAGTGGCCTGCGCCCAAGCCTATGGCCTCTCTACCGTTGCTGTAGGGGGCGGGGTGGCGGCCAATAGTGGCCTACGCCAGCATCTCCAGCAGGCGGCTGAAACCCACGGGCTGCTGGTAATTTTTCCGCCCCTGAGCCTGTGTACCGACAATGCGGCGATGATTGGCGCTGCCG
This sequence comes from Pseudanabaena sp. PCC 9330, assembly GCF_055795045.1. Taxonomy (NCBI): domain Bacteria; kingdom Bacillati; phylum Cyanobacteriota; class Cyanophyceae; order Pseudanabaenales; family Pseudanabaenaceae; genus Pseudanabaena; species Pseudanabaena sp. PCC 9330. The sequence continues at coordinate 2,101 of NZ_JAYFES010000054.1, read as the reverse complement.
CTGCCGATCACCTCAACCACGGTCACCGCTCGGGGCTAGATCTGGGGGCGCGATCGCGCCTTGAACTGGCCCAGGTGATGGATCTCTACCATCCCTCACTTGGGGCTTGACGCTACACTGGGCAGTGATACCCCGCAATTAGGACGTCTTAGTTTTTTTGCTGCTGTTTCCGGTGACCGGCACCGTCCTTCGATCTATGACCTCAAAGCGTTTACCATCGATCTCCTGGTCTGGCTCTCGCCGGGTTGCTGGGGTGGGGAGCATTGCTCTGGCCCTGGTAGCAGCGGGCTGTGCAACCCAGTCGGTCGACCCCAGGGCTGTCGCTGACAGCTACGAAGCCCGTCTGGCCGATCATCTGGCGGCTACGGGCAGCGTTATGTATGGTGCCTACTGGTGCCCACACTGCGCCGATCAAAAAGCGCTGTTTCAGCAGGCTGCTGACCAGGTGCCCTACGTGGAATGCGCCGCCGATGGCGACAATGCTCAGCCTGATCTGTGTCAGCAGAAGGGCATTCAGGCCTACCCCACCTGGGAAATTGGCGGGCAGATCCACCTGGGGGTAAAGTCCTTAAATGAATTGGCGACTATGACGGGTTTTGAGGCACCTCAGTAGATAATCTTGGGCATCTTGATGGGTTGCTCTAAGGCTTGTTGTTTCGACTCTTGTCGCCCTTAGGCTTGTCGTTTTAAGTTACGGATTCCTTCACTGGCTTTTTGTTTTGCACAATTCCAGCTCCCACTCCCATTCTCACCTGCACGAGGTTGGCCAGCCCGCCGATAGTCCTGCCCACCCCCACATCCACGACCCCGAGTCGCTGCGGCGCATTGTCAATCGCCTGGCCCGCATTGAGGGCCACATTCGCGGCATTAAAACCATGGTGCAGGAGAGCCGCCCTTGCCCCGATGTGCTGGTGCAGGTGGCGGCGGTGCGCGGTGCCCTTGACCGGGTGGCCCGCATCATTCTCGACGAGCACCTGACTGAGTGTATTGGCCGGGCTGCCGAGGACGGCAACATAGAGGCTGAAATTGCCGAACTCAAGGCGGCACTCGATCGCTTTTTGCCCTGATATTTTCTAGGCCGCCATCGCCAAAGCAAAGCAGGCATATGCCCTTGGTGGGTTGGAGCGCGCTTGCTCAACCGTTCGACACAGGTTTGAGTTCTTTTTGAGCAATCTGGGGCAGGCTCTAGAGAGTAACTAGGGCCGACCGTCTTTTCTGGCGGTCAGGCAGAAAACTCGCCCCGTAAGCTTTGTCGGGTGCTGCGATCGCGTCACCCAATCTAAAAATTTAGGTTTGAAAATTTAGGTTTGACAGCCCCCTTAGGCCGCGATGAAGCGATCGTGTTTTCGCAGCATCTGGCGCTCAAACTGGCGTACCCAGTGGCTAAAGCGATCGCTGTCCTGGGCCGTAGCAAAGGCGATCGGGGTGCGCAGCAGCAGAGCCACATATTCTTCCTTAGTGCGTACCACAACAGCGGTTTGAGGGCCTAGCTCAATGGTGATATGAGAAAACCCCTCCACATTGAGGGAGGACATCAGCAGCGATTTAAGCCCCAGAGCCTGAAATACAATCTGCACCCAGCTGGTGCTGGTATTGTCAGCGGTCACAAAATACTCTCGGGGTAGGCCGCTAAAGTCAAAAATAGCCACCCCGATGATGTTCTCCAGCAGTTTGTCTTGGGCGGAGACTTGAGTCGCTGGCTGCGTCGGTAGAGATGCCTTGGCCGTAGTCATAGACGGGTAAAGGTGCCACAGAATTTTAAAACCATAGGCCACGTGGTGGGAACGATACCGTTGGCCTGGGCAGGAACCCCAATTAGGCTTAGCATACCCGCCCAGGGCAGGGAAATCATGATGGCGACATTTCTCCCCGTCAGTCTAGGGGCTCGTGGTCGTTGTTCGGGAGACTTGACATAGAGGGGCTGCTCACCGGCCATGCTCCCTTTGATCAAACCAGTGGCGACGCTAAACAATCCTTGCTCAAGGTCTGAGGCCAGACCCGTATCTGGGTGCATCCCAGTCTTGTAAGTCTAGGGATAAGACGCTGTTCAAAGCCCTTAATTCTCCTATGTTTGATGACTACGTATTTGTACTTATTGCAA
>NZ_JAYFES010000053.1:0-257 GCF_055795045.1 Pseudanabaena sp. PCC 9330 | reverse complement strand
CCCGATATTATGACCGCATCTGGTTCTCTAGAATCCAGTCCTTGCGCTGCCAACTACCGCCTTGGGAGGCCGCATAAAGATGTGTCAGGCAGTCAGGCCGTTGGGTTGTTCTTGCAATGTGCTGCGCTTAACCACATGATTCAGTCGGTCAAGCCTGATAGGGTGCATCCCAGTTTTGCAATAAGTACAAATACGTAGTCATCAAACATAGGAGAATTAAGGGCTTTGAACAGCGTCTTATCCCTAGACTTACAAGA
>NZ_JAYFES010000052.1:0-22491 GCF_055795045.1 Pseudanabaena sp. PCC 9330 | reverse complement strand
TTAGAACGCTGGCTCCCCACTTCTTCCTCCAATCCCTGAAACTACCGTACCACAAGCTTTTTAGCAGCTTTCAGCCAACTTTTGTCAGTCAACCAGGATCGTAGGTGGCTCAAAACCGATAATGTCTCTTTGGTGAGGAAGCTGAGACCATTCTTTCCCTGCTTCGGGCATCCAGACTACCCGTACCCAGCGAAAAAAGCCTGCTTCATTTTCCCTAACATCATTATCGAGTATTTCAACAACATGGGTGATTTTTGCATGTTGGTTCAATAGCATCAGTTCACCTTTGGATGCTGTCTTTGCTCCTTTGCTAGTTTTCAACCAAAATAGCTCAAATACACGATTCTCAACTAAGCCGCCCATATCTCGAATGCGGGTAATGTTGTAAGCCCAGCCCCCATTAGGGTCTCGGACATTTTTGAGAAAAAGGATCTTTGCAGGGTTACAGTCATGCAACTCTTTACGGCTGACTTTTGGTGGCAACGGTTTGAGGTCGTCGATTCCTTCTTCTGATTTGATGAAGTCATCCTCAACATTGCTGCGCCCTTTTTCGGCTTCTTCTTCTTGAGTCCTCAACTGTTGCTGATATATAGCCTCTGCTGCTTCCCGAATAGGTTCCTCTATGGGAGCAATATCTGCGTCACTAAGCACTAGGTGCTGTTGTAATGTCTGCAATAACTCGAGCACCCGCTGACTGAGGGGATACCGAGTCTCAACTGCCTTGACAAACTCTTGCTCGTAACGCTGAAGGTTATTGGCCTGGTCTGCTTGCTTTTGCTCTAGTTTTTGGTTTGCAGCGGCTTGTAGTAGAGGAGCCTCAATCGCTTGAATATCGTCATCGCTTAGCCCTAATATGCTTTGAAATCGCTGCATCCGTTGACGCATCGCTTCAGTGGGTGGATTTTCATGAGCTAGTGCATCAGTAAAGACTTTAGAGTATTGCTCAACCGCCTCTACCCTGGCTCGATAAGGTGCTAATTCTTCCTGCTCAACGGCCTTAGCTTCCTCGGGGGTAAGCTCAAAGGTGGCGCTAAACCCATCTAAGATACTGCGGCTAAAGGGAGAAATTTCACCCCCATCTTCTTGCAGGCAGAGGCGTACCTCGTGGCGATACTGCTCTAGCTTTTGTCGCGCTTCGCCATATTGGGCCGCTAACCGAGTCACAATTGGGGCAATATCGGTTTCGGAGAGGCCCAGCGCTACTTGCAAATGGTTAAGCTTGCTTTGCGCCTCTTCATTCAAGGGATATGCTTGCTGAATGGCTTGAAGATACGTGGTTTCATACTGCTCAACTTTGGCTTGCCTTGCGGCAACTAACTGTTGCCGGATATCGTTAGCCGCTTTTCTAATGCCTTCGGCAATATTGGTAAAGGCATCGTCTTTGGTAGACCAGATCGCAGAATCAGTAACCGGGACAGCATTTTTGGGTAAGGCTTGCAGCTTACCAAAGGGGGCAAACGACCACATGCACTTCCGCAAAATCACTGGAATAACGCAAGCTTCCCCGGCTTCATGGCGTTCTATAGCCCGAGTAATTTCAACATCGCGGCAGTAACGAGAGGCAATAAAGTCTGAGCTGATCAGCAGTAAAATAACTTGAGCTGAGTTCAAGTTGTCTTTAATTTCGCGGTCCCATTCATCCCCAGGCAGAATTTGACGATCGTGCCATGCGCTAATATCACCGTTCCATTTCAAAATTTCCAGATGGTTTGCTAGCTCATCCCGCAGAGCCTCATCTTTGTGAGAGTAGGAGAAAAAGACGGTGATTGCGTGGCTTGACATGCCTGGACTCTTGATTTGAGGGTTGCCTTCTGTCAATCATACTTCTCTGACTTAAAGTAGAGCCATCCATTCTAGGCACAGGGTGTTTTTAGAGGTCCTATTCTTAGGCATTAGCTTAACTGCGGATCGCAAAAACTCCCCCACCGCAACCTCGCAATCAGGAAACGCCAGAGGTGCGATCGCACCTCTCACACAGCCTGTACGGTGAGCAATGCTAGATCATCGAATAACCCGAATCTCAATACCGAGTTCAAGTCTAGCCCAGGCTTTATCTGCGGTTACCACCGGATGCTGAGTTTGTAATCCTAAAGATAAACAGGCTCGATCGCCTAGCGATAAACCCAAATGCTTAGTCACTGGCCGCAGGTAGCCCGCGACCAGCCCCTGCTCCTCATCAAACGCAATCACTGTTAAATCTAAAGCCGCCAAAACACCCTGAACCTCATCTTCAGGCATCCCCTGGTCGGTTAGCTTTGCCACCAACTCGCTAGCATTTACCGCGCTTACCAACGACCGAGACAGCAACTCCGCCACCATATCTTGCCCCGGCTCTTGATTGACCAGCGCCAATAGTGCTGAAGCATCTAAAACGAAATCACTCACGTTCGGCCTCAGCCCGACGATCGGCAATCAGCTCATCCACTAAAGACTTACCTTCCGGGACGTATCTGCGAACCATAGCCTGAATCTTTGCGATCGCATCAGGTTTTGGCCCACCATCCACGCCCGATAGTGGATGTCGCTCCAGTTCTACCGTTTGGCTTTGCGGTGTCAACAGCACAATAACTTGAACGTCAGATCCTTCGGGGCATTCTGGTGCAACTAGCTCAATTTTGCCGCCAGCACCTACCCGAACCGTTTGTTGTAGTGCCTTCAGCATACCCCGCTCCAAAGTTACAAACTGCCTCAGTACCTATCCTAGGTCTCTGACCGATGGCTGTCGGCCCGATCCCAAAAACTCCCCCACTACCATCTCACAATCAGGAAATGCTAGGGGCGCGATCGCATCCCCCTTGTAGGTCCGCAATGCTTTAGCCGTCCACCATGAAAGAAACTATTTTCTAAAAGCCGCCTCAGGTTGGTACCTTATTTTAAGGTAAGCCCTCTTGTCTCTCACTCTGGGGATGGCAGCGTTCATCGGGGAGCCTCTAGAGTGCGCCATCCTCCGAAGCAAGCTGCACGTCTTCATAGAGTTGGTCTAGAGGTACTTCCCAATCGACGCTAGTGAGGTCGAGGGTTTCGCCAGCGATGTAGGTTTGCAGATCCTAATGGCGGGCAGAAAGGCGACGATAGCGATCGCAACTCACCCCATCGGCACTGAGCAAAACATACTCTTGCAGGGTAGACATTTGGCGATAGTGGGTAAATTTGTCGCCTCGGTCGTAGGCAGCGGTGCTAGGCGATAGCACTTCCACAATGAGGCAAGGATAGCGGATTAGTTTAATCGCGTTTTGGTCACGGGGGTCGCAACTGACCATCACATCAGGGTAGTGATAGGGGCCATTGGTCGAAACTTGTACTTTGACATCGGCGATAAAGGTGCGACAGCCCTTACCTCGCAAGTGATCTTTGAGCAGGGCAAATAGATTGCCTGCAACCATGTTGTGAGGGATAGTCCCCCCAGTCATGGCAAAGATTTCGCCGTTAACGTAGGCGTATTTTGTATCTTGCTCAGATTCCCACTCCAGATACTCTTGGGGAGACATTGGGATGAACTGAGGATTTGCACCCATGGCTACACCGCCTGAATGTCGAACATGGATGTTTAGACCTTATCCTTTACTCATTCATATCTTTGTAGGTTGCTACCGCAGAGGGCGAGATGCGGTTTAGGTACCGGAAGATCCAGTACTTAAAGATAGTGTCGAGAATGACCGGGAAGGTAGCAATAAACAGAAAAATAAAGTCGCGGTTGGCGGCAAAACCCAGGTGCCGCGATAGCCCCTCCAGCACAATTTCCCAACCGTGGGGGGAGTGAAACCCCACAAAAACATCGGTAAAGAGAATAATGATAAACGCTTTGGCGCTGTCGCTGAGACCGTAGACAATCTCATCCATAAAGGCTTTGAGGTTGGCAACGTCTGACTTGCGGGTGACCAGCAAGACCACGAAGGCGGCCACGGCCAAAATGTCAGCAAAGACATTTTTGACGGCGCTGGCGCTGCGATCGCGATATTCTTCTTCAATTTCGCCGGCTCGCGATCGCACCTGCTGCTCAATGTTGATCTCTGAGAGGGCCGGAGCTTTGCCAATTAGCACCTCAAAGCGCAGCCGCTCTTCAAATTGTTGCAGCTCGTGGAGGGCTTCTTCTTCCATCTCTAGGTTGAGAAAGACATCGGCCTGCTCTTCGGCTCCGGCTCGTGCCCGATCGACTATCGGCCCGACTAAAAACGCTTTGGTAAACTGCTGGGTCAGCAGTGGCACAATCACCAGCAGCAGCACAAATCGAATCGCGGCGGTGGTTCTGCCCTTAGAGGAGCGAAACTCTTTGATCACCTCCTGCTCGGCATTGGGGTCGAGGTCTTGGCGAATGCGATCGACCGTCCGCAGAATGGATCGCGGCAACACGTTAACCCGGTCGGAGAGTCCCGCCGATCGCGTGCTGTCTTCCTCCTGGGCTACTGATCCATTTTTTCGCGCGGCCATCTGGCCGTCGCGGGCCTGGTCGGCCCTGGCCCGCAGCACCTGGGCCGATGGTGCCGACTCTAGACTTCCGTTGGCCCCTGGGGCCAGGGTGATCACCCGCTCCGGGGTGGCATCGAGGGTGGCGTAGCGGGTTTGCACCTCGTCGATTAGCCGCAGCTTGCGAAAGAAGAGCGCCTGCTGGTCGATCACATTCACCGCCAGATCGTCGCCGTCAGCGTTGGGCACCTGCACTTCCATCATGCGCCCCTCGCTGACCCGCACCACAGAGCGACTGGCGCGAAACTCGGCCATACGCACTTTGATCAAACTCAGGTATTTTTTTAGCTCGGCCTGAAAGTACTCCATGGCGCTGTCGCCATAGCTGCCATAGCGGGCTGCGATCGGGTTGCCGCCAAAGTACTCACGCTCGATCGCCACGATCATCTGGGCGGCTTCGTAGGCCTGGTTGAGGGCGCGATCGGGAGTGCGAAAAAACCACCGTTGGGCACTGCGAAAGAAACCTGAATTCTGCATTGGCCTAGTGTTGCCTTAGAAGGGCTGCGTGGGCTGGCGGGCGGGCGCTGGAATGTCCAGATATTACTATAGCCACCATTGAGCGCGACCTTGACCGGGTGCGAGGGTTGAGCGCCAGAGAGCCAGAGCCGACCGCAGCCCCAGGGCTACTCATACTTCTCGCCGCTGAGAATAAAGACTGGGTCTACCGCCGTAAACACCTGGTGATTGCCCTTGGTCTCTAGGCGATTGACGGCGGGCTGAGCTGCCTCAATGTTGCGCACCCGCAGCTGGGCAAAGGTTTCTGACACTCTGTAGAGGGTTTCGAGATTGCCCGCCGTCACCACAACGCGCCCGAGGGAGGGGAGATAGTCCCACGCGGCGAGCAAAATCTCTTTGAGGTTGCGCCCGCCCTCGACAAAGATGCAGTCGGGGTGGTGGGGCAGCTGGCCCAGGCAGTCGGGGGCGCTGCCCTGGATTACTTCTACATTGGTGAGGCCAAAGCGATCGCAATTTCGCCGTACCAGCTCTGCCACATCTTCGTCGCGCTCGACCGCCACCACCTTGCCCGCCGGAATCATCAGCGCCGCCTCGATCGCCAGGGTGCCGGTGCCTGCGCCAATATCCCACAGCACATCTTTAGGTTTGAGCCGCAGGTAGCCCAGCAGCAGCAGCCGCACCTCTCGACTGCTGAGGGGGATGCCGGGCAGCTGCTCAAACAGGTGATCAGGAATACCAGGGGTGGCATAGGGCCAGAGTTTAGCCATAGAACAATAGAGCCGCTAGAGTGGGGAGGCACATCAGAGCGATCGCTGCACCTCTATCGCTACACTCTATCGCCATGGCCAATCTATTACCCAACCCCATTCCAAGCCCCCCCTGGTGGCAGATCATTCAGTGGGTAGCCGACCCGCTGGCGTTTCAAGATCGCTACAGCCGCGCCTACGGCGACATGTTTACCATGCACCTGACAGGGCTGGGGGCCATTGTGGTAGTAGGCAACCCCCAGGCGGTGCAAGACATCTTTAGTCAAGACGCCAAGTTTGACGTGGGGCGGGGCAACGGCATTGCCGAACCGCTGATTGGCCGCAACTCGCTGATGTTGATGGATGGCGATCGCCATCGCCGCGAGCGCAAGCTGCTGATGCCCCCCTTCCACGGTGAGCGGTTGCAGACCTACGCCCAGCAGATTGTCGCTATCACCCAGCAGGTGGCCAACCAGTGGCAGGCAGGCCAGCCCTTTGTGGCCCGTGCCGCCATGCAGCAGATCAGTCTGGAGATGATTTTGCAGATTGTCTTTGGGCTGCGAGAGGGCGATCGCTACGACCAGATCAAACCGCTGCTCACCGCCTGGCTCGACATGACCGACTCGCCCCTGCGATCGAGCCTGCTATTCTTCAAATTGTTGCAGCAAGACCTCGGCCCCTGGTCGCCCTGGGGGCGCATGAAACAGCGCCAGAGCCAGGTGCACGCCCTGCTCCAGGCCGAAATTAGCGATCGCCGTGCCTCAGAGCATGCACTAGGGCAGGCACTAGGCCAGGCCCCCACCGATGTCTTGAGCCTGATGATGGCCGCCCGCGATGAAGCTGGCCAACCCCTGGCCGACGATGAACTGCGCGACGAGCTGCTCACCATTCTCTTTGCCGGTCATGAGACCACCTCCACTACCCTGGCCTGGGCGCTCTACCAGATCCATCGGCATCCCCAGGTCTATGAAACGCTGATCGCAGAGCTAGACAGCCTGGGGGATGATGCGAACCCGACGGCGCTGAGCCAGCTGCCCTACCTCAACGCCGTCTGCCAAGAGACCCTGCGGATGTACCCGGTGCTGCCGGTAATTTTTCCCCGCATTGCCAAAGCGCCTGTGCAGGTGGCAGGCCAGTGGTTCGACGCCGAAACCGTGTTTATGCCCACCATCTACCTGGTGCACTACCGCGAAGATCTCTACCCCAACCCCCATGAGTTTCGGCCTGAGCGGTTTCTGGCCCGCCAATACTCGCCGGGGGAATATTTTCCCTTTGGCGGTGGCAGTCGGCGCTGTCTTGGCTACGCCCTGGCCCAGCTCGAAATGAAGCTGGTGCTGGCCACGGTGCTGTTGCGGTATCGGCTGGCCCTGGCCGACCAACGCCCGGTCAAACTTCAGCGGCGCGGCTTTACGCTGGCCCCTAGCGGCGGGGTGCCCCTGGTGATGACCCGTCGACGGGCCGCTCAGCCCTGCCCATCGCCGACGCGCTGAGCGGTCTACCCACCTTCAGTGCCGCGTCAAGCCTAAGTTGTCAATGCCCCACTGCTCTATCAGCGCTCTCTAATCTCCATTCGTTCCCTCACTACTATGGATGCTGACTCTCCCCGACCTCGGTTTTCCCAGGAGATTAAAGCCCTGCTAGAGCACCTAGCCGAGCAGCCGCTGACCCTGGCCCATGTGCTGAGTGAGACCGCCGAGCGGGGTTTTTGCCTGGTAATTGGTCTGTTGGTGCTGCCGTTTTTGTTTCCGGTGCCGCCGGGGGCTGGCGCCATTTTTGGGGCGGCCAGCTTGCTGCTGTCGGTGCAGATGGCGGTGGGGCGGCGATCGCCCTGGCTGCCCAGCCGCGTGGCGCGGTATCAGTTTCCCTCGATGCTGGCCAGAACCGTGCTCAGCAACCTCAGCCGGGTGACGCGAGTGACCGAGCGGTTTGTGCGGCCTCGGCTGCCTGGCTTAGCCAACAGTGCTTCGGTCTGGCACATCAACGGGGTCTGCATTAGCTGGCTGACGCTGCTGCTCATGGCCCCGATTCCCATGACCAACCCCATCCCTACGGTTGGCATTTTAATCTTTGTGGTGGCCACCCTCGAAGCCGATGGGGTGATGATGATTTTGGGCTACATGGCCACGGGGCTGATTACCGGCACCTTTGGCCTGGCTGGGTATCTACTGTGGCGATCGCCCGAGCTGATCCAACAATGGTTTCAGCGGTAGATCATTCGCCATGGGCCAGCTGCCATTGTCAAAAGTGGTCTATCGATCCGGGCGATTGCAGAGCTTATCAGTACAATAGGCTGTAGTGAAACCTGATCTGAGTTGAGACCTAGAGCTTTGCCGGTCGCAACCCTCCAGATTTCGGTATAAACTTTCTAACCTTTGTTATCGGTTGGGCCTACTGCCACTTGCCATGACGCCCCCAAACCCCGCCCCGCCCCGCACCCTGCTCAAAACTGTTACCCAGGCCTTTCAGGCCGTGCAGGCCAAGGTTGACTTTGGCAAGCTGGCGGTCAAGCCTGGCGCTCGCGCCGCCGAGCTAGAGGTCACCGTCAACGGCCAGCCCACCACCTATCCGCTGCTGGGTGAGCACTACATCATGGGCCGCAGCACCTCCCAGTGCGACATTATCGCCCCCAGCCCGATTGTCAGCCAGGTGCACGCCACCCTCACCCGCGACCCCCACCGCCCCGGCCAGCCCTTCGTCATGAAGGATCGCAACTCCACCAACGGTATCTATCGGGGCAAAAAGCGCCTCGCCCAGGCGGTGATGAACCACGGCGACATCTACACCCTCGGCCCCGCCGAGCTGGCCGACGCCGTCACCCTACGCTTTAGCGAGCCGCCCCCCTGGTACGTCAAAACTGCCCGCTACACCCTCTACGGTTTCACCGGGCTATCCCTGGCGGTGGGTGCTTGGATTGTCGGCGTCGAGTGGCCCAAAATTCCTATGCGGCCCCTGCCCGACTCGGTGCAGGGGCCGGTGGTGGTCTACGGCGAAGAAAATGGCGCCACCGTGCCCCTGCGGGAGCAGCGCCGCCAGACCCACCAAGAGCTGCGCCGCATGGGCGACTTTTCGCCCTACCTGCCCAATGCGCTGATCGCCTCCGAAGATACCCGCTACTACTGGCACCTGGGGGTAGACCCCCTCGGCATTGCCCGCGCCACCTTTGTCAACCTGCGAGGGGGCACCATTCGCCAGGGGGGCAGCACCATCACCCAGCAGCTGGCCCGCAGCGTCTACCGCGAGTACACGGGCACCGACGACTCCGCCGGGCGCAAGATTCGCGAGGCGATTACCGCCCTCAAGCTGGAGACCTTCTACAGCAAAAACCAGCTGCTGCTCACCTACCTCAACCGGGTCTATCTGGGCGAGAGCCTCTACGGCTTTGAAGATGCGGCCCAGTTTTACTTTGCCAAGCCCGCCCGCGATCTGACCCTGTCGGAGTCGGCCACCCTGGTGGGTATTTTGCCCGGCCCCAACGCCTTCAACCCGGTGCAAAACTACGATGCGGCGGTGTTTTACCGCGATCGCGTGCTCGATCGCATGGTGGCTCTGGGCATGGTCACCCAGGAGGAGGCGCGGCGGGCGCGGCGATCGCGCATTGAGATCAGCCCCGATGCTACCCGACAGCTCCAGAGCACCCGCGCTCCCTATTTCTACAGCTACGTGTTTGAGGAGCTAGATCAGGTACTGGGCACCTCCCTGGCGCGGGAGGGCAACTTCTACGTGCAGACCAGTGTCGATCTCGACCTGCAAGCGGCTGCCGAGTCTGCCCTCAGCCAAGATGTCGCTACCCAGGGGGCCGCCCTGGCCTACTCCCAGGGGGCTGTAGTTACCCTCGACACGGGCACCGGAGCCATTCGCGCCCTGGTGGGCGGCGTAGACTTTGCTGCCAGCCAGTTCAATCGAGCCTCCCAGGCCTTGCGCCAGCCCGGCTCGACCTTCAAGCTGTTTGCCTACGGGGCGGCGCTGGAAGAGGGCATTCCCCCCAGCCAGGCCTTCTCCTGCGAACCGATGAACTGGAACGGCCAGCGGTTTGCGGGCTGCCGCTCTGGCTCAGCCCCCCTCGACATGTACGCTGGCATGGCCCGCTCTGAAAATGTGGTGGCCCTGCGCATCGCCAGAGAGGCCGGGCTGGGCAATGTGATTAACGTGGCCCAGCGGCTGGGCATTGAGTCAGAGTTGGTGGCCTCCCCTGGTCTGACCCTGGGCGAGAGCGTTGTCACCCCCCTAGAGCTGACCGGAGCGTTTGCCGCCGTGGGCAACAACGGCACCTGGAACCGCCCCCACGGCATTTTGCGGGTGCTCGACAGCAGCGACTGCACCAGCCCCACCGATATCAATACCTGCCGGGTGATCTACGAGTTTGGCCAGGCCGGGGATGCTGACCGACAGGCGATCGACGCTAGCATCGCCAGCACGTTAACTGGGCTGCTGCAAGGTGTGGTGCAGGGCGGCACCGGCCGCAGCGCCTTTTTGGGCCTGGGCGAAGCGGGCAAAACCGGCACCACCGACGACAACCGCGATCTCTGGTTTGTGGGCTTTGTGCCGGGGCGCGATCTGACGACGGGCGTGTGGCTGGGCAACGACGACAACAGCCCCACCCGAGGCAGCAGCGGTCAGGCGGCGGCGGTGTGGGGCAACTACATGCGGCAAGTGGTGCAGTAAAGAGTGTTCTGGTTTTTGGGTCTGTTGCCGCGCACCCGCAGCGACATTGCCCGACGCCAGCCTGAGAGTGAGCGGCCTCAGGCCACTGATACCAGATCCGAGTCCCATAACCCCGACTCCCAAAAGGCCGAACCGTAGGGGCAACCAACCGTTTGCCCCTACGGTTCGGGGGTAGCCAAGGAGGATTTTAGTATGAGATTGGGGCGAGAGAGGCAGTGATTTGGTGGGCTCAACCTTGAGCCTGCACTAACTGAAGGATGAAGACATCGTCCTTCGTCCTTTAGGCGGCGCGGCGCTAGTCCTCTTCTTCAGCCTCCTCAGCGTCTTCAATCTCCTGAATGGCGAGCAAAATCTCCTCTTCCTGGGCTTCAAAATCAGCTTCAGACAGCTCGCCCATATCAAAGGAGAGCTGAAGGGCTAGGAGCTGCTTTTGGAGACCTTCTAAGTCATTGGTTGACAGGTCAGCCTGCTCTAGAAGTTTGTTGGCGACCCAGCTCACCCCCTCAATCGGGCCGAGCACCGGGGCAAAGAGAAGTTTTAGCAGCATGGTAGGTATCGCTTACTTGAGCTGGGCAAAGTTGTAGGGGGCGGTGAAGTTGTTGTAGCGAATTCGCAGGCGATCGCCAAAGGTCTCATCGATCGCCTCTACGGTCTGGCTAAACTTTGCCTCATGCTCCCACGGAATCAGGTAGGCGGCATTGTAGATCATCACATCGGTCTGGGGCGGGTTTTCTAGCACGTCCTTGGCCAGGGGGGTAAGTGCTTGGCGAAAGTGATCGACAATGCTCTGCTGCCGCGCCTCCAGCGCCGCCTCAATCTGCTGACCAATGAAGATTACCTGATCCATACCCAGCTGGGTGCCTTCGAGCTGGTCGCGCTGAGCCCGCAGTTCGGCATTCTCAGCCATCATCATCTCTAACTCGGTAGAGGGCTCCCACTGAATTTTAATGCTCACCTCGCGGCAGCCGTCGAGGCGCTTAAACAGCTCGTTCAAATCGTCGGTGTGGGGGTCAACCAGGTCTGTTTGCACCTGATCCCAGCTTTCGACAATCAGGCCAAACTGAAGCGGCAACAGGGTGCGATGCCCTTGTTCCATGGCGGCTTCGAGTACCTTTTCATGGCCTAGCAGGTTTTTGCGGCTCGACAGGTAGCGCTTCTGACAGGCAATGGAATAGAGAAAGGTAAAGTTGCCCAACTGCTGGGCCTGCACTGGCTGATCGTCAAGGCCGCTGAGGGGCAATTCAGCGGGGCCAGGGGCCGGAAAAATGCCATACAGATAGTAGCGATCAGCCATAGGTGCTCTCTTGATGCTCTTGGGGGTGTGTCTATAGGGTGCCCTAAACCCCAAACTCCTGCGACAAGGTTGGACTGAGCCATGACCACACTGATCATACTGAAGTGAATTGCTTATATAAATCCTTTGGGGTAAATCGCTATAGTGTTTGAGGCATTGGCTTGGCGGGTAGGAGGGTAAACCCATGACGACGACAGCGGCAATCACCCATCTTTGGAGCAGGGCAGGCCAACGGGCGATCGCCCTTCTCTTGGCCTTGGTTGTAGGCGTTCTCAGCACTGGCTGCAACCCCAGCCGCTTTGCCCAGGCCAGCGCCGACGTGCCCCGGCTGGTCACTAGCGCACTGAGCGACCCCAAAACCTTTAACCCGGTGCTGAGCCAAGAGTCGCCCAATATTTTTAGCTTTACCTTTGAGGGGCTGACCACCACCGACGGCATTACCGGTGAAACAGTGCCTGCCCTAGCCGAAAGCTGGGAGATCGAAGACGAGGGCAAAATTCTCACGTTTACCCTGCGGGAGGGGCTGCGCTGGTCTGACGGCGAACCGCTCACCGTCGACGATGTGGTGTTTACCTACGACGTACTGTTTAACCCCGACATTCCCACCAACAGTCGCGATGGGTTTCGCATTGGCACCGCAGGTTTGTTTCCCCAGGTAACCCAGGTAGACGATCGCCGGGTGCGCTTTACCCTGCCCGAGCCCTTTGCTCCCATGCTCCAAAACACCTCCCTAGAAATCATTCCAGCCCACATTCTCAGGCCGACGGTGGAGGGTCGCGACAACCAGGGCAACCCGCTGTTTCTCTCGACCTGGGGCACCGATACACCGCCGCGCCAGATTGTCGGCAATGGCCCCTACCAGCTGGCCCAATACATCCCCGGCGAGCGAGTGATCTTTGAGCGCAACCCCTACTACTGGCGACGCGGCGACGCGGGCGAGCCCCAGCCCTACATCGAGCAAATGGTCTGGCAAATTGTCAGCTCGACCGATACAGCTTTCTTTCAGTTTCGATCGGGTGGGCTCGACTCGGTGGGGGTGCAGCCCGACTTTTTCTCCCTGCTCAAGCGCGAAGAAGAGCGGGGCGACTTTACCATCTTCAACGGTGGCCCCGGCCTGGGCACCAATTTCTTTGCTTTTAATCTCAACCGGGCCAGCCGCAACGGCAAACCCCTGGTGGATCCGATTAAGGCGGCCTGGTTCAACAGCGTGGCCTTTCGTCAGGCGGTCTCCTACGGTATCGATCGCGAGACCATGGTCAACAACATTTTCCAGGGCTTAGGCGAACCGCAGACCTCGCCCATGTCGGTGCCCAGCCCCTTCTTTGCCCCGCCGGAGATGGGCATTCGCACCTACGACTACGACCTTGAGCAGGCGCGCGAGCTATTGCTGAGCGACGGCTTTCAGTACAATGCGGCGGGCCAGCTGCAAGATGCCGACGGCAATCGCGTACGCTTTACCCTAATCACCAACTCCGGCAACAAAATCCGCGAGTCCATTGGTTCGCAGATCAAAAGCGACCTCGAGAAGCTGGGCATTCAGGTGGACTTCCAGCCCCTGGCCTTCAACGCCCTGGTCGATCGCCTCACCGACAGCCTAGATTGGGAAGCAATGGTGCTGGGTCTTACCGGCGGGATCGAGCCCAACGGTGGGGCTAACGTGTGGCTGCTCGATGGTGCGCTCCATGCCTTTAACCAAAACGCTGGCCCCGGCCAAGACCCCCTGGAGGGCTGGCAGGCTGCCGACTGGGAGCGCCGCATCGCCGACCTCTACGTGCAGGCCGCCCAGGTGATTGACTTTGACGAGCGCTTTGAGCTGTACAAAGAGACCCAGCAGCTCACCCAGGAATACTTGCCCTTCACCTACTTGATCAACAACCTGTCGCTCACTGCCGTGCGCAACCGGGTACAGGGGGTCAAATACACAGCTCTCGGCGGATCGCTCTGGAATATCTATGAGTTAACGATCGAAGATTAGGCAGGGCTAGATTGTCTGCTTAACCAGCGTTACTGCGGCAATAATGCGGTGATACCCCTGGGTCTAATACCGATCTAACAGCAAAGCCACTTCGTCGGCTAGCGCCATGCCTGCCATAGCCGTTAGCTCAGCCCGGCGTACAGCTAGGTGAGTTTTTGCCAGCGGTGTGCCTAGGGCCTCCAGCAGCACGGCATCCTGCTCTAGAGCGCTGAGCGCTTCTGCCAGCGACTGGGGCAGTAGGGCAATAGCGCGATCGCCCCGTTCCTGTTCCGACAACGTGCCTGGATCGCACTGCACGGGCTCAGGCAGCGGGTAGCCCTGGGCAATGCCGTCGAGGCCAGCGGCGATCGCCATCCCCAGGGCCAAATACGGGTTCGCCGCCCCATCCACCGTCTTGAGTTCCAAATGGGTGGGGCTGGGGGTCGCCAGGTTGCTCGGCACCCGCAGCGCTGCCTCGCGGTTATCCATGCCCCAGGCGACGTAGGCCCCGCTCCAGCTGTGGGGGCGCAGGCGACGATAGGAGTTGGGGCTAGGGGTCGTGATGGCCATCAGCGCTGGCAAGTGGTGCAGCAGCCCAGCCATAAAAGACCGAGCCACTTCGGACAGGCCGCCTGAGCCATCGGGGATCAGGTTGCGATCGCCCTGCCACAGGCTCACATGCAGGTGACAGCCGCTGCCTGCCTGGGCCTCAAAGATTTTTGGCACAAAGGAGGCAATGAGCCCGTGCTGGTGGGCGATCGCCTTTACCGTCTCCCGATAGGCAATGTGCTGGTCTGCAGCGGCCAGGGCATCGGTGTAGCGCACCGAAATTTCCTGCTGACCGGGGCCAGATTCAGGATAGTACTGCTCTACGGCAAGCCCCTGGGCGGTCAGGGCATCGGCGATCGCCCCAATGACCCCCTGGTGCATATCCATTGATAGAGTAGTGGCAAAGGGCATGGTGTCAGCGGGCAGAATGCCATTCTCACCCCGCTGTAGCAGATAAAACTCAGGCTCAAACGCCGCTTTCATGACGAGTCCCTGCTCGGCTGCTCGCTCTATCATGCGCTTGAGAAACTGCCGCGAACACCAGGGCCAGGGCTGACTTTCCTTCACCATTGCCCCCATGACCCGCGCCTGCCCAGGGGCATAGGGCAGTAGCTGCAACGTTTCCCAGTCAGGCACCAGCCACACCTCCCCCACTGGCCCCAGCCCGCTATCTGGGGCCACCGCATCGGCCACCACCGGAATCGCCTGCTGGGCTGCCGACAGCCCCACCCCGCAGGCACCCGCCGCCAACTGTCGGGCCAGGGCGTCAATGTGGATGGCCTTACCGCGAATCACGTTGCCGTTGTCGCACCACACCACCCGCACGAAGCGCACGTTGCCTTCTTGCAACCGGGTCAAAATTGTTGTCGAGTCCAAGTCAACCTGCTTTGGCATAGGGGCAGTCACACCGGAGCGCAGAACGTTGAGACCCCATCATAGTAGGCTAGAGAAAAGATGCCGACGCCCCAGCTAGGCTTTCGGGACAGTAGGGTTCGCTAAACCCAGGCCAGACAAAATCTAGCGGTTCGATGCAACAATCAAAAGCCGCCGCCATCTACAGATGGCGGCGGCTTTTAGGTATGAGACCGACTATTTGCCCATGCCGAGTTGCTGGGCCTTCTGGTAGACCTTGCCTTCAGTCAGCAGCGACGGTGCAATCACCACCTCCACCTGCTGCATTTCCTTTAGGTCTTTGGCCCCCAGGGTACCCATGCTGGTTTGCAGTGCCCCTAAGAAGTTGTGAGTGCCGTCGTCGAGCCCCGCCGGGCCGCGCAAAATCTGCTCTAGGGTGCCGGTGGTGCCCACGCTAATGCGGGTGCCCCGAGGCAGTACCGGGCTGGGGGTGGCCATGCCCCAGTGAAAGCCCCGACCGGGCGCTTCGGCGGCGCGAGCAAAGGGTGAACCGATCATGACGCCATCGGCCCCGCAGGCGATGCACTTGCAAATATCACCACCGGTCACCAGGCCACCGTCGGCGATGATCGCCACGTAGCGCCCGGTTTCAGCGAAGTAGTCGTCGCGGGCGGCAGCGCAGTCGGCCACCGCCGTCGCCTGGGGAATGCCAATGCCCAACACCCCCCGAGAGGTACAGGCCGCACCAGGGCCAATGCCCACCAGCACGCCAGCCGCTCCAGCCTTCATCAGGTTTAGCGCTACTTCGTAGGTGACGCAGTTGCCCAGCAGCACCGGCATCGGCATCTCGGCGCAGAACGTCGCCAGGTCGAGGGGAGAGATCTCTGCGGGGGAGAGGTGGGCCGTAGAGACCACCGTAGCCTGCACAAACACCAGGTCGGCCCCGGCTGCGGCGACGGTGGCCCCAAAGCGGGCCGCTCCGGCGGGGGTCAGACTCACCGCCGCGATGCCACCGCCCGCTTTGATCTCTTGAATGCGCTGGGTGATCAACTCAGGCTTGATTGGTTCGGCGTAGAGGGTCTGCATCAGCCCCACAAACTCGTCTTTACCCACCGAGGCAATTTTGTCGAGAATGGGGTTAGGGTCGTCGTAGCGGGTTTGAATGCCCTCCAGATTGAGCACTCCCAGCGCGCCCAGTTCTGACAGACGAATGGCCATACCCACATCAACCACGCCGTCCATGGCGCTGGCAATGATGGGAATCTCGCGCTCAATGCCGCCGATCTGCCAGCGGGTGTCAGCCAAGCTGGGATCCAGAGTACGAGGCCCCGGCACCAGGGCAATTTCGTCGATGCCGTAGGCTCGGCGAACAGTCTTACCACGACCAAGTTGTATATTCACGTCCCTACCTATCTAACCTCTGGACCAAAACCATTAGGCTAGCCTAGCAAAAAAGAATTCTTGCCGATAGCTATTGTTTGAAACCCCGGTGTTGGCTGGCCTACCAAGACTGACGGGGATATCGATACAGAGTGATACTATTGGGCAAGCTTGGCCGAGATAATTTTTTCAGCAGGAAAACCCGGTTGTGAATCTGTCATCGCTGACGTTTTTGCGCAAAATGCGATCGCCCAATCGCCAGTTTGCCGTCATTGGTATGGGGCGCTTTGGCCGAGCCGTGTCCGGCACTCTCCACAATCTGGGCTACGAGGTGCTGGCTGCCGACACCGACGAGCGCCGAGTCAGCCAGGCCCTCAGCGATCAGATCGCCGCCCATGCCCTCCAGCTCGACACCACCCAGCCCTCGGCCCTGAGAGAGGCGGGCATTACCGACTTTGACACGGTGATTGTGGCGATCGGCAACTATGTCGAAGAGAGCATCATCACCACCCTCAACCTCAAAGAAGCTGGGGTGAAGAACGTAGTAGCCAAGGCCTCCTCTGAGATTCACGGCAAGCTGCTCGATCGCGTTGGGGCCGACCATGTGGTATTTCCTGAGCACGAGATGGGCTGTGAACTGGCCCGTTCTCTCACCTCCCCCGGCATTCTCGATCGCTTTGAGATCGACCCCAACCACAGCATTGCCGAGATCATTGTGCCCGAGGCCTTCGACCAAAAAACTATTGTCGATCTCGACTTGCGCAACCGCTACGAGCTAACTCTGCTGGCCATCAGCCAAGACAACCATCCCGATCAATTTGAGATCAACCCCAGCCCTGTCACCCGGCTCAAGGCCGGCGGGCTGATGGTCGTGATTGGCAGCAACAAAGGTCTAGAGCGTCTTCCGGTATAGCCTATGCGCGTGCTTGGTCTGATCAGCGGCACCTCTGTAGATGGCATTGACGCCGCCCTGGTAGAAATTACCGGTCAGGGCTACGACATTGCCGTCCACTGCCTAGGCGGGCTCACTTGGCCCTACCCTGAGCATTTGCAACGGCAGCTATTGGCCCTCTGTGCTGGTGAACCGATTGCGCTAGAGCGGCTGGCCACCGTAGATGACGAGGTGGCTCAGGTCTTTGCAGAGGCAGCCCAGACGCTGATCGCCCAGGCTGGCCCCGCCGATCTGATTGCCTCCCACGGGCAGACGGTGTTTCATCGCCCGGTGGGTCGCCCCGCCCTACCCAGCCAGGGGCCTCTGCGGCTGGGCTACACCCTGCAACTGGGGCGTGGTGCCGTCATTGCCCAGCAGGTCGGGTTGCCTACCGTGAGTAATTTTCGCCAGGCCGATATCGAGGCCGGGGGCGAGGGTGCTCCCCTGGTGCCCATTGTCGATCTGTGCCTGCTCAGCCACCCTACCCAGCGGCGGTGTGTGCAAAATCTGGGCGGTATCGGCAATGTCGCCTACCTCCCCCCCTGGGATCGCCAGAGCGATAGCCCTCCCCCCAAGGTGCTGGGGTGGGACACGGGGCCAGCCAACTCCCTGCTAGATATTGCAGTGACCACCCTATCAGAGGGGCGTCTCACCTACGATCGCGACGGTGTCTGGGCTGCCCAGGGTACCCCCTGCCTGCCCCTGGTCGAAGCCTGGCTAGAGCATCCCTACTTTCACCAACCGCCGCCCAAGTCTACCGGGCGAGAGCTATTCGGCTGGGACTTCTTCAATCGCTGCCGACAGCAGGCAGAGACCCAGGGGCTCGGGCCGATGGATTTGATTGCCACTCTGACTGAGTTTACCGCCGCCTCGGTAGCCCATTCCTATCGTGCCTTTCTGCCCGCCCTACCTGAGCTGGTGCTGGTGGGCGGTGGCGGTAGCCAAAACCCAGTGCTGATGGCCAGACTACAGGCCCATCTGTCCGACATTCCCGTGCGGGCCACCGACGCGGCAGGGCTCTCAGCCAGCTACAAAGAGGCGATCGCCTTTGGCGTACTGGGCTACTGGCACAGTCAGCACTTTCCTGGCAACCTGCCTGGGGTAACTGGTGCCGCTGGTCCGGTGGTGCTCGGCCACCTCAGCCATCCTTTGACATGCCCGTAGGCCATCAGCGGTCGAGAGCCAAGGCCGTCGCCAAAAAACTCTGCCAGGGGTGCTCTGGCCCCATGCCCCAGTCTGGGCAATAGGGCGTATGCTTGAAAAACAGAACAGCAACAGGCCAGGTCATGAAGGGCATCGGCGATGACGCCGTCATGGACAATGGCAATGGACGACGGAGTGACTACTGGTGCATAGCTTTTTGATTGAGCCCGGACGGTGGACGCTTCAGGGCAACTGGCTGGAGCGCGATCGCCTACCCACCCCCGTGAAAGGGAAAATTTTAGTCGCCTGGAGCCGCGATGACTGGTTCACCATGGTGATGAAGCTGATGCTACCCGACACCGAGCCATCGGAAATGGCGCTCCAGTACCGAGGCCGGCTCACTGGCGACGATCGCCAGTACACGTTTGTTCTGCAGCATAGCCTGCTGGGTCGGGTTGAGGGCGAGGGCTGGGTGGCGCCTGACTCGATCATTCAGCGGTATTGGGCCTTGGGCGATCGCCAACGCCGCACCGGTTTTGAAACACTCTATCGGCTTGACAATGAGCGCTACCACCTCTCCAGCGGTATCATGACCGGTCACTACTTGACTAGCGCCATGGAGGCTACTCTCCATCTTCAGACTCCCCCATCAGGTCTCTAAGCGCTTGACATCTCGGCCCTATCGCTGCTGCCGCTTCAACCCCCTTGACATATCTTGAAGTTGTCTAAAGCACTCTAATTCATCAGCCTATAGCTGCCCTTGCAGAATGTACTACAGTGGAAACAACACCTTTCTGCGGTAGCTGGGCATATTAAAGGTTATCAACCAGAGTCAGTCCTGACCCTATCGCTATCGATTTGAGGCCTCACGGCCTAGGTGCTCTTGCTAGACAGTGTTTTGCTGATCTACCGCCACAACCTTCTACTTCTCCGCTCTTCTCCATTGGGGTTTGGCCAGTAGAGGTTTCTCATCCCTGTAGAGTTATCCATTCTCATCGGACAGCTACTTAGCTGTTGCAGTCGGTACTTCTCCTACCAGCTGGCCAGATGGCGCAATACCCCATCAGCATCTCCTAGGACTTGGCCCCTAGGCGTCTGCTTATCGTCTCCATACATTCCCGCTTATCACCGTTTTATGGCTGACACCAACTTAGGTTGCAAATTGGTCAACCGCTATGAGCTGCTCGAGCCCATCGGCGAAGGGTCGATGGGGCGGGTATACCTAGCTGAAGACTTGCTACTGGGCAGTGTCAAAGTGGCTGTCAAACTTCTCTCCCAGACCATGCCCGGAGAAAAGATGCGCGATCGCTTCATGCAAGAGGCCATGACCTGCGCTCAGCTGGGACAAAAAAGCATCCATGTAGTGCGCGTTACCGACTATGGGGTCAGCGATGAAGGCGTTCCCTTCTACGTCATGGAATACCTCAAGGGGCAAAGCCTGAGCCAGCTGATCAATCTTCAGCCCTTGCCCCTGCCCAGATTTTTGGGGTTGATCCGTCAAATTTGCTTAGGGCTACAGACAGCCCACGAGGGCATCATCCTCAAAAGCCAGCCTGAGCCCGTGCCGATCATTCACCGAGACATTAAGCCCAGCAACATCATGATCGTGCAAGATCCTACCCTAGGAGAGCTGGCCAAGATTCTCGACTTTGGCATTGCCAAGCTGGTGCAGGTTGACAGCGATCAGACCAACTGTTTTATGGGCACCTTGGCCTACGCCTCTCCGGAGCAGATGGAAGGTCACGAACTCGACAGCCGCTCCGACATCTACAGCCTCGGGGTGATGATGTTTCAGATGCTCACGGGTCATCTGCCGCTGCGCGCTAGCAGCCACACCTTTGGCGGCTGGTATAAAACGCATCAAACCCAGGAGCCCAAGCGCATCGGTGAAGTATCCAGCGCGATCAAAGTTCCAAAGCTATTAGAAGACTTGGTCATGAGCTGCATGGCCAAGCTGCCCCAAGATCGCCCCCAGAGCACCCAAGAAATCTTACAGATCCTAGAGCCGCTGCAGGTGCGATATGTCAATGGCTTTCGCATCAGCCAGCGGATTGGCACCACCCTCAACCGAGTTCCCGTCACCCGCCAGCCGGCACCCACCGAGCAAGTACAAAAAGATAAAGATCAGGTCTGTCGGCTGACGGTGTGGCCCCAGACCAAGCCTGTGGCAGAGATTGTCTTCCCTCACTCTCTGCCCACTAGCCAAGGGCCGCTGGCTACTCTCTGGGCCATGATGCCCGCCGCTGAGATCAACCGGCGGTTGGTGAGCACCCGCTACAACACCTTTATCTGCACTATGGCCCCCCATCCTATGATGCTGTGGTTGACGGTGCTCTACAGCAGCACTCACGGTGCCCGCTGGCTGCCCTGCTACCTAGACCTCAAAACCTCCCTCGGCCAAGATATGGCAGGGCTGCTGGGCCAGACCGGGTCCTACAAGCTCCTATTGTTTGCCCTTGAGAACCCCCAACGCTGTGCCCATGTGCTCAGCTGTAGTGTCTCTGCGCCCCAGCGCAGCCTGCTGCAAGAGTGGGTGCTCACGGCGCGCACTCGTCCATCGACCGGGGCTACGGGCACCAGCCGTGACCTGCTGCGCAATGAGCTGCAAACCAAGCTCAAGCCCAAGGTGCTACAAAAGCTCGAATCAATTTACGTCGATACTGGGGCGAGCCTGTCAGACTAGCTAGGTCTCTACCCAGCAAGTCCAGCTTGCGATCGGTCGTTTTCCCATAGCAGAAACCTATCTCTGGTCTGGGACACAGTTTAGTGAGGAAAAAACAGCACCGGGTGCCAGCTGCGGCGCAAGATTTCTCGGGTTAGGCTCGGGGCTGACCAGCTAAGAACGCCGCCAATACCCCGAGAACAGGTAGCGATCGCACCAATATCGTGAATTTCAGCAGTTTTCATGATTTCTTCAAGGGGGTCACCCTCCACGATGGTGGTGCTCACCACCAGATTGAGGGCTGCCAACTCTGCCTGTAGCTGGTCTAGCTCCTGTTCGGCCTGCTGAATGGGGTGGTCACCGTGGAGTTCGCGACGCACGTTATCGTCAATCACCCATAACAGCCGCACCCGCTCCAGCACTGAGTCGGGGTTGTCTTTGACCTGCTGATGAATTTTGCGAATGAGATTTTTCCCTCCCTCAGTGCCGTCGTAGGGCACCAGCAGGTAGCGAAACAGATGGGCACAGCGCAGCTCTAACTCTGCTGTGGTGTAGGTTGACACCAGCTGAGGCCGCAAAATCATCAGAGGTACACCGGTCTTTTCTGCCAGGCTGGCCGTCGTGCTGCCAAACAGCTTCTCTTCTAGCAGGGTGCGGGTGGGAGTGCCCAAAAAAATAACGTCGGCCCGGTGCTGTTTGGCCAGGCGCAAAATGCTGTCACTGGGGCGGCCCAACTGCACCTCAACAGTCACATCGACATCCTTGGGCACCTCCCGCAGGAGCGCCTGCAACCGCTGCCGAGCGGGTTCTAACAGTTCCGGATCTTCCCGGGGTATTTCTCGCCCACTTTCTACCGACACATTGTGAAAAAACACCAGAGACTTAAACCCTCCGGCGACCAGGCTCGGCACAAACTGCGCCAAGCGGTACATGCCATCGGTAAAGTCGGTACAAATGAGCGCGCGCTGAAACATAGGTTCCTCGTGCTGGTGCAATAAAACGTCAATGGAGGCAATAGTCGTTGTGTTAGGCCGCTATGGTCGAAGCTGCCGGGCTTTAGGCACATACAAAAAGGTGCTCCGCCCACTCCATCCTCGGAGATCAAGGTACCCCAGCAAACCCCTTGGGCAATGCCCGATTAGATCTGCTCAGCATCTGCCTCGCCTCTGGGCCAGCGGAAGGCTAGCCTCTCTACTACCATAACGTTAGAGCGCCTCGTTTCACCTCTCCTCGTTTCACCTCCTGGGGTGGCTATGACCAAGGCGAGGTTAAAGCAATGATGGGGAAAAGCTGTTTTAAGCAACCTGAGTTCGACAGCTAAAAAGCGGCTTGTGGCAGGGCTTTAAGCTCATAGTCAGGGATGCCTAACGAGGGCTTATCGGGGTGGTAGGAATAGGC
>NZ_JAYFES010000051.1:0-34203 GCF_055795045.1 Pseudanabaena sp. PCC 9330 | reverse complement strand
ATCTCTCAGCCAACACCGTATATGGCGGTCAGAGCATGGAAAAGAACAGCACGGGTAGTGGCCGGAATTCCCTCTGCACAAGGGGTATATGGATTGAAAGGCTCTGTAGCTAAAAGTACAGATATAGATGAAAAATATTTTCATCCCGGGTTTGCTGGTAGAAAGGCCTGTACGGCGTGGGAGCAGGTTAGCCAAACTGTAAGGTTGCTGTTGAAATTTCACAGTGCAGGCCTCGAAATGTGAGGAATTGAACAAAGCAGCTAGAGTCTGAACCTTTTGGAGGGCGCCAAGCATCTCAGCTACCAGGTGTGCATTCTGCATTTTGGTAGTTAAGTCATATGAGTCGTGCAAAGTCTGTCTTTATTTCCTATCGGCGTCGTCACAGTACGGACGTTACGGGGCGTATTTACGATCGCCTGGTGGCCCACTTTAGCGAAGACCGCATTTTCAAAGACATAGACTCTATTCCACTGGGGGTCAATTATCGCCATCATCTGGAGCAGGCGGTGAGTCATTGCCCGGTGCTGCTGGCGATTATTGATCCTCACTGGCTGGAGGTCACGGATGATCGGGGTAAACCTAGGCTGGCAAACCCAGCAGATTGGGTACGGATTGAAATTGAAACAGCGCTCCAGCGCGATCGCCTGGTGATTCCCGTCCTGGTGGGGGATGCCAAGCTACCCGGAGAAGCGGCTTTGCCCGAAGGACTTAAGGCTTTGGCCTACCGCCAGAGTGCTAAGGTGCGGTGCGACCCTGACTTTCACCGCGATGTGGATCGGCTGATTCATCGGATTGAGGAGGTGTTTAGCGGTTTGGCTGGACGTGAGTCAGCCGCAGTACCGGCTACCGCCAGCTTAATTATTGATGAACTGGCGGCGGCCCTGGCGACGGCCAATCAAAGCACTCAGGCTCCTACTGTGCGGGTGGGGCGTCGCCGCTGGCTACGTCTAATGGGCATGGGAATCGTGGGTGGAGGTACGGCGCTGGCAATGCGACAGCGGGTGCCAGCCCTGCAAAACTTCACAGTGGGAGAGATTGCCAGTAACCTACCCGACTTATCGACTTTGCCAGAGCGACTGCAACAGTCTATTGAGAGCACCGAAGCGCCTGGTTTAGAGGGGGCTGAATTAGCCGTTAGGGATACAGGCAGCCCCTACACCTATGAATCGGTAACTGTCGATGAGTATGGGAAAAACTTGACTCAAGTGCGGTTTGCCACCCCGGCATACCAAGAGCTATGGTTGGATGGCCCCAATGGCCCGGTGTCTTTACCTCTAGTGTCAATCTCAGGTGGCCAGTTTGTGCTGGGAGCGCCTGATACGGAACGGGGCTACGATCCTTCTCAGCCGGCCCAAGCAATCGCCACAGTAGATGCGTTTTGGATGGGTCTTTACGCGGTTACCCAGGAACAGTGGCAAGCCGTAGCGATGCTCGCGGCGATGAATAGACCGCTAGACCCTGAGCCCGCCTACTTTAGCGGGGATAGTCTGCCGGTGGAGCAGGTCTCATGGCACGAGGCGGTGGAGTTTTGCGATCGCCTCAACCAGTGGATAGCGATCTACCCCGCAGCCTTTGGCGTCAGCCGTTTTCGCCTGCCTACCGAGACTGAGTGGGAGTACACCTGTCGCGCTAAAACTACAACGCCCTTTCACACCGGGCAAACTCTCACCCCGGAGTTGGCCAACTATGACGGCACCCAGCCTTACCAGCAGGAGCCCGTCGGCCAGTTTCGCGGCACCACTACAAATGTCGGCAGCTTTGGCAAGGCCAATGACTTTGGCCTCTACGATATGCACGGTAACGTGCTGGAATGGTGTGCTCCGGCAGAAGGGTCATTAGATCAGAACGAATGGCGGGTGGTGCGAGGTGGATCGTGGCAGAGCCCACCCCAGGACTGCCGATCAGCCTATCGGGCCGGATTTAAAGCCAACACCCACAGCAACCAGATCGGGTTTCGCATTGTGGCTGAGGTGGTGTAGTTCTTAGCAAAGAACTCCGAGTTTTTGAAAAACTCGGAGTTCTAGTTAGGGGAGATACTTCTGCAATAACAGGCTGAGCTTGTCGAGGGTAATCTGGGGTGCTTTATCTAAGGGCGTGATGATGGCGTACTTGAGGGCCGAGTGGGCCTCGGAGTCGGGCGGGTTGGCAGCGACGCGGTTGACAACTTCGCGGATGACCCGCTGCGCATTGACGGCATTCTTTTGCAGATTGCCGATCACCATTTCGACAGTGACGCTGTCGTGGTCGGGGTGCCAGCAGTCGTAGTCAGTGACTAGAGCGAGGGTGGCGTAGGCGATCTCAGCTTCGCGGGCTAGCTTGGCCTCAGGCAGGTTGGTCATGCCAATGATGGTGGCCCCCCAACTGCGGTAGAGCTCTGACTCGGCCTTGGTGGAGAAGGCGGGGCCTTCCATACAGACGTAGGTGCCGCCTCGGTGCAGCTCGACGTCGGGCAATTCAAGACTTTCGACAGCGTCGGCCAGTACCTTAGCCAGGTGGTTGCACACCGGGTCGCCAAAGGTGATGTGGGCCACCAGTCCGTCGCCAAAGAATGTAGAGACACGGTTGCGAGTGCGATCGATAAATTGATCGGGCACAACCATATCTAGCGGCTTGGCGGATTCTCTGAGAGAACCTACAGCGGAGGCGGAAACCAGATACTTAACGCCGAGGGATTTCATGGCGTAGATATTGGCGCGGAAGGGAAGCTCGGTAGGCATGAGGGTGTGGCCGCGACCATGGCGGGCCAAAAAGGCTACGCGGGTGCCATCCAAGGTACCCAAAATAATGGCGTCGGAGGGACTGCCAAAGGGGGTATCAATACGAATTTCTTCGATGTCGGTGAGGGCTTCCATTTTATAAAGGCCGCTGCCGCCGATGATGCCTATCTGTGCCTGTGCCGCCATGGTGGGTAGTGGTGAGGTGGACTGCCCTATCATATGCGGCTTAGGGACGATGGATAAAGAACAAAGAAGGAAGTCTGAAGTGTTAGCTATACAACAATACTGTGGTGGTCCTTGCCAGCTGCAGGGCCAGGTGTCCTGAGCGCAACAGTCATCGCTACATGAGTCAATTAGTCTGGAGCTCAATAGCAAGGTAGCTATTCAAGATGCTGGTGTGGCAGACGTTGTGCCTAATGAGATTTGGCTAAACCCACGTTGCATAGATTCATACCCTAAGGAAACACCATGGAATTGACCTATCAACCTTTCACAGTCCACAAGCGCGTACCGCTCACCATTAGTCGCGGCACCACGGCCCAGTCCACCAATCTATGGCTCAAGCTGTGCGCCGATGGTGTCGAAGGCTGGGGCGAAGCAGTCCCCTTTTCCATCGGCACCCACCGACAAACTACTGTGGAGATGTTGCAGGCTGAGCTTGCTCAGCTAGGAAAAGTGTTAACCGCCTACCATCCTCTCGATCGCCAGTCCATCGAGTCCATCGCGGCAGATTTAACCATCCACTCCGCTACCCGCGCCGCCCTGGATGTGGCCCTTTGGGACTGGTGTGGCAAGGCTACCGGACAACCAATCTGGCGATTATTGGGATTAAATTTAGATTGCATTCAGCCCACATCAGTCACGGTGGGGATTTCGTCGCCGGCAGTAGCCCAAAGACGATCGCAGGATTGGCTACAGCAAACCTCCGCCCGCGTCCTTAAAATTAAGCTCGGTAGCCCCCAGGGTATTGAGGCCGACCAAGCTATGTTTCAGGCAATATACGACCACGTCCCCGCCAATGTCAGCCTTAGCATTGACGCCAATGGCGGCTGGAGTTTAGCGGAGGCCAAGGCTATGGCGACCTGGCTGGGCAATCGCCGGGTCACCCATCTCGAACAGCCCCTACCCGTAGGCGAAGAAGAGAACCTGCTCAAGCTCAGGCAGCACTCGCCAATCCCGGTGTTCGTAGACGAAAGCTGCTTTGCCAGCCGAGATATTCCCCGTCTAGCGAATTTTGTCGATGGCATTAATATTAAATTGATGAAAGCAGGTGGGCTGACCGAAGCCCTGAGGATGGTTTACACTGCGCGGGCCTGCGGCCTTCAAATTATGTTTGGCTGCTATTCTGACAGCAGTTTAGCCAACGGAGCCATGGCCCAGATCTCGCCCCTGGCTGACTACCTCGACCTCGATAGCCACCTCAATCTGAAGGACGATCCCTTCACTGGCCTTAAGCTCATCGACGGACGACTACTCCCCTCTGACCACCCTGGACTTGGACTTGACTATGTACCTCCAGCCCGATAGCCGCATCGCCTTGCTCATGCACGAGGGCACCCAGAGCACCATGGGCAAAACAGGGTTGGCTATGCTGCGCTTTAGTCAGTCGCCCATTGTCGCGGTGATTGATTACCAGGCGGCAGGGCGATCGCTGCTTCAGCTTGCCGGCATCGACAAACGCATCCCCGTGGTGAAGTCTTTAACCGAAGCACTCCCTTTCACCCCAGACGTACTGGCCATTGGCATCGCCCCCTCCGGCGGCAA
The DNA here is from genome assembly GCF_055795045.1 of Pseudanabaena sp. PCC 9330. Classification (NCBI taxonomy): domain Bacteria; kingdom Bacillati; phylum Cyanobacteriota; class Cyanophyceae; order Pseudanabaenales; family Pseudanabaenaceae; genus Pseudanabaena; species Pseudanabaena sp. PCC 9330. The sequence goes on along the minus strand of NZ_JAYFES010000051.1, from coordinate 29,722 downwards.
GCTACCCGACGAATGGTTCCAAGAAATCGAGCAGGCGGTCAAGGCTGGTCTCAGTATCGTTAATGGTCTTCATACCCCCATGGCCGACCATCCTGCCCTTAAACCTTGGATCAGGGACTACCAATGGATTTGGGACGTGCGTAAAGAGCCTGAAGGACTTACCGTAGGGTCTGGTAAAGCCGCCGAGCTGGCCTGCAAACGCATCCTCACCGTGGGCACCGATATGTCGGTGGGCAAAATGTCTGCCACTCTAGAACTCCACCGTGCCTGCCTGCGACAAGGATTGCGATCTAAGGTGATCGCCACCGGGCAAACCAACCTGATGTTGGGAGACGATGGCGTGGCCTTGGATGCCGTGCGGGTGGACTACGCTTCTGGAGCGGTAGAACAACAGGTCATGCGCTACGGCCCCGATTATGACTTTATTTTTGTAGAGGGCCAGGGGTCGCTGCTCAATCCTGCATCCACAGCAACGCTGCCCCTCCTACGAGGGAGCCAACCAACCCATCTAGTGCTGGTACATCGAGCCGGACAAACCCACATTCAGAACTTTCCCCACGTCCAAATTCCCGACCTGTCCAGCGTTGTGGAACTGTACGAGCAGGTGATGACGGCTGGTGGGGCATTTCATCCAGCTAAGGTGGCAGCGATCGCCCTCAACACTGGCCACCTCAGCGACGAAGAAGCCACCACGGCCATTCAGTTCGTTCAAGCTCAAACGAATCTACCCTGCGCAGACATCTTCCGCACAGGAGCCGAAAACTTATTAGAACCCATCCTAAACCAGTCGGCCTAAACTACTTCTTGCGCAACCGGTAGGTAATACGACCTTTAGTGAGATCGTAGGGAGTCAGCTCTACCTTGACGCGATCGCCCGGCAGAATTTTGATATAGTTACGACGAATTTTGCCAGAAATATGGGCCAATACATTGAATCCATTATCTAAATCTACCCGAAACATGGCGTTGGGCAGAGATTCAGTAATGGTGCCTTCCATTTCAATCAGATCTTGCTTAGACAAGCGGTCTTCTCCTTAAGTACAAATCAACAGTCAGAGCAACCGGCTCATAGACGGGCACAATTTAGCATAACTTCAGCAACTACTCTGTCACTAGGCGCTTCAGTTCGGTGTACACGGCCTCCATAGTCTGATTACCGTCCACCGACACCAATTGCTGACGAGAGCGATAAAACTCAATCAAAGGCTCGGTTTGCTCACGGTAAACCTCAAGCCGGTTGAGAATAACTGATTCTTCGTCATCGTCTCTACCACGTTGAAGCAGGCGAGCTACGATAACGTCGTTTTCCACATCCAGGTTGACGACAAAATCAACCGGTTGCTCAATTTGTTCCAGCAGCTTCTGTAAAAACTCTGCTTGAGGCACGTTACGTGGAAAGCCGTCTAACAGCCAACCCTGCTCAACATCATGTTGGCCCAAGCGCTCCTGAATCAAATCTAAAATGAGATCATCGGGCACCAATTCACCAGAGCTCATGTAGCTATCGGCCTTCTGACCTAGCTCACTGCCTACCGCCACAGCCGAACGAAGAATATCACCCGTCGAGATATGAGGTACTCCACAATCTTTAGCCAGCAGTGCTGCCTGAGTGCCCTTACCCGCCCCTGGAGGTCCCAAAAAAATCAGTCGAGTCACTACTGTTTCACCATTCCTTCGTAGCGCTGGGAAATCACGTAGGTCTGAATCTGCTTGGCAGTGTCAATGGCAACCCCTACCAAAATCAGCAGAGAGGTCGCCCCAAAGCCACGAAACGTCTGAACCCGGGTCAGACTCTCTACCGCACTGGGCACTACTGCCACCATGCCTAGGAAAATAGCTCCTAGGAAAGTGAGTCGATTCAAAATACGGCTGATGTATTCGGTGGTCGCCTTACCAGGACGAATGCCGGGAATACTGGCACCCATCTTCTTCAAGTTGCGCGATACATCCTCAGGGTTCATCACCAGAGAGGAGTAAAAGTAGCTGAAGAAGAGAATCAGAATTAGGTAAAGCGCCACATAGAACAGGGAAGTCGGGTTTAGGTAGTTGCTTACAAACTGGCTAAACGCCGGATTAGTAACATACTGAGTCAGCGAAATAGGCAACACCAGCACCGCTGAAGCAAAAATAATCGGCATCACGCCACCCTGATTGAGTCGCAGGGGCAGATAGTTACTCTGTTCGATGTAGAGCTTGCGACCCACTTGACGTCTAGCCGAGATAATGGGGATCCGACGAGTGCCTTCCTGCACAAACACAATGCCTACGATCATGGCCAGAAAGGCCAGCATGAGGATAATCACACCACCTACCAAGCCGCGATCGCCGCTCTGGGCAAGTTCAATGGTCTGTCCCAGAGAACGAGGCAGAGTAGAGACGATGTTCAAGAAGATCAGCAGCGAAGCGCCGTTGCCAATGCCCCGCTCCGTGATTAATTCCCCAACCCACATGACAAACATCGAGCCTGCGGTCAGAGCAATTACCGTCTGAACCACAAAGGCCGGGCCAGGAACCTGGGCAAACTGATAAAGCAGGAAAGACGACAGCAGCGCACTCTGCAAAATCGCCCAGCCCAACGCTACATAACGAGTGATTTGGGAAATCTTGCGCCGCCCAGCTTCCCCTTCATTCTTCTGTAGGTCTTCCAGCTGGGGAAGAGCTGCTGTCAGCAGCTGCATGATGATAGACGCATTAATGAAGGGTAGAATACCTAGGGCAAAGATGCCCAAGGCCGACAGACCACCGCCCACAAAAATATCTAAAAATCCCACAAAGCCAGCCAAACTACCTGACTGAATCGATGCCGCAAAAGCTTGGCGATCGATGCCCGGTACCGGAATAAAAATCCCCAGTCTGACCAATACCAACAGACCCAGGGTTACCAGCAGACGGCTGCGTAGACCAGCAGCCTGGGCCATCTGCATAAAGGTTTCCTGTGCGCTGGGATTTTTACCCCGACTTACGACCATGCAACGATACCTCAGCCCTACGTATAGCGATAAATTAACGGCAGCTACGACTTTCGCAAGTGCCCTTTCATCCCTAGTTTAAGGGATGAAAGAACCTTCTAGCTAGGCAACTACTTCCCAAGTGCCGCCAGCCTGCTCAATTTTTTCCTTAGCCGACCCAGTGAAGGCAGCGGCTCTTACAGTCAGTGCCACAGTAATCTCACCATCGCCTAGCACCTTTAGAGGGCCGTCGTTGGTGGTCAAAATGCCCGCTTCTAACAGCGACTCCAGGGATACCTCAGTACCCGCCGCCAAGTCAGCCAGACCCTTGACATTGATGATGGTGTATTCCTTCTGGTTGACCAGAGGAAAATGCTTGAGCTTAGGCACCCGGCGGTACAAGGGCATTTGACCACCCTCAAAACCAGGACGGGTGCCGCTACCGGAACGAGATTTTTGGCCCCGCATACCGAAGCCGCAGCTAGCCCCCTGGCCTGCAGAAATGCCGCGACCGACGCGGCGACGGCGGCGTTTAGAACCTGCTTGTGGTTGTGCGTCGTTGATTCTCATGGCTGGGAAAGTAAAAACAGCGATACCGAAGGAAACTAAAATTCACTAGACGTAGAGTTGCTCGACGGGGATGTCGCGTTCTTCAGCTACATCGGCGAAGGTACGCAGGGAGGCTAAGGCGTCTGCCGCTGCGCGAGCGTTGTTGAGGGGGTTGTTAGACCCCAGTTGCTTGGCCAGCACGTTACGTACACCAGCCAGTTCCAGCACGGTGCGCACGGCACCACCAGCGATTACCCCGGTACCGGGAGCCGCCGGGCGCATAAAGACCTTAGCACCACCACCAATACCACTAGACGGGTGGGGAATTGAATAAGAACGAGTCAGAGGCACGTCCACTAAGTGCTTTTTGCCGTCAGCAACGCCTTTTTTAACGGCACCAATCACATCCCCGGCCTTGCCGACACCAACGCCAACTTGCCCCTTCTCATTGCCAACAACGACGATGGCGCGAAAGCTGAGCTTTTTGCCCCCCTTAACCACCTTGGTCACGCGGCGAATTTGAACGACGCGCTCTTGCCAGTCGGTTTTCTTTTCCTTTGTACGCGCTTCTTTGCGACGGTTTGCCATGCCTTTCCCAGCCTTGTTTACATCAAGCGAAATCTACATCGAGCAGAATCAGTGCGATCGAACCAACGTGATCAATGACAGACCTACAGGCTCAGCCCAGCCTCACGAGCCGCTTCGGCCAGTGCCGCAACTCGACCATGGTAAAGTTTGCCGCCTCGATCAAAGACCACCTGGGTAATACCAGCTTTAAGTGCCCGCTCAGCGACCAGCTTGCCAACCACAGCGGCAGCCTCTTGGGTGCCCCCAGACTCATCCTTCAAAACCTCAGGCTCGACCGTAGAGGCAGCCACCAAGGTGTGATGGGCAGTATCGTCAATAATCTGAGCGTAGATATGCTGATTAGAGCGGAACACGGCCAACCGTGGTCGCTCGGAGGTACCGAACACACGACGGCGGACACGGGCATGACGGCGACGGGTTAATTCTTTACGACTTGCTTTCATGGCTATTTCTTACCTGATTTACCGGCCTTACGTCTGACCTGCTCACCGGCGTAGCGAACACCCTTACCCTTGTAAGGTTCAGGAGGACGGCTCGCCCGAATGCTGGCAGCAATGTTACCTACCAGCTCTTTATCGATACCACTGACAATGACATTGGTGTTGTTTTCGACGACAAACTCAATGCCAGCGGGTGGCTCAAACACCACGGGGTGGCTGTAGCCCAAACTCATGTTGAGATTCCGGCCTTGCACTTGGGCGCGATAGCCAATCCCTTGAATCTCTAGGCGCTTTTGGTAGCCGTTAGAGACCCCTTCGACCATATTGGCCACCAGGGTGCGGCACAGACCATGACGTTCCCGAGCCAATCGAGACTCATCTTTGCGGTTCACCAGAACGGTGTCACCGTCTTGAACTATCAAAACCCCATTGGGCAGGGTACGAGACAGCTCGCCCTTGGGCCCCTTGACCTTTACGTCCTGGCCGTCAATGGTGACAGTCACCTTGGCCGGAACTGGGATTGGCCGTTTGCCAATACGTGACATGATGCAAAACTCCTAAATCCTTAGCACTCGATAACGCTCTTGATGATCAGCGGGGCTAATGCCACAAGCCCATCACCTCCACCGGCCGATTTACCAGACATAGCAGAGTACTTCACCACCAATGCCCTGACGTCGCGCATCGCGATCGGTCATGATGCCGCTGGAGGTGGAAACAATAGCAATGCCAATACCACCCAACACCCGAGGCAGCTCTTTCCGGTTGGAATATACCCGCAGACCAGGCTTACTGACACGGGTGAGGTTGCGAATAATGGGCTGGCGGGTCTTGCCTTTGTACTTGAGGGCAATCAAAACCTGAGGCCGCTCATCGACGGTGGTCTCAGAATAATCCGTGATGAAGCCTTCTTCCTTCAGCACCTTAGCAATGCTTCGAGTCATCCGAGTAGAGGGAATCCCCACGGTTTGGTGCCGCGCCAGATTCGCATTCCTGATGCGAGTCAACATATCCGCAATTGTGTCGTTAGCAGCCATAGTTCTAGTACGCGTATAAACCTGTGTTAGTTGTCACGGAACGGCATACCCAATTCCTTGAGTAGCGCGCGTCCTTCTTCATCCGTACTGGCGGTAGTCACAATGGTGATATCCATACCGCGGATTTGATCGATGGTGTCGTAGTCAATTTCAGGAAAGATTAGCTGTTCTCTCAGACCCAAGGTGTAGTTGCCACGCCCGTCAAAGCTCTTGGGGCTGATACCGCGAAAGTCTCTGATGCGGGGCAGGGTAAGGTTGATGAGGCGATTTAGAAAGGCGTACATGCGATCGGAACGAAGGGTGACCATCACCCCCACAGGCATACCTTCACGGATTTTGAAACCTGCGATCGCCTTTTTAGCGCGGGTTACCACAGGTCGCTGGCCGGTGATGAGAGCCAGTTCGCTCAGAGAAGACTCCAGCGCTTTGGCATTCTGAGACGCTTCCCCGAGGCCCCGGTTGACGGTCACTTTGACCACCTTAGGTACTTGGTGAACGTTTCCGTACTTAAACTGTTCGATTAGTTTAGGTACGACGGTTTCTTTGTATAGAGTTTTGAGCTGGTCTGTCATGAGTCGTTTCTATCGCTTTCCTGGGCTTGGTCAGGACTAGGGGATAAGCGGTAAGGCCAAGGAGCCTTAATCAATGATTTCACCGGTCTTTTTCAGCATTCGCACCTTGCGACCGTCGTCAGTGAAGGTGTAAGCCACACGACTAGCGACCTTCTCCTTCTCGGAGTAGAGCATAACGTTAGAGCTATGGATCGGGCCTTCTTGGGTAACAATCTGACCCGACTCTCCTTCCTGAGTAGGCTTGACGTGCTTAGTGCGAATGTTGACGCTCTGCACAATCACTTGGCTGGTCTTGGGATTTACAGAAAGAACCTCGCCCACTTTGCCGCGATCGCGCCCAGCAATTACCTGCACGGTATCGCCCTTCTTGACATGCACCTTATGGCGCACAGGTTGTTTCGTCTTAGTTGCCATTAGAGAACCTCCGGTGCCAGCGACACAATCTTGGTGAAGTTTTTGTCGCGCAGCTCACGGGCAACCGGCCCAAACACGCGAGTCCCCTTAGGGTTGCCATCCTGGTTAATGATCACGGCAGCGTTGTCGTCAAAACGAATACTCATGCCGCTGCTACGACGCAAACCTTTTTTGGTGCGGACAACCACGGCGCGCACTACGTCGGACTTTTTAACACCCATATTAGGCAGGGCGTCTTTGACTACGGCGATAATCACATCGCCCACCCCGGCGTAGCGACGGTTGCCACCGAGTACACGGATGCACATCAGCTTCCGCGCCCCGCTGTTATCCGCCACGTTTAAATAAGATTCCTGCTGAATCACAATCTCCCCCTATGCGTCTGCTGCGCGATTAACAATGTCAGCTACCATCCAGCGCTTGGTTCGGCTCAGGGGACGGGTTTCAAGAATGCGCACCTGATCTCCTTCCTGGCATGAATTCTCTTCGTCATGGGCCTTGTAGCGCTTCGTGCGCACCACAATCTTGCCGTACTTAGGATGGGAGGTGCGACTCTCAACAGCAACTACGACGGTTTTATCCATCTTGTTGCTGACCACCAAACCCACTCGTTCTTTAACCGCCATCTGATTCACCTATCCCCTATGCTGATATCGATTCTGCTGTGGCTTCTGCTTCTGCTTCCAGAGCCGCCAACTGGCGCTCCCGCTGAACCGTCATCAGTTGAGCCAGGCGATGACGAGTGTGCTTGAACTGATGCACCTGCTTATCGAGTTGGCGGGTGGCCTTCTGAAACCGCAGTTGAAACAGCTCTCGCTTGGCGTCTGCGATTGCCGTCAGCAGTTCCTCGTCGCCCAACGCGCGCGCTTCACTAATCTTTGAAAGTGCCATTGCCTATGCCTCCTTGCTGTCTCGGGCGATGAACTTGGTCTTGAAAGGCAGCTTGAAGGCTGCCAGTCGCATCGCCTCACGAGCAGTCGCTTCGGGCACACCAGCAATCTCAAACACGATTCGACCGGGCTTGATCACAGCAACCCAAAACTCGGGGTTGCCTTTACCCGAACCCATCCGGGTTTCAGCGGGTCGCATCGTCACCGGCTTATCGGGGAAGACACGAATCCAGATTTTGCCACCTCGACGGACATAGCGGGTCATGGCTCGACGGGCCGCTTCAATCTGGCGAGAAGTCATCCAGCAAGGCTCAATGGCCTGAAGGGCAAAATCGCCGAAGGTAATGTCGCTACCCCGCTGAGCCATTCCGCGCATACGCCCGCGGTGCTGCTTGCGAAATTTAGTTCGTTTTGGACTAAGCATGGATCGGCACTCGTGAAGTCACAGGTCAAAATAATCAAACAGACGCAGAATTCTAATCTTCGTTAGAGCGGTCTTCAAACTGCGGGCGGCGGCGAGGCTGACGACGACGAGGCTGCGCATTGGGAGCCACTTCAGCTGCCTGCTCTTGGCCAGGGATAATCTCACCCTTAAAGATCCAAACCTTGACGCCCAAAATACCGTAGGTAGTTTGAGCGGTAGTGTAGGCGTAGTCAACGTCAGCCCGAAGAGTGTGGAGGGGCACTCGACCTTCCCGGGTCCACTCGGTACGTGCGATCTCAGCCCCGTTCAAGCGACCACTGACTTGAATCTTGATACCTTCAACCCCAGCCCGCTGGGCCCGCTGAATAGCCTGTCGTACTACCCGTCGAAAAGATACCCGACGCTCTAGCTGCTGAATGATGTACTCAGCCACCAAAGCCGCATTGGCATCTACTCGGCTCACTTCCACCACATTGACGCGGATCTGGCGACTAGAGTCTTTGAGCAGCTTTTGCACACCCACCCGCAGAGTCTCAATCCCCGCGCCGCCACGACCCACAACTACACCAGGACGAGCCGTGCGAACTTCAAGATCAATCTGATCGGCCTTGCGCTCAATGCGAATATCAGCAATACCAGCATTGTTCAGCGTTTTCTGAACATACTCGCGAATGCGGAAATCTTCCTGAAGCAGCTCAGGATAACGAGTACCCTCTGCAAACCAGCGAGAGCGGTGCTCTTCAACGATGCCAAGACGAAACCCGGTTGGATGAATCTTGTGTCCCACGAACTAACCCTCTGGAAATTGGTGCTTTAACAACGGAATCAAAGACTGTACTAGCTACTCGGCGGCAGGGGCCACGGCAATGGTGATATGGCAGGTGGGCTTGCGAATTTGGTAAGCCCGCCCTTGAGCCCTGGGACGGAATCGCTTGAGGGCTGGGCCGGCATCAGCAAAGGCCTCACTCACCACTAGCGCAGCGGGGTCAAGCCCGTTGTTGTGCTCGGCATTGGCCACAGCGGAGCGTAGCACTTTAATAATCGGTTCGCAGGCCTTATAGGGCATGAATTCTAGGATGATCAGCGCATCCCGATAGCTCTTACCGCGAATTTGGTCGAGCACACGACGTACCTTACGGGGCGACATGCGCACGTAGCGGGCCACCGCTTTGACCTGCTCTGAGGTATCTACAGCCATTTCTCCAGTTCCTCTACCTAATACCTAACGACGAGCTTTTTTATCGGATTTAGCGTGGCCGCGAAAGGTTCGCGTGGGGGCAAATTCACCCAGTTTGTGGCCTACCATTTGCTCAGTAACATAGACGGGTACGTGTTGGCGACCGTTATGCACCGCAATGGTGTGACCAATCATCTGGGGCAAAATGGTGGAAGCCCGAGACCAGGTCTTAACCACCTGTTTGTCACCCTTGACATTGAGGGCTTCGATTTTAGAGAGCAGGTGGTCGGCCACAAACGGCCCTTTCTTCAATGAGCGAGACATGGTGCTTCAGCCCCCATAAAAATCACAACAGCCACAATCATCACAATCAAAACAGCTAACCGAGGTACAGTGCCTAAGCGTTACGACCGCCACGACCTCGCTTGGAAACCCGACGACGGCGACGCACCACGTACTTATCGCTGTCTTTGTTCTTCTTCCGGGTCTTGTAGCCCAAAGCGGGTTTACCCCAAGGGGTAACGGGCCCAGAGCGACCAATGGGAGCACGACCCTCACCACCGCCGTGGGGGTGATCTACCGGGTTCATAACGCTGCCGCGTACTTCGGGTCGACGACCCAGCCAGCGCTTACGGCCTGCCTTGCCCAGGCTAACGTTACGCACATCAGCATTGCCGACTTGGCCTATGGTGGCATAGCACTCGCGTCGCACCATGCGAACTTCGGTAGAGGGCAGCTTAAGGGTGACGTAGTCGCCCTCTTTAGCCACTACCTGTGCACCAGCACCAGCCGATCGAACCATCTGGCCACCCTTGCCAGCCTGCATCTCGACGTTGTGAACCGTCGTACCTAAGGGAATTTTGTAAAGAGGGAGGGCGTTACCCACTTCCAGAGGCGAATCTGGCCCAGAAATCACTGTACTGCCGACAGATAACCCAGCAGGAGCCAGAATGTAGCGCTTCTCGCCATCTTCGTAGTGAAGAAGAGAGATGCGAGCATTGCGGTTGGGGTCGTATTCAATAGAGGCAACCTTGGCGGGAATGCCTAGCTTGTCGCGACGGAAGTCAACAACGCGATACAGACGCTTGTGACCACCACCGCGATGACGACAGGTGATTACCCCGCGGTTATTGCGCCCCTTGTGGCGGTGCTTTGATTTGGTCAGCGACTTTTCGGGTTCGCTGCGGGTGATCTCGGCAAACTCTGAAACGGTTCGCTCACGAGTACCAGGGGTATAGGGTCGGTAGGATCGGATGCCCATGGGATTACTTGCTGGTTACACGGCTAAAGGTCGGAATAGTAAAAACCTCTATTCAGTCAACCCGTTAGAGGTCGGGGAAGAGGGGAATGGAATTGCCAGCGGCCAAGGTGACCACAGAGCGCTTGTAGTGAGCACGATGGCCAGCAAAACGACCCATCCGGCGCTTTTTCTTCGGTGGGTTGTAGGTGTTGACCGCCACCACCTTGACATCAAAAAGCTCTTCGATCGCCGCCTTGATTTGCAGCTTGTTGGCCCTGGGATCAACCTCGAAAACATACTGGTTGTTTTCAAGCAGCAGGGTAGCCTTTTCGGTCACTAGAGGCCGACGGATTAGATCAGCCAGAGACGGGGTATTGGCGGCATTAATCACTGTAGACCTCCTGGATCGCCTCAAGGGCTGGGGATGTAATTACGAGATGGTCGGCGTTGAGCAAGTCATGAACGTTGAGATTGACCGCAGTGATCAGCTTTACATTCTCAAGGTTGCGGGCCGACAGATAAACTAGCTCCTGCCGTTCAGCTATCACCAGGAGAATCTTGGCGTTTGGATCAAGACCCCAACGGGCGATCGCCTCAAGCAGTTCCCGAGTCTTTGGCCGAGAAAACTGATTCTCAAACCCTTCTACCACTACCAAGTCATCGACCCGGCTTTGCAGGGCGGTGCGCAGGGCCAAGCGGCGCTCTTTGCGGTTCATTTTGACGCTGTAGTCGCGGGGCTTGGGGCCAAAGATCACGCCACCGCCACGCCACAGGGGAGAACGGTTAGACCCAGCCCGAGCCCGACCGGTGCCCTTTTGACGCCAGGGCTTGCGACCGCCGCCACGCACCTCAGCACGGGTTTTGGTGGACACGGTGCCCTGACGAGAATTGTTCATCTGCCGCACTAGGGCGCGGTGGACGATGTGAGAGGCGGATTCTGCTTTAGCAACCTGAAGATCCAGCGTTGCCGTCCCTGCCTCTTCGCCCTCCCAATTTTTTACGACGCACTCAACCATTGTCTGACCTATCTCTTAAAAAGCTTTTGCATGCCCAAAGGCCCAAACCACTTGCTGTACCCTAAGCCTTGACCCATTTGGCTGGGGCAATGCTCAACAACCCACCGGGCTTGCCGGGGATGGCACCTTTGATTAGCAACAGGTTGCGATCGCCGTCTACACGCACCACTTCCAGCTTGCAGGTAGTCACCTTAGCGTTGCCGTACTGGCCAGCCATGCGCTTGCCAGGATAGACCCGACCGGGAGTGGTACCCGCACCAGTGGAACCCGGAGCACGGTGATTCTTAGAGCCGTGGGCCATGGGGCCACGACGAAAGTTGTGGCGCTTTTGGTAACCAGCAAACCCCCGACCCATGCTCTTGCCAGTGACATCCACCAGCTGACCAACGGTGAAGGTGTCAGCAGTGATTGCCTGCCCCAGTTCGTAGCTGTCTGCAGAATCTACCCGATACTCTTTCAGGTGACGAAGGGGAGCGCTGCTGGATTTGGCCAGGTGGCCCAGCTCGGGCTTGTTCAGTTTCTTCTCGGTCACTTCATCAAAGCCAAGCTGAATGGAGGTATAGCCATCGGTGTCTTTGGTCTTGACCTGAGTGACCACACAGGGGCCTGCCTGCACCACCGTGACGGGGATAGCATTGCCTGCCTCATCGAATATCTGGGTCATACCCAGCTTTTTGCCAAGAATACCGACTGCCACAGTCCTGATCTCCCTATTAACACACTACGAAGTGCGCAGGACTCTCTAAGCCGAGAGCTTTGCGCATCTACAACGACATCAACTTTTGAACACCCCACACAGGAGAAACTCACCGGGGCGAGCGATACCGATACAATCGGTCACAATTCAAAAGAAAGGTAGCTGGCTCTGGCCTGGAGTAGCCTTCTGGCTCAAACCTGCAAGCACCAATGGCTATGCGGCATCAGAACAGCCAAATGCCAGGACTTGGGTAGCTCACTGAACTACTCAGTATCCTTTTTGTCGGCGATTTACCATAGTACATTCCTTACTTGGATATGTCTACAGTTTTGCTCCAAAAAGTTTTTTTGACCACAGTGCAATGTTCTGCACGAGGACAGAAACTCTTAGCTACCTGACTGTACTCCTCACTGGAACACAGTACAATAGCGACTGTATTTATTTGCCGAGGGCAATATGGCGCTGCTGACGACGGGCAAACCCTTCATTAACGATCTGGAAAGCAATGGTGCGATCGCCGTGCGCATGCCCCTAGAAGGTGGATTTGAAGGCCGCTATGAGCGTCGCCTCAAGGCTAAGGGCTACGAAACTATCAACCTGACAGCCCGAGGGCTGGGAGACATTTCGGCCTACCTGACTGATATCCATGGGGTGCGCCCACCCCACCTGGGCAAGAAAAGTCTCGGCAGCGGTGCGGCAGTGGGCTACACCTATTTTGTTCCGCCGCTGCTCACCTACCGCCTAGAGACTATGTCACCCAAGGCCAAAGGCATGGTGCTGTGGCTAATTGAGGGGCATATTCTCTCGCGCCAGGAGTTGGCCTACCTGGTCAGCCTGCCCACCATCGAACCCCGCGTTAAGGTAGTAGTAGAGGTAGGGGGCGATCGCGCCTTTAGCTGGGAACCGTTGGCAAACCTGATTTAAGGATCAATCCGTTACTGGGTTAACCCAGTTGGGTTAACCCGAGCAGACATTACCGACTGCATGGATATAGACACCGTACCTGGAGCATCAGCCTGGAGCTGCACCCCAGACAACTTGCTACCACCTCCCCAGCGATCGCTACAGATGGGGCAGTGGGTCAAGTTAATCTGCGGTGCCAGCTATCAGGACATGCCAACAGTGCGGCAGCTAACAATGCTCTACGCTCTGGCAGGGGTCGATTGCATTGACGTGGCTGCCGATGGCGCAGTGGTAGCATCTGCCCGACGGGGACTAGAGGATGCCGCTCAGTTGGCAAGATATTTAGGGCGTCATAACCATCTCATTCCTGGACTGCCCTGGTTGATGGTGAGCCTTAACGACAGCGAAGACCCCCACTTTCGCAAGGCGCACTTCGATGCGGCTCAGTGCCCATCGGGGTGCGATCGCCCCTGCGAACCCATCTGCCCCACCGCCGCGATCCAGTTCCAGGCTCCTCATGATGGCGGCGTAGCGACAGATCTTTGCTATGGCTGTGGGCGCTGCATTGCCGTCTGTCCGATTAGCAATATCGAGGCCCAGCCCTACTTAGCCAGTCCAGAAGCTTTCCCCACTGAGCAACTTTCTCAGATTGATGCGGTAGAAATTCACACCCAGACCGGACACCAGGCCCAGTTTGCCCAGCTCTGGCAGCGGCTTTTGCCCTGGCGACCGTACCTGAAGCTAATTTCCATTAGCTGCCCCGACCACGACCAAGTGGTGCCATACCTATGGGATCTCTACCACCTGATGGCCCCCCTGGATATCCCGCTGATCTGGCAAACCGATGGTCGGCCTATGAGCGGCGACTTGGGCAAAGGTACTACCCACGCCACCATTCGCCTGACCCAGAAAATTCTCGATGCGGGGCCACCGGGCTATGTGCAACCCGCTGGCGGTACCAATGGCTACACTGTAAGAAAGTTGCTCGATCTTGCTTTGGTCAATTCAGCGCCTTCTACCGCTTTACCTAACGATTCTCAACCTAACCGATTGCTCTCTCTCCAAACTGCTGGGGTTAACCGCCATGAGTCAGGCCTAGCTGACCACAGCATTCGCAGCACAATTTCAGGCATTGCTTACGGTAGCTACGGGCGATCGCAGCTGCTGCCCCTCCTCGACGCCATTGACCAAGACCTTCAGCCCTGGCTAGGCCAAGCTTCCCTAGGCCAGTCTCCACCGGGTCAATCGACGCAGAATAGCCCCACCGGTGTACTGTCTTCCACCGCTGCTCCGTGGCAGCGGCTCGACGACAGCGCCCTGGGGCAAGCGCTGACCCTGGCCAGGGAACTGGTGGGTCAGATCAAGGTTGATAGACATTTTTTACCCACACGGTATGGTTAGCTATAGCGACGAAAACAGCGCCCCACTAGCCTAGGCAACAACGCACCTGCCGACAACCACCCCGCCCACAATACTTTTGCCCCCCATAATCTAGCCGTGGAATTTTTCCCCACCGACCCCGAAGGGACAGCCCAACATCAGCCTGTCTCTGCCCCTAACCCAACCCCCACCTTGCCCCCCGAGCCCCCGATCGACGACCTAGAACAACTGCTTAGCATTCTGCCGCCCTCGATCCGGGCACGGGTGGCCAACCATCCCCAGCGCCAGAGCCTGATTGAGGTCGTGCTTGATCTGGGTCGTCTGCCCGAAGCCCGCTTCTATGGCAGCGTCGAGTACCTCTCCGATGACCCCGTCACCCACGCCGATCTCGACCACTGCATCAAGCGGGTGGGTACCTTTGGCGGCGACAATCGGGCCGGTATTGAGAAAACCCTGCACCGCATTAGCGCCATTCGCAACCGCTCTGGCGAAGTAATTGGCCTCACCTGCCGGGTAGGGCGCGCCATCTTTGGCACCATTGGCATGATTCGCGACCTGGTAGAAACGGGCCGCTCGATTCTGATGCTAGGTCGGCCTGGAGTCGGCAAAACCACTGCCCTGCGGGAGATCGCTCGGGTACTGGCCGATGACCTGCAAAAGCGGGTGGTAATCATCGACACCTCCAACGAAATTGCGGGGGATGGCGACATTCCCCACCCCGCCATTGGTCGGGCGCGGCGCATGCAGGTGGCCCGCCCCGAAGAGCAGCACCGGGTGATGATCGAGGCGGTGGAAAACCACATGCCCGAGGTGATCGTCATTGACGAAATTGGCACCGAACTAGAGGCTCTGGCTGCCCGGACGATTGCGGAACGGGGGGTGCAGCTAGTAGGCACCGCCCACGGCAACCAGCTAGAGAATCTGATTAAAAACCCCACCCTATCAGACTTAATTGGCGGCATTCAGTCGGTCACATTGGGCGATGAAGAAGCCCGTCGCCGGGGTAGCCAAAAGAGTGTGCTGGAGCGCAAGGCACCCCCCACCTTTGACATTGCCGTGGAGATGCTGGAGCGCCAGCGCTGGGCCGTCCATGAGGATGTCACCGTCACCATCGACAACCTGCTGCGAGGGCGACAGCCAGGGCTGCAAATTCGCACCGTGGATGAAAATCAGAAGGTGCTGATTACCCACGAGCTGCCAGGTTCAGGGCGAGAAGTCTCTAGACCCTCGCGATCGGGCATGGGCTGGAGAGCGGCGGGGCAAATGGTGCCGCCCAGTAACGGCGCGTCGGGCGGCACCGTTGCCCAGCGCACCCTGGGCAATGTACGGCCCCTGGGGCAGGTGTATCGGGCTCCAGAGCCGACCACCGACCCCACCTTTGCCCATCTTTTAGACATGGCCGACGATGACGATATCGTTGGCCCCAATGGGGAAGACGCTATGCGCCTCTATCCCTACGGTCTCAGCCGTCACCAGATCGAACGGGTGATTCAAACCCTGCATATGCCGGTGGTGATCACCAAGGATTTGGACAATGCCGATGCGGTGCTAGCACTGCGATCGCATGCCAAAGCCCAGGCCAAACTCAAGCATATGGCCCAGGGACGGCAAATCCCTGTCCACCTGGTCAAGTCCAACAGCATTCCCCAGATCACCCGCGCCCTCCAGCGCCTGCTGGATCTAGACGACAACCCCGCCGCCATTGATCTGGGGCTGTTTAGCCACAGCGGCGGCGACGACGAGCTAGAGGCTCTCGAAGAAGCCCGCTTGGCTGTGGAGCAAATCGTGATTCCTAAGGGGCAGCCGGTGGAGCTGCTGCCGCGTTCCGCCCACATTCGCAAAATGCAGCATGAGCTAGCAGAGCACTACCGGCTCAAATCCCTCAGCTGCGGCGAAGAACCTAACCGACGGCTACGCATCTACCCAGCTTAGAGCATACAGATCAAGCCCATGGGAAACAGGAGCGTAGGTCTAGGGGCGCAGGGCACTATAGAATAAAAACACCAGAATGACACCAGCGTAGCTCTGATGCAGGGCTCACCCCCATAATTTAGGGCCTGTCGTTCAATCTAAACCCCTTTCAAAGAAGCCTATGAAATCTTTAATTACTCGCCTTGTTGCCTTGGTATTGGTGGCCGTTGTTGGACTGGCGGGGTGCAGCGCTGGCACCAGCGGTATGCTCACTGGCAATTATCAAGAAGATACGCTGATGCTGGTCGATAGCCTTAGAACCTCCCTTGACCTCGGTGACGATGACCCAGCTAAGGCTGAAGCCCAGGCCCAGGCTAAAGCCGTGATTAGCGACTTTGCTTCTCGCTATCGTCGCGACTCGTCGGTAGCCACGCTGAGCTCGTTTACCACCATGCGCACAGCTTTGAATGCGATCGCTGGACATTACAGCAGCTATCCCAATCGCCCCCTGCCTGAGAAACTTAAGACCCGCGTCGAGCAAGAACTCAAACAGGTCGAAGCTGCCCTCAAACGCGGCGCTTAGACTTCAAGTATTTCTGCCCTGCCAAGCCAAAGCCGCCCTAGGTCGCTCATTAGTGCCCTGAAGGCGGCTTTTCAATATTTGGATCATGGGCCTCACTTCGACTCTTTATTTTTTTTGATTGACGGAGTGCGGTCAGTTTGCTAGCATAGCAATTCTGTAGTGAAGTGCGAGTTGGACATGAAAGTCCGTGCGTCTGTGCGCAAAATGTGCGATAAGTGTCGAGTGATTCGCCGCCGTGGTCGAGTCATGGTGATTTGTTCAAACCCCAAGCACAAGCAACGGCAGGGGTAGATAAGCGCTAGCGGTAGAGCCTTTGGGCAAATCCACTAGCAGCTATAGGTGCTGAGTATATTGACTGAGAACAGCTTGCTCAAGTTTTTTTGTTCTGGTTTTTGTATAAGGCTTTCGAAAAGCTGGGCATTGGCTTAGCTAAAGGCCAAGATACTGAGAAACTGAGTGGCCCCGGTCGGGCTACAGGGTTATAACCAAGTATTGGGGGAGAGAGTTAAAGGTGGCACGGATAGCAGGCGTGGATTTGCCACGCGACAAACGAGTTGAGATTGGCTTGACCTATATCTACGGTATTGGCTTAACTCGCTCCAAGGAAATTCTGGCTAAAACCGGAGTTGATCCTGATGTGCGAGTCAAAGATCTTACCGACGCCGACGTAGCTAAATTGCGAGACTCGGTAGAAAGTGATTATCAGGTAGAGGGTGATCTACGGCGGCTTGAGAGCATGAACATCAAGCGTTTGATGGACATCGGCTCCTATCGTGGAAGGCGACATCGTGCTGGACTTCCAGTGCGAGGGCAGCGCACCCGCACTAACTCTCGTACTCGTCGAGGCGGTACCCGTCGTACTGTCGCTGGCAAGAAGAAGGCTCCTCGTAAGTAGGTTCCTTAAGATCCTGAAATCTTAGGGTTTCAGGATTTTGGAGTGAAAGGAACTCGCTGACCCCTGTGGCGAGTTTTTCTGACTGTTTGTCAGCTCTCTGCTTTCCAAACCATCGCTTTCATCTATTTATTTCGTTTCTTTGAATTGAGTTTAGTGACAACGCCATGGCCAAACCAACCCGCAAGACCGGTCCCCGCAAGAGCAAGAAAAATATTCCCAGTGGAGTAGCTCACATTCGCTCTACCTTTAACAACACCATTGTGACCATTACCGACCAGTCCGGGGAAGCCATTTCCTGGGCATCAGCAGGTTCGAGCGGGTTCAAGGGGGCCAAGAAGGGAACTCCCTTCGCTGCTCAAACTGCAGCGGATGGTGCTGCTCGAAGGGCAATGGATCAGGGCATGCGTCAGATCGAAGTTATGGTGAGCGGCCCCGGTGCTGGTCGAGAAACTGCTATCCGTGCGCTCCAGGGAGCCGGGCTTGAGATCACGCTAATTCGAGATGTGACTCCTATTCCCCACAACGGTTGCCGACCGCCAAAACGGCGTCGAGTCTAGGGGTTATAGGTATTGTGGCCGGGTTTAGTGCGGGACGGGTTAATCGCGAGTTAATTAGATCGCGAATTGAGCCGATCGCTAGGTAAAAGGGAGGCAGGATTTTGGCACAGTTTCATGTTGATTGCGTAGAGTCTGTCGTTGAAGACGACCAGAGTCAGTACGGTCGTTTTGTGATCGAACCCCTAGAGCGCAGCCAGGGCACCACCGTGGGCAACGCTCTACGACGGGTGCTGCTGTCTAACCTAGAAGGGGTAGCTATCACTGCGGTCAGAATTGCGGGTGCTACTCACGAGTTTTCTACCATCACTGGTGTTCGGGAGGATGTGTTAGATATTCTTCTTAATATGAAGAAGATCAGTCTGCGCAGCTATTCTGTTCAGCCACAGATTGGTCGCCTCTTGGTGCAAGGGCCAGCTCGGGTTACGGCCGGGCACTTCGAGCTGCCTTCGGAGGTAGAAGTCGTAGACCCTGAGCAGTATGTAGCAACCGTTGCCGAGGGCTACACTCTGGAGATGGAGTTTAGAATTGAGCGAGGTCAGGGGTATCGTGCCGTCGATCGCAGCAAGGATGACGCCACGGCTCTAGATTTTATCCAGATTGACTCAATTTTTATGCCGGTCAAAAAAGTCAACTACACCGTTGAGGAGGTAGTTGTTTCTGGGTCTATTCAGCGCGACCAACTCATTATGGATATCTGGACCAACGGCAGTATTACTCCTCAACAGGCAATGAGCCAGGCCGCTGATATCCTAGTAGGGCTATTTATGCCTCTCAAAGATGTCACCCTTGAGCCCAAATTTGATGAAGAGGTGAAGGAAGAGGATCCCAACAACCAGATTCCTATTGAGGAACTGCGGCTGTCGGTGCGGGCCTACAACTGCCTCAAGCGGGCTCAGATAAATTCTGTGGCCGACCTGCTTGACTTCAGCCAAGAGGATTTGCTGGAGATAAAAAACTTCGGGCAGAAGTCTGCAGAAGAGGTCATTGAAGCTTTGCAGGAGCGCTTGGGCATTACCCTTCCTCTAGAAAAAGCCTCTAAGACGGCCTAGGGCTGGATTAGGCAGGGATTTCTGCTTTCCTTATATTGTTGCCGATTTTGTTTTTGTTGTTCATCTGAGTTCAGTACCATGCGTCACCGCTGTCGCGTTCATCAACTTGGGAAGCCCGCAGACCAGCGCAAGGCCCTGCTTCGCTCCCTTACCACGGAGTTAATTCGCCATGGTCGCATTACCACCACCAAGGCTCGTGCCCGTGCAGTGCGAGAAGAGGCCGATCACATGATCACTCTAGCTAAGGATGGCTCTCTGTCTGCTCGTCGCGAGGCCATGGGTTATATCTATGACAAACAGCTAGTTCACGCCCTGTTTGCTCAAGCCACTGAGCGCTACGGCAATCGCAACGGTGGCTATACCCGCATCGTCAGGACTGTTAGTCGTCGGGGCGACAACTCTGAAATGGCGATTATTGAGTTGACCTAAGTCGAGTTTAGTCAGTTCCAACATCCAACCTTTTGCTACTGTTTATCCTTTTTTTTGCAATTTTCCATGGAGAAGCTTTCACCTATACAGCGCGGCCTGGAGAGCCAGCCTGCTGAGTTTGCCCAGGCAACTCAGCGAGTGGCTTTGGTGGTGCAATATGTGGGTACTCGTCTTCATGGTTGGCAGTGGCAGCCTAACGCCCGTACAGTGCAGGGAGAGATAGAAGCGGCAATTGGCTCAGTACTGGGCTACAACGTGCGCCTCAGCGGTGCCGGGCGCACGGACACAGGTGTCCATGCGGCAGCGCAGGTGGCTCACTTCGACGCTCCTGACTTTATCCCGGCCCATCGCTGGGCCGACGTGCTCAACGCTCGGTTGCCTGAGGATGTGTTGATTCGGGCTTCTGCAGCTGTGCCTGAGACATGGCATGCTCAGTTTTCGGCATGCTGGCGGCGCTACCGCTACACTCTCTACACCGGGCAGCGGCCAAATCTGTTTGTGCGCCCCTTTGTGTGGCACTACTACCACCAGCACCTCGACGAGGGTAAGATTCAGTCAGCTCTCGATGCCATGGTGGGTCACAACGACATGACCGCTTTTCACCGGGCTCGATCGGGCAAGACTCACTCTTGGGTAGACCTCCAGGCCGTCGAGTGCCGCCGTCAAGACACCTTTCTCACTGTGGAGCTTCAGGCCAAGGGGTTTCTCTACGGCATGGTGCGGCTAATTATGGGGTTGATTGTCAAGGTGGGCAGCGGAGAGTTGACGCCCACAGAGTTTGGTCAGCTCTGGCAGCAGCGTCAGAGGCAACGCGTCAAGTATGCGGCTCCTGCCCAGGGGCTCTGCCTTCTGCGGGTGGGCTATGACCATACCCCCTTTGCCCCAGAGGTGTGGTTTGACAGCCAGCCCCACTTTTTTTGGGGGTCGGCAGCGGCCTGACCATCTTGTTCGATTCTCTTTTTACTCAGTTAGTGTGGTTCATCCAAGAAAGGCAGCTCAAGCGCTATGACTACTAAAACCTATGTTCCTCCCGTCGACTCTATTCAACGGCAGTGGCACGTAATCGATGCTGAGGGTCAGCGCCTAGGGCGGTTGGCCACTGAGATTGCGACCATTCTGCGGGGTAAAAACAAGCCCACCTTCACTCCCCATATGGACACCGGTGACTTTGTTGTCGTGGTCAATGCTGAGAAGGTGGTGGTCACCGGGCGGAAATCGACCACCAAGCTTTACCGTCGCCACTCCGGTCGCCCCGGTGGCATGAAGGTGGAGACTTTTGACAAATTACAAGCTCGTATCCCCGAGCGCATCATTGAGCAGGCGGTCAAAGGCATGCTGCCGAAGACATCTCTAGGTCGCAGACAGTTTACCAAGCTCAAGGTGTACGCTGGGCCAGAGCATCCCCATCAGGCTCAGAATCCTGAAATTCGCATTGTCAATACTATTCCTGGAGAGGCTGAATAATGCAGGCTACCGATCAATCTGAAAGGGCTGTTTACTGGGGCACCGGTCGCCGTAAGACATCTATTGCGCGGGTGCGTTTGGTACCTGGCAATGGTCAACTTGTCATTAACAAGCGCCCCGGCGACGATTATCTACAGTTCAATCCGGCCTATCTCAATGCCACCAAGGCACCCCTAGAGGTGCTTGGCCTAGAGAATGCCTATGACATTCTGGTGAACGTCAAGGGCGGTGGTCTAACGGGTCAAGCCGACGCCATTCGTCTAGGGGTAGCTCGGGCACTGTGTGAGCTTGACCCTGAAAACCGCAAGCCCCTCAAGGTGGAAGGTTACCTCACCCGTGACCCCCGAGCTAAGGAGCGCCGTAAATACGGTCTGAAGAAAGCCCGGAAGGCTCCTCAGTTCTCCAAGCGCTAGATTTACTAGGCTGTTTAGGTGTTTGGGTGTAGAAACTCCAAATGTATTTTTACACCCAGATACTTTGAGCGTCTCTTTTTTCTGATGTTGATGTTGTTTTAGATCCACTCCTATGGCAAAGCCTGATATCCATCCCACCTGGTACCCCGAGGCCAAGGTATTTTGTGATGGCAAAGAAATTATGACCGTCGGTTCGACTAAGCCTCAACTGAGCGTGGATGTTTGGTCTGGCAACCACCCCTTTTATACCGGTACTCAGAAGATTATTGACACTGAAGGCCGGGTTGAGCGCTTTATGAGGAAGTATGGAATGGCAGACACCTCTGCTCCCCAAAGCTCAGAAACAGACAAAACGGACGCTGACAAAGCCTAGCTAGCGCCCCGTAGATTGACCAGGCAAGCTAGGGCAGCGGCACGAGGACACCATGGCTGAGGCGTACTTAATTGAGAAACTAAATTCCGTGGAGCAGACGTTCCAGGAATTGACTCGGAGGCTGGCAGATCCAGATGTCGCCAGCGATCCCGACGAGTTTCAGCGTATAGCCAAGTCGCGGTCGTCTCTGGAAGAAACCGTTATCACCTACACTGAGTGGCAAGCCGCAGGCGATGAACTGGCTGGGGCTCGAGAAATCTATAAGGAAGCCAGCGGTGATCCGGAGCTAAAGGAGATGGCGGCCTTAGAGGTTGCTGAGCTGGAGGAAAAGCTAGCAGGTCTGGAGGCTCGCCTTAAGGTGCTGCTGTTGCCCCGCGACCCCTACGATGACAAGAACATTATGCTGGAGATTCGCGCTGGTACTGGTGGCGATGAGGCTAGCATTTGGGCTGGTGATCTAGTGCGGCTGTACTCTCGCTATGCCGAAAATCAGGGCTGGAAAGTGAGCCTGCTGAGCGAGTCGTCGGCTGACATGGGTGGTTTCAAAGAAGCGATTCTAGAGATTGCGGGCGATCGCGTCTACAGCCAACTCAAATTTGAGGCAGGGGTACACCGGGTGCAGCGAGTGCCGGTCACCGAGGCGGGCGGGCGCGTGCATACCTCTACTGCTACGGTGGCGATCATGCCTGAGGTGGACGAGGTAGAGGTGCAGATTGACCCCAAAGACATTGAGATGACTACAGCGCGATCAGGCGGTGCTGGTGGTCAGAACGTCAACAAGGTGGAGACAGCGGTAGACCTGTTTCATAAGCCCACGGGCATTCGGGTGTTTTGTACCGAAGAGCGATCGCAGCTCAAGAACCGTGAGCGAGCCATGCAAATTCTGCGGGCCAAGCTCTTTGACATCAAGATGCGAGAGCAGCAGGAGGCGGTATCCTCTATGCGCAAGTCGCAGGTAGGGAGCGGGTCGCGATCGGAAAAAATTCGCACCTACAACTACAAAGACAATCGGGTCACCGACCATCGCCTCAACCAAAATTTCACCCTCACTCCGGTGCTGGAGGGGGAGATAGATAATTTGATTCAGTCCTGCGTTAGCCGTGACCAGCAGGAGCGCCTGGAAGAACTAGCCGCAGAATCGTCTCTGGTGTAGAGGTGCAGGATCGTTACAGCCCCGCAGGCAAGAGATCGGACAGGGTGCTTTAGGCCAAGATCTTCAGTCCAAAGTTTCAAATCAGTACTAGTCTGAAGAAGTAGCGATCGCGGACGGTCTGATGGCGAAATTTCTGCACATTGCCGATATTCACCTGGGGTTTGATCGCTACGACACCCCAGAGCGCACCAAGGACTTTTTTCGCGCCCTGCAAACAGTACTAGAGCGCTACGCCATTGAGGAAAGGGTGGATTTTGTGGCGATCGCCGGTGACCTGTTCGAGCACCGCAATATTAAGCCCGCTACCCTCAACCAGGCTCAGGTTTGCCTGCAAGCGTTAAAAACGGCGGAGATTCCTGTGGTGGCGATCGAGGGTAACCACGACAACCGCCCCTACGGTACCCGCACTAGCTGGCTCAAGTACCTCTCGGAGTGGGATTTGCTCAAGCTGCTAGAGCCCAATGACGGAGCCGATGTCGATCAGCGCCTTACCCCCTGGAGTGAAAATACCCGCTCCGGCGGCTACATTGATTTGCCCTGCGGCGTACGGGTGATTGGCTCCAACTGGTATGGGGCCACCGCTCCCCGCGCCATTGAACTGCTGGCGGGTTCTATCCAGCAGCTGCCCTCTGGCCCTAGTCACACGGTGCTGCTGTTTCACCACGGGCTAGAGGGCCAGATTGCTCGCTACGCTGGGGCACTGCGCTATAGCGAGCTGCTGCCCCTTAAGGAAGCTGGCGTAGACTACCTAGCCCTGGGCCACATCCACAAAAACTACACTGCTGAGGGTTGGGTGTTTAACCCCGGCTCCCTAGAGGCCAACAATGTGGAGGAAAGCCGCTACGATCGCGGTGCGTACCTGGTGGAGCTATCTCCCCAAGGGGTTGAGGCTAAACTCCAGACCGACTATTTTCAGCGCCCGACTGTGCGAGTTGAGCTGGTGGCCAAGGGGCAGGAGAGCCTGGATGAGCTGACCCAGATGGCGATGGAGCGGGCGATCGCCGCTGCCGGTCAGCACCATGGCGACACCGCCCCCATTATGGAAATAAAAATTACCGGCCAAGTGGGCTTTGATCGGCTAGAGCTCGATACCCGCCGTCTGCAAGAGGCCATCAAAGTCGAGAGCGGTGCCCTAGTGGTGCTGGTGAAGTACGACGTAGAAGATGTGGCCTACCAAACGCCCTTATATGATGGCCAAAACCGCCTCGAAATTGAGCAGTCGATCTTCGAAGACATGCTCACTGCCCACCGCGACTACAAAAACCGCGCGCCAGAGCTGGCCCGAGGACTAACTGACCTCAAGGATCGGCAGCTGTCGGGAGCTGATGAAACAGATCTCTACAGCCTGGTAGGAACATTGCTGGGCTTGGGTGCGTCAGCGGAAGCATCAAAGGCTCCATCCCACACCTGGGATGCCGCTACATAAACCAGACGGTCAAAAAGTGGCGCTGTTGCCAAATCATAGCGACACCACTGATCGCCACAAAGGCAAACACGAGCTGACGAAACTGCTGGGCCGACATTTTGGCCAGTACCAGCTTACCCAGCCAGTTAGCGGGGATAGCTCCAAGGCCTATCACCAGCCCATAGGCCAGATATTCTTGGCTGAGGCTGCCGAAACTGGCGTAAGCGATCAGCTTAATTAGATGCAGGGCGGTTTTGTTGAGGGCTTTGGTAGCAACCATGGCTTCTTTCTCCAACCCATAGTTGAGATAGATGGGGTTCAGCACCGGGCCAGTGCTGCCGATCAGCCCAGAACCAATGGCGTTGACAAAGGAGATAGGTAGAAAGTACCAGGCTTTGACTGTAAACTGACCTGCGTTGGGGGTGAGTAAGTGGTTGGCAACCATGGCCAATAGCCCAACCCCAAGGATTAACTGCAACCCTTCTACATGAAGTTGCGTCAGCCCATAGCAGCCGATCAGAGCCCCAACCACTGCCCCAGGAACATACCAAGCAGTAACCCCCCAGTTCACGTCTGACCAAAAAGTCAGCCCCCGCTGGGCATTGCCAATCAACAGTCCGGTGGTGATTACCGGGGCTACAGACTGCGTTCCGAGCAGCAGCGAGACTATAGGGATTAAGATGAACGGGCTACCCCCCCCAGCCAGCATGCTGAGGAACCAAGCCACAAAGCTGGCCAAAAATAGGCTGAATAAGATCATGGGCAGCGGCACCATAGGCACTGCTCTAAGTCTAGGGGGCAACTTAGATCTTCTGCTAGATTGATTTGACCAAAATGGATTCTTTTCAGGAAATCCAGCGACACCAGAATGGAAGTAGTTGGGTATGCTTGGATTTCTCTGACTCTCTTTAAATTAAGCCTAGTTTCTCCGGTAGCGGCGTATGGCGAAGCCCATAGACCCAAATTCAACCCCCGATCGCCCCAAAAAAGATCGCCCCCAAAAAGTTTCGGTAGAACAGTACTACCAACAGGCGGTAGCTGCCTTCAAAGCCCAAAACTATGGGCAGGCAATGGCGTATTTTCAGCGCCTGGGGAAGCTGCCGCCAGCATCGCCGTACCACCTCAAAGGTACTGTGGGCCAGGTGCGCGTCTTGCAGAGACTAGGGCAATTTGACGAAGCTAAAACCCTCTGTCAACAGATGCTCCACAGTTCGTCGCCCCAGGTGAGCCGCTGGGCTAGT
Source organism: Pseudanabaena sp. PCC 9330 (assembly GCF_055795045.1). Taxonomy (NCBI): domain Bacteria; kingdom Bacillati; phylum Cyanobacteriota; class Cyanophyceae; order Pseudanabaenales; family Pseudanabaenaceae; genus Pseudanabaena; species Pseudanabaena sp. PCC 9330. Next base: position 3,974 of record NZ_JAYFES010000051.1, on the reverse strand, counting down.
CAGGTGTTGAGTCAGCTGCCGCCTGACAAAGTTGAAGACCTGCCCCTCACTCGGTCGACCGAGGCGGCAGCCGATACCGATTTAATCGGGTTTGTACCCCTAGATGGATCTCTGGATCAGAGGAGTCACAAGCCTTTAGAGCCTTTGACATCTAGCTCTACCGGGACTGTCAGCCAGAGTGACAGTCTGGCCGGTCAACCGATCGCAGAGGAGGAGTCTTCTCCCGTTGAATCACTGTTTCATTTTCAGCAGCTCAATCAACGCCTGGACGCAGATCCCCAAGAACAGCCTCTGCCTCTGGCCGCGGTTGCACCGGTCGAGTCCGACAGCCCAGGACTCTCAGGGGCTGGGGCAACAGAGTCACGGAAAGCCAGGCCCACCCCATCTGCGGCGACAGGGCAGCGTCAGGTGCCATTGCCCCAGCGCCTATGGGGACTGTGGGCAGGGCAGGGGCTGACGGCGATCGCCCTACTCTGGGCGATTAACTGGGCCTTTCATGCCGCTCTTAGAACCATCGATGGCGGATTGCGCTGGGTGCGCTGGCCGATCAGCCTAGGGCTGCCGGGGGCTACCCAGACCTATACAGTCTGGGTGGTCAGCGCCCTGGTGCTGCTGGCCCTGGCGAGCCCGTGGCTGTTTGATTACGCCCTGGCTTTTTGGCATGGTCAAAAGCCTTTATCTAGTCGCCATCTCCAGGCCAAGCACCCGGAGACCCTGCGCTTACTGCGCCAGATCTGCCGCCAGCAGGGATGGCAACTACCTGAGTTGCGCCTGATTGCTGACCCGGCTCCCCTGTGCTTTAGCTACGGCTGGCTGCCGCGCAATACTCGCATTGTGGTCAGCCAGGGACTATTAGATCAATGCTCAAGTGAGGCATTGACGGCATTGTACGGCTATGAGCTGGCCCGAGCCGTAAACCGCAGCCTGCCGGTGCTGTCGGCAGCGGGGCTGCTGCTGCTGTTGATCCACCACGGCTATCGATGGCTGGCCCAGATAGGCGATGGGATCGCTCAGCCGTTAGTTCGCAATGGTCTTGGGTTGGTGTCTAGCGCCCTCTATGGCCTATTTTGGCTGCTGCGCCAACTGGTGCTGTGGTTGTCGCGGCTGTGCTCTAGCTGGGGCGATCGTCGCGCCGTGGCTCTAACCCAGCACCCAGACCACCTGAGTGAGGGGTTGTTGGGGTTTGCTGGAGCGATCGCCACCCATCTACGCCAGCGGGGCAGTCTCCACCCCCTGCACACCAGCCTGGAGATCTTAATGCCCGTGGGCTATCGCCAGGCCCTCTGCCCCGGTAGCCTGATGGAGGCAGCCGAGCAGCCTGAAGCAGTACAGATCAAGCTGATGGCGATCGACAGTCTCAATCCTTATCGCCAGTGGCTGCGGGTTAATGCTTCTCATATCCCCCTGGGTGAACGGTTGTTTTGGCTCAACCAGCAGGCCCTCCTGCGTGGCCAGGCAGGATTCTCGCTAGACGCGTGGCCTATGCCAGGCAAGGTTTCTCTGCGGCTATTGTTTCTGCAAAAGGCTCCCCTAGCTGGACTGACCATCGGGGGAAGCCTAGCCATGGGTTTGTGGTTTGTAGGAGGCGTTGTGAACCGGCTGGGCTGGTGGCGCCTGAGTTGGTTGTACCAAGACCCTAGCATTTTGGTAGGAGGGCTGTGGCTAGGCCTAGGCCTGGGCCTCATGGTGCGCATTAACCAGCTCTTTCCCGAACGACTGACCGAGGCCAAGAGTACCAATGCTCAACCCATGGCCATTGCCGATTTGCTCGAAACTCCCTCAAGTCTGCCGGTTCGAGGCCAGCCGGTCATCCTCCGTGGCATCCTCCGTGGCCAGCCCGGGATAGCCAATTGGGGGGTGCAAGACCTCTATCTCGAAGATGACTCAGGGTTGGTCAGATTGACCAATCCTGTTCCTTTAGGCAGTCTGAAAGGCGCTTTGCAGGCTCAACAACACCCGTTCAAGTGGATTGGTCGCCGGGTAACTGTGGCCGGATGGGGGCGCTACAACGGCGGCATGCTTGGGGTTGACATTGACCAAATTCAGATTGATCCAAAGCGAATTTTTCAAGCCTATGGTCCTATTTGGGCAACACTATTTAGCCTGGGGTGCAGCCTGCTGGGCGTCTGGACCATCCTACAGGGAGGCTGACAAGTAAAGTTGTGTTGCGATCGATCGCCTCAAGTGTTACATTTATTTACAGAAACACATGCCTGGGTTCTCGAGCCAACTCTAGTTAGTTGGCATCGGTTGTATAGGTAATGGGTTCTCCTACTCTCAACACAGCAAATGAACCAGCCCTCACCGGCTGGTTTTTATTTGTTGCTCCCATCGACATTACTCCCTTCGCAAGAGATAAGGTGGGTTCAGGCCATTGCCCTCCAGCCTTCGGCTTAGTCACGTCAACGTCATCAGTTTAGAATCTAGTCAAGCGAGGAAGCAGATACCGTGCTAACTTGGTAAATGGTCAAAGTAAAGTGCTGCGGCTATTTCTAGCTGCCGCTCAATTGAAGCTTTCGAGTTAATAGCTCGACATATTTCTTTAGAGAGATTTCTAAATCAATTGATCTCTGCGATGCTTGTAAAAAAGTTTATCGCTAAAGAAAGCTAAGAGCTGCGATCGCCCTTTGGCACTAATTTAGAGAGTTGAATTTAGAAGGTTGAGCTGTTAAATCAAGGTCAAGATGGGGTTTTGTCGATAGGGAGACTGTATTTTTATACTGTACCTATGCATACCCCAATGAAGACGGCTAGAAAAAGTGATTCTGCTAAGGAACCCAGACCAAGAATTTGTTAAGCTTTAGTTGAGCTAAAAATGATTTTACGCTTAGTTCAGCTTTAGGAACGTCTCTAGGAATTAGTGAAGTTGGATTGGGCGGATAGTTTAATTAGATAGTTTTTTGTGGCGGCAATTGCTCCACACTGAAAGAGTTGGGCAGCAAGGTTATCGGTTTCGATTTGTTTGCCTTCAGTTTTAGAACACCGAGGTATCTCCAATGTCAATTCGCCTTTACGTTGGCAATCTTTCCAAAGATCTGGAGCGGGAGGAGTTTGAAAGCACTTTTGCTGATTTCGCCCCTGACCTAGTGTCTGTCAAGCTCATTGCCGACAAAAAAACTGGTAAATGTCGAGGTTTTGGATTCGTCACGGTAAAAACCGACGAAAAAGCCGATGAGATTGTCGAGAAACTCAATGGGCAAGTTCTAGCTGAAATGCCTATCAAAATCGAGAAGGCCCTCCCTCGCACTAAGCCAGAGGGTGAGCCAGAAGCACGTCCTGTTGGCGAAAGCAGTGGCAAGCGGCCTAACAAAGGCGGTGCTCGCAAATCGACGCCTGTCGCGGCAGCCAGTACGGCTTCAGCACAGCCTGATCCTCGCTGGGCTGGAGAGCTAGAGAAGCTCAAGCAAATGTTGGCGGCTCAAACCACCTCTAACTAGATGAGCTACCAGTCATAGACAATTTCTAGCAAGCAATTTTCTTGCTATCTCACAGCAACTGCGGTTGCCAGGTAAGTCTGGATTTTTTCTCTAGCACTGCCTGGGGTCGGTTTCAGAAAACTAAAAGCGGCAGAGATGATAATTGTGAGGTCATCCCTGCCGCTTTTAGGTTGCCTCTGCTTGATGGAGAGGTTGCTTCTGGTCGCACCTCTGAAAATGTCAACATCAATTCCCTAGGGTTTCTGCCGAGGCACCCGACTGTTAGTGGGGAAGAAAAGCTTGGAATCCAATCCGGGCCTGCTTTTCAGGTCTTTCAACTTAAATTGGCTAAGATCCTTGAATCCCATACCCTTCACTACCGCTTTAGAGGCCAGTGCTTCTGCCGACATTCCATAGATTGACAGGAGTTAATTTAGAGAATAGCAGTAGCAAGGTAGAAAGCTGGTTGACTGACAAAAGTTGGCTGAAAGCTGCTAAAAAGCTTGTGGTACGGTAGTTTCAGGGATTGGAGGAAGAAGTGGGGAGCCAGCGTTCTAA
>NZ_JAYFES010000050.1:0-14431 GCF_055795045.1 Pseudanabaena sp. PCC 9330 | reverse complement strand
GGCGTCTCGGAAACAACATGAGCAGCGCATCTATCGAATCGAGTTCAAAATACACACGTACTGCTATGCTGCCGATTAGTTTTGTCAGTCAACCAGCTCGCCACCACACCATCATCAACTACTACTACCGAGAAGAAATTAGGCAGCTAACCGCCGAGACAGCAACCTTACCCGACGATTTGCCCTGCCCCTACCGTGGCCTAGTTCACTTTGGCCCCGACGATGCCAAGTTTTTCTTTGGCCGCGAAGTCTTTGTCAGCGCTCTCGTTGAGGCCGTTGGGCACCGGGCCTTTATTCCCGTTTTAGGGGCCTCCGGCAACGGTAAATCCTCAGTCGTGCTCGCTGGGTTGGTGCCCCGGTTACTACCATCACCACCTTTGCCTGTTGTTGGGCATAAGCGATCGCCGTTGCTCTACCAATTCCCGAAGTTCCGCCAGTGACTAACGCCACTTTATCTTTCAGTATCATTCTGGTTTTCCTGTTTTAATCAAGATTGATCTTTAGAACACAATTAAACTCCGACCCAGGCAATGAAAGCTCCCACGAATGCTGCTTCAGACTCTTGCCTAACCTAACTTCAATATAATGATTTTCAAGGCTCGATTCTTTCAAATTCTTAGGATAAATTTTTAGATTCTTATAGTACTATCGAATCTGTTGGGGGTCTTTTCCGTGAACCACTTGAAGTGCTGCGTCAAATAACTTTAACTGGAGAAACCTCCTCATAGGGCAACGTCTGCGCTAATCGAAGTTATCCCAGAGGGTTATCGCTAAAATCCGTTTTTACCCATTCAGCTAGACTTGCATAGCCAATTTCATATCCATTTTCTTTGTCTTGTTACCCTAGCGGAACTTAAGTTGAACCACGCCCGCATATTTCAATCGTTCAAGAGTGGCGACATTTGCATTCCAATCAGTTCAATGGTCAGAACCCCGCGCCGCTCATGGCGGCCATGAACGCCATCGGGTTCCAGTATTCGCGGTAGTTGACAATCAATCCATTCTTGAAAGTCATAAACGTGGCGTAGCTCATTTCATAGGGGTTGCTGTTGCTGATCACCCGGCCTGGCGCGATCAGAACTTGATGAAGTTGTGCGCAGCCAATGAACCAAACGGCAAAGACGCAATCGTGCCGCCAGCTTCCAGAGGGCCTAGATCCACCGGGAAGAAGCCCGTGCCGTCAATGATTTTTCGCACTTGGGTTTTGGCATCGGCGGCGTCACCTGAGTAGAACAGCACCCGCTACCCACCAGACACTTTAGGCTCTTGCAATAGGTTCACCTCCAGATGATTAAAGGCTTTCACTACGCGTGCACCCGGTACGTATTGCTTGAACAACTGGCTGGAGGATTTGCCGCCTAGATCAACAGCCCTGATACCGTAGGCTGCCAGCGGATTGCTGGGGTCTTTGGCATCAGGTGAATCTGGGTCGAGGAATTCAACTGGGTTGGTGCTGTCAATGACGATGCGACCATTCCATGCAGGCATTGCACTAAATACCTTCTCTGCAGCGACCCAGCGCACAGCCGCAATGACGATGTCGGCGCTGGCGGCTTCGGCAACAGTGCCGGCCTTTATGGAGGGGCCCACTTCGGCCACAAAATCAGCCAGCGATTCCGGTCCGCGGCTGTTGGCTATGGTGGCTGCAATGCCATTTTTTGCCAACATGCGCGCCAGGTTTGAGCCGAGGGCTCCTGAACCAATAATTCCGATACTCGTATCGATGTTTGCAGAGTTTTCTTGACCAAGGGCAATGTGAGACATGGGAGGGTTCTCCTTTGTGATTCAATTTGGCAATTACCAACCTCGTAAGACTCGTTTAATTATCTGTAAATTTCAGCACGATCTTGCCCCGTGTTCCTCCCTGCTCTAGATGTTGATGTGCCAGAACGACCTGATCCCAAGACCATACTGAATCAATCACTGGGCGAAGCTGATGACGCTCGATGAGTTTTGTCAAAGCCTCTAATTTTGCTCGATATTGGGGCGAAAAAACAAAATGAATCGACAGATTCTTACCCCATGCTTCAAGAAGTGATTGCGGTATTGCAACGTCTACAATGCTTGTCAGCCTACCAAAGGGACGAATGATTTCTAGACTACGCTGAATTGTTTCTCCGCCGATCGTATCTAGAACTAAATCCACCCCCAGTCCATTTGTTTCTTGACGAATGACTTCTACGTAATCTTCATTTTTGTAATCAATCACCCGATCTGCGCCCAATTCTGTCACGAAATCTCGGTTTCTAGAACTACAGGTCGCAAAAATGTATGCCCCGATCGCTTTGGCAAGTTGAACTGCGATCGAACCCACTCCACCCGCACCCGCATGGATGAGAACTGTTTCACCAACTTGTAGATTGCCCCTAGTCACCAGACAATCCCAAGCCGTTCCGCCTGCAAGCGGAAAAGAAGCGGCTTCAATGTGCGATAGATTGGCAGGCTTCAATGCAACAATCGCTGCATCAGCCACATGATACTGAGCGTAGCTACCAAATTCTCCAAAAATTTGCGGCGAGTAATATACGTTGTCTCCCACCTTAAAATCGGTCACAGCTTCGCCAATTGCCTCAATCACCCCTGAGACATCGACTCCAAGGATAGCGGGTAATTGAACCAGTTCCTTGTAATCACCACGACGAGTTTGGTAATCGACTGGGTTGATCGAGGTTGCACAAACTCTGACTAACACCTGATTTGCCTTCATTGTTGGCGTGGGAACCGTTTGAATCTCAAATTTCTCAGCATTACCAAACGCAGTTAATACGGCTGCTTTCATAGATTCCATCTGTGCCATTGAATTTTCAGGCATAGCTATAGTTTTTCTTGTAGAGATCGATGGCTGCAGAATTTTCTTGACTGATGGTTAACATAAGGCAATAAAAAATCCCACGAGTGCTGCTTCAGATTCTTGCCTAACTTAACTTCAATGTAATGGTTTTCAAGGCTCGATTCTTTCAGATTCTTAGGACAAATTTTCAGGTTTTATGGTGCTATCGAATCTATTTGGGGGTCTTTCCCGTGAATCACTTGAAGTGCTGCGTCAAACGACTTTGGCTGGAGAAACCTGCTTGTAGGGCAATGTCTGCGCTAAAAGAAGCTATCCCGGAGGGTTACCGCTAAAATCGTTTTTACAATCCAGCACAGATTTGCAGAACCAATTTCATATCCGTTTTCTCTGTTTTGTTACCATAGCCGAACTTGAGTTGAACCATGCCCGCATATTTTAATCGTTCAAGAGTGGCGACATTTGTGTTCCAATCAGTTCAATGGAGCGCATCAGTTGAGCATGGTTCATCTGCGCGTTGTCCATTTGAAACGTTACTCTCGAAATGCCGCCGAGCGATTCGCTGTGACGGCGGATTTTCTCCGCTACTTCTTCGGGACTGCCGACCAGTAACGCGCCGGTCGCGCTACGCTGTGCGTCAAAAGCGGCGCGCGTAACGGGGGGCCAGCCTCTCTCTCTGCCGATTCTAGTGAAGGTTTCGGCATAGCCCGGAAAGAATTCTTCAACGGCTTGCTCGGTCGTATCGGCGACATAACCAATTGAGTGCAATGAAACTTTCAACGTTTCGGGTGCGTGTCCAGCGTACTCTCCGGCATCGCGGTATAAATCTATGAGCGAGCGAAAGCGATGCGTTTCGCCGCCGATAATGGCAACCACGAGCGGCAGTCCAAGCATTCCGGCGCGGCGGAAAGATTGCGGTGTACCGCCGACCCCGAGCCAGATGGGAAACGGCTTTTGCAGTGGACGCGGATAAATTGCTTGGTTTTCCAGCGTGGGGCGAAATTTGCCCGACCAATTGACCGTTTCGTTGTCCCGAATTTTGAGCAAGAGGTCGAGCTTTTCAGCGAAAATCTCATCATAATCGCCGAGACTAAATCCGAATAGCGGGAAGGCTTCGGTGAACGAGCCGCGCCCGACCACCATTTCGGCGCGACCTTTTGAAATCAAATCGAGCGTGGCGAATTGTTGAAACACGCGCACCGGGTCAGCCGCGCTCAGTACCGTAACTGCGCTGGTTAGACGAATGCGCTCGGTGCGGTCGGCGGCAGCAGCGAGAATAACCGCGTTTGCCGAATCTAAAAATTCATGCCGATGATGCTCGCCGATACCGAAGATATCCAAGCCGGAACGATCCGCCTGCTCTATTCTCTCCAGCAGTTCGGCGACAGACTGCGCGGCATCTGCCGTTTCACCATTTTCACTCGTTCCAACCGAGGCAAAACTGTCAATTCCAACTTCCATATTATTTCCCAAGCGTTTTGTGAATGAAATAGACTTAGTCCAAAATAGTAGAAAGCCTTGCTGTACGAGTTAAGCTGCTGCTCTCTCGCTCAGCAAAAACGCCTAACTATCGTCAGCTTAGAGGGGTTGCGCTACTACCGCGATCTGAATTATCAGGGAGCGGAATGAATTCAGTTTCACCGGGAACCGCCGGGAAGCGGCGGTCTTGCCAATCTTGTTTTGCCTGCTCGATACGTGCTGAGCGGCTCGACACAAAGTTCCAGTATTTTGTGCGATCGCCCACTGGTGCCCCGCCAATAACCATTGCTTTTGCCTCCGCCTCCGCCCGGATATCTACTGATTCATTGGGCGCTAAAACGGCTAAACGATAGGGCTCTAGCGGCTCTCCATTTACGAACAGGCCGGATGTGACGCTATAAACGGCCCTTTCTAAACCTTTTGTTGGCGCTAGCTGAAATTGACTACCCTCTGAGAAAACGAGCGCCAGGTAAAGAGTAGCAGAGTAGGTTTTAACGGGTGATTGGTGAGACTCATAGCTACCGGCGATCAAGGTCGCGCTGGTGCCTGTTTCAATCCACCTGGGTAAATCAGCCGCCGGATAATGTGAAAAGCTGGGTTCAACTTCTTCAGCGGTTTCGGGGAGGGCAATCCAGGTCTGAATACCGTGAAGCGTAGATTCTTTTTCTCTAAAGCTCTCGGGCGATCGCTCAGAATGAACAATACCTTTGCCCGCTGTCATCCAGTTTACCTCGCCTGGGAAAATCTCTTGTACTGTACCTAGACTATCTCTATGCAGAAGGCTTCCTTCAAACAAATAGGTAACCGTCGCTAAATTGATGTGTGGATGGGGTCTAACATCGACGCCTTTTCCAGCCGGGAAAATAGATGGGCCTAAGTGATCAAAGAAGATGAAAGGCCCAACCATTTTTAGTGTTTCACTCGGCAAGATGCGCCGTACGCTAAACCCACCTAGGTCGTGCTTCTCAGGCGTGATCAATTGCTGAATACTCATTTTTGTACGATCCATTCTTAGTTGACGTTGTGGATGAAGACACAATTACGCCCTAGCGTGTAAACCTACCTCAGCGGGGTGAATCACAGAGTTTTTCACAAGCCATAAAAGCAGCAGATCACTGATTATTCCTGCTGAAGAAAGTCCAGTAACAAGGGATTGATCTGATCGGCGTGAGTCCAGTTGATTGCATGGGGACCACCCGGAATGGCAACAAGCTGACTGTTTTTAATTAGCTTCGAGAGTCTTGCTGCGGTGAACTTCAGTGGCAAAATGCGATCGCTGTCTCCATGAATAATCAGAGTCGGTACATCAATGCGGGGCAGATCATCACGGAAATCAGTCAGCCAGGAGGGTACACAGTCCAAAGTTCCTTTTGCAGAAGCCCCCACTGCCACATTCCAACTGGCTTGAATTGAGCAAAATCACCGCGCACCCCGGCTGACGCGACGAAACCAGGCCCCACTTGCTGCTCCTGCTAAAGCGATTATGGAGTAAGCCGCTACAAAAGTGACTCCAATAGGAATTAACGGACCGCCGGGCAGAAAACAAAGCATATACGTCAGTTGGCCAAGAACAATACCGGCATAGTGCGACCAAACATGTTTAGGCCGCGCAAGGCCAACGGTAAGGCCAACAACAAGAAGTGCTGCGGAATAATAAACACCTTTCGCATCCCACGGTTCGACCTGCCCGGATAAAAATGGTGACAAGGCCCAGACCATTGCACCGCCCACAAACGAGAACAAAAAACTTATCGCTAACTCTCTTTTCATTAGACCTTATGGTAATAAAGTGCTCGGCATCTCAATGGACAAATAAGCTGCAATAAGATTTGGAATCGGCTTAAGAATTGATTACTTTTCTTGATTCTGATTAAGTCTATTCTTCACCCTCGCTGCTTAACGACCAAGTTCACCGGACGTAGATAACCTTGAAAACTCAACCGGCCAAACTGTAGTGTTCCGGTGCAGCGCATGATTAGGCGTCGTAGGCTGATGTAGCCAGCGTCTGAACTTTCGAGGAAACAAACGGTCGCCGCTACCTCTTCCAAGGTTGCGCTCCGGCAGATGGCGTGAAGATCCATCGCTTCCGCTGCTTCCGGCAATTTGTCGGCTGCGGCTGTTGCCATGTCCGTCGGCATGGTACCTGGCTGCACACAGTAACGTTGCGCGGACCAAGATCGCGCTGGACACCTTTCGCATACCCTACGATCGCCGCTCCTAAACCGCGAGAACCACCCGCTACCAGTGCAACTTTGCCTGTAAGTGTTGTCGTCATGATGAATTATTGCGCTACATACCCGCCATCTACCATCAACGTTTCACCTGTTATGAACGATGCCAGGTCAGATGATAAAAACAGAACTGCATTTGCAACTTCAAGCGGTGTGCCAATGCGTCCGATCGGGTGAAGTCCTGTTACGTACGCTTTGGCTTCATCTTGCCCACCTGTAGCTGCTTCAAACATATCTGTTTCGATTGCCGCTGGTGCAACGACATTGATGCGAATACCTGCTTTGGCGTATTGGAGCGCAGCAGCTTTTGTTAAGCCTACTACCGCATGTTTACTCGCGGTGTAGAGGGGTACGCCAGGAAGTGCAACTACTCCATTTGCAGATGCCGTATTGACGATCGCACCACTTCCCTGTTTCAACATCTGAGCAATTTCATACTTCATCGACAACCAAACGCCTTTGACATTGACATTCATCGTGCGATCGTATTCCGCTTCTGTTTGCTCAATCAGTGAAGGATTTTCGCCGACTGTTCCTGCATTATTAAAGGCAATATCCAAGCGACCAAAAACGCTAACCGTTTTATCAACCATTGCTTTAACATCGGTTTCTTTCGTGATATCTGCTTGCACATAAATCGCCTCTCCGCCAGCTTCCTTGATCAATCGAACTGTTTCTTCACCTTCGTCAATTCGACGACCCACCACCACCACCTTTGCTTGTTGTTGGGCATAAGCGATCGCCGTTGCTCTGCCAATTCCCGATGTGCCGCCTGTAACTAACGCCACTTTATCTTGCAGTATCATTCTGTTTCTCCTGTTGTAATTAAATGACCTTCAGCAACGAACTGACGAGATCACCGACGACCAATTCCATCGTTCAGGAAAACGGGTTTGGATGTCTCGTCGCATTTGAACACTTTGTAGGCGATCGCCAGAAACACGGGTACTACAACCAGCATCGATAGCGCCGTGTAGGTCGCGTGGAACTTGCTGACTGTGAACAGAGTCGGTGCGTTCACGGCGTTTCCGGCTACGCCCACCAAGAGACTGCCGCCAATATTGTTTGCGAAGTGTGCGCCGATGGCGAGTTCGGTGGTTCCGTCAATCAAGGAAACCACGGTCCACACCAGCCCCGGAACGAGGAAGTAGTTGAAGAATACCGTGAGCCAACCGCCCGCGCTTGCCTCCGGGTTGAGCAGGTGCGCTAGGGCGAAGATGGTGGCTGGCACCAGCGCCAGAAACACGCGGTTCGTCCAAACAATACTCGCGCCCTGCATAATGTAGCCGCGAAAGAAAAGCTCCTCCGTAGTCGTCTGGATCGCGGTAAAGACTAGCGCCAGCGGGACGAAGAGTGCGAACGTTGCGAGGTCGAAGTTGAAAGAGAAGGTGTCGGGATAGAAGAAGTACTGTCCCAGTCCAGCGATCAGCCAGAATGGCACGAACCACGCCACAAACCCATGACCGACACGCCGCCAACTTATCCGCTCCCGAGCCGTGATCAGCGTTCGGGGGTGGCGACGGTGAACGAGGGTGACGGCGATCAAGATTCCCGCGAGGAAGAACGGAAAAATTGCCGTGACCGCAACGAAGCCCCCCACGGGACCGAATGCGGCGTAATCCAGCCGCCTAAACGCTGCAAGCCCCTCCTGACCGCCAAACAGGAACGCGATACGGGGGGTGGCGATGCCGCCGACCACCAGCCCCACAAAGAGGATGACTACTAATCCCAGAACATACCGCCACCCCCGATGCTTACCCCACCGGGCGGCCTCCACGTAAGTCCCATCTTGCACTTCCATTCCGATTCCCTGATGTCCTTCAATTGCCTTAAACGTCATCTTTGTCTCCTTGACTGGTGCGTGATGGAGTGCTTGGAGGTTAGCGAATCTGTTTTGGGGTCATTCCCGTTATGCGCTTAAATTGTTGGGTCAGATGGCTTTGGCTGGAGAAGCCGACTTGTAGAGCAATGTCTGCGATCGCAAAATCCGTCTTCTTCAACATTACTTTTGCTCGTTCCACGCGCTGTTTAATCACGTACTGATGGGGCGAAATCCCCATTGATTGCTTAAACAAACTCGCAAAATAAGTCGAACTAACGTTGATCACTTCTGCAAGTTCAGCCAGTGATAATTCTCGATCGAGGTGAGTCTGAATATAGTCAAGTACTTGCTGCAATCGGGTGTGCGTTAAGCCTTTGTAATTGGCTTCAATGGTTGGCGTTGTAGTTGTTAGCATGGTTTACAAATCGGCAAGTTGTTCAATAAAAAAGGCAAAAACTAGCGATCGCGCAATCGATCGCTGACTAGCACTAACCAACAAGTCAGATATAAATTGGGATTAGGGATCAGGGAGCTTAACGACTTGCAGCAATCATGGCTGCCATCAACTCCATCGTGTTCCAGTGCCCGATATACCGAATTCCATTGATAAACAGGGCTGGGGCAGTCGTTACTCCGCTCTGTATTCCGCCTTCAATATCCTCATTGATGCGATCGATATGCACTTGTTTAGACAACTCTTTGAGAAATTGAGGAACGTCAAGCCCTAAATCATTGGCGTACTCGACAAGATAACCATTCTCCAACCTTTGTTGATGGTCAAATAAAGTATCGCTCATCAACCAAAACTTTCCTTGGGCGGCGGCGGATTCGGCTGCTTGGGCTGCCCGTTGAGCATGAGCATGAAGCTGTGTTTGCGGAAAATGACGAAGGATGAAGCATAAATAATCTTTTCCAAAAGAAGCACTAAGCTCTCGTTTGATAGCTTTAATCAGCTTGTAAACGTCTGCACTTCTGGGGTTTTGATAGTCTCCATACATCACTAGCACTACCTTGGCACTCAAAATGCCTTGAATCCAGTCTTGAGTTGAAGGTGGTACAAGTAAAGAACTGTGGCTACGGTCGTTACTCATCTTTTTACATTTGCATCAAGCATAGAACCGTGCAATTTAATTGCTCGATCCATTTGCATGACTGTTTGCATAAGTTCAATATAGGTGGTCGCCTTCAAGCTGTCGCCTATAGCAAGTCAAATTTTTTGTAGTGTAAATTGATAGATGAACCGTGCCATCGCAGAGTAGAAAGCTGACTCTAACTTAAGTTAGAATCCGAACTTGAACGAAAGTACAGCCTACAAACTGACAATGCCGCGTTTAACGGCAACAATCACAGCTTGGGTGCGATCGCTAACATCTAACTTATTCAAAATCCGATTGACATGAGATTTGACAGTACCTTCACCGATGCTCAAAGCAGTCGCAATATCGGCATTGCTCATACCCTGGGCCAGCGAGCGGAGTACCGCCAGTTCTCGCTCACTCAGTTCTGGATTGCTGAGCCGTTGAACCAACTTTGCTCCCACATCGGGCGGAATGTATTTCTGACCCCGATGAACGGTACGAATCGCATTCAGAAGCTCGTCAGGCTCGGTTTCTTTCAACAGGTATCCTTTTGCGCCTGCCTGCAACCCGCGATAAATATCTTCGTCACTATCATAGGTGGTCAGTACAATAATCCGAGCCGTTTTAGCCGCTGCACAAATTGCACCAATGGCGGCAACTCCTTCCACTTCAGGCATGCGGAGATCCATGAGTGTGACATCCGGTTGGTGTTCCCCAAATAGCGCGATCGCCTGTTCCCCGTTTTCGGCTTGGGCAATCACCTGCATATCTGGGTCATGGTTAATAATCGTGGCCAATCCTTGCCGAAAAATGGCGTGATCGTCCGCAATCAAAACCCGAATGGTCGTGGCTTGGCTCATCGTGATGCTCACTTAAGGGTTGACGGTGACGATAATCTCTGTTCCTTGTCCAGGTTGACTCCTAATCGTGAGTTGTGCGCCGATGCGCTCTGCCCGTTCGCTCATGCCGAGTAAGCCAAAACCCTCAGAGGATGGAATACTCCCAACTCCAAAGCCCTTTCCATTATCTTTCACGCGCAAGCAAAACTGATCGCGATCGTAGACTAGCTCCACCCGAATTTCGTCAGCATTGGCGTGTTTAATTGCATTGGTTAATGATTCTTGCCCGATCCGCAGTAGGTTATTCTCAACTTCAGTCGGTAAAGCATACACTGCACCCTCAATCTCATAATGTAGAGTGGTATCCATTGCGGCAGCTCTAGTCTGAGCGACGAGACGGTGCAGAGCGCTCTGCAAGCTGCCCTCCTCCAAAAGCTGAGGACGGAGTGCGACTACCGATCGCCGCGCTTCAGACAGTCCAGTTCGCGCCAATTCTTTAATCAGATCTAGGTGTGCCTGAGCTGCTTCTAAATCATCCGTTAGTACCTGGTTTGCAGCTCCGACCTGAGCCAGAATGCCTGTAAACGACTGAGCAAGTGTATCGTGAATTTCGCGTGCCATGCGGTTGCGTTCTTCTAAAATTGAGGCTGCTTCTGCCTGTTTGCGGTCGTCAATATCCATATAAACTCCCAACGCTCGGACGGGTTCACCGGATTTATTCCAGGCAACAATTTTGCCGACAGAAAGAATCCATTTCCACTGACCATTCCGAGTACGCAGGCGATATTCTGCTTGATAGTTCGGGGCTTCTCCAGTCATAAAACCACTGTAAACTGCAACCATTGATTCTTTGTCATCAGGATGCAAACTCTCAACCCACCTAGATTTGGTCTCTCGAAATGTTGCCGGATCGTAGCCCAGCATTAGAGCGTATTCTGGGTTAACTACGATTTCTTCAGTTTTGAGATTCATATCGTAGAGTCCCTGCTTTGAAGCAGTTAATGCTAAGCGTAGTCGTTCTTCACTCGCTTGTAGAGCGGCTTCTGCTTGTTTGAGATTGCTAATATCCGCAACCACCCCTTCAACGTATCCATCGGCTGCATTCAGATAAGAAGAGGTAAGTCCCCAGAAAACTGTCCCATCTCGTTTTCGCAACTGTGCTTCAAAGCTTCGCAGTTCCCCATCCCGCTTCATCACCTCACGGGCGTGTTCGCGATCGCTAGGGTTTACAAAATAGTCGATGCTATGTTCTAGCCCAATGATCTCCTCGGGTGAATCAAAGCCCAACAGGTTAGCAAGGCGTTGGTTGGCATTGAGAATTAGTCCATCCGAGATGCGGTTTCGGAAGATGCCGACCTGCGAGTTTTCAAAGATATTGCGGAACTTGGCTTCACTGCGTTGTAGTGCCTCCTCTGCTTGTTTGCGATCGCTAATATCCGCAACCACCCCTTCGATGTATTCACCGTCTGCATTTAGATAAAGAGAGAAAAGCCCCCAAAACAATGTCCCATCTCGTTTTCGCATCTGGGCTTCAAAGCTTCGCACTTCCCGATCCCGCTTCAGCAATTCAATGAGGTGTTGGTGATCGCTGGGATTTGCATAATAGCCTATGACATGTTCAAGCCCAATAATGTCCTCTGGTGAATCAAAGCCAAACAGATTGGCATGGCGTTGATTGGCATCAAGAAGTAATCCATCCGAGAGGCGGACTCGGTAGATGCCAACCTGGGAGTTTGCAAAGATAGCTCGGAATTTAGCTTCACTGTGCTGTAGTGCCTCTTCTGCTTGTCTGCGCTGGGTGGTGTCATTGCCAACTGATAAGATTTCAACGACCTCTCCCTGTTCATTAAAGATGGCTTGATTCGACCAGGCCATCCAAACTCGCCGACCGTCTCGACACAGGTTTTCACCCTCGCCT
The DNA here is from genome assembly GCF_055795045.1 of Pseudanabaena sp. PCC 9330. Taxonomy (NCBI): domain Bacteria; kingdom Bacillati; phylum Cyanobacteriota; class Cyanophyceae; order Pseudanabaenales; family Pseudanabaenaceae; genus Pseudanabaena; species Pseudanabaena sp. PCC 9330. The sequence goes on along the minus strand of NZ_JAYFES010000050.1, from coordinate 2,275 downwards.
TGCGGATACGATTGAGGATTACGAAGTAAATCGTGAACCATGGGTCTCACATCGCGTCCAGAGAGTTCGACTTCTGGAATAATCGTTTCAAACAAGGTTCGCCCTAAAATCTCCTGTTCTTCATAACCCAGGAGTTTTACCCCATAATCGTTGATGTATAAAATTCGTCCTTGCGGATCATAGCGAATGATCACTGAATTCGCGGTTTGTAGCAGGTTGCGGTAATTGGCCTCACTTTGGCGTAATGCAGCAGTTCGTTCTGCGACCTGTTGCTCTAAAGTGCAGTTGTACTCGGCTAGGAGTTTCTCGGCTTGTTTACGCTCTGTAATGTCCTGAAAGGTCGCGATCGCATAGGCCACATTTCCCTGTTTATCAAAAATGGGGGTTCCCCAGACTTCAATGGGAATAGTTCGACCGTTTTGGTGGATTTCGATATCGTCAACTCGGGTATGCTTACCGCTCAAAGCTTGGATAATGGGTAGTTGGTCATTTGGATAGAGCTGATTCGTGCCCGCTCTGTACAGGTGATATACCTCGGCCAAATAATCGGAAGAGACAGTCGGATCAATGACTTCCCCCATCATCTGAAGTCTCCGCTGATTCGCATAGTAGGGGTGACCTGTCGCATCCAAAATAGAAATGCTAATGGGCAGCGATTCCAAAAAGGCTCGGAGGCGGGTTTCATTTTCAGCCAGGTTTTGGTTTAGGGTCTGCAGTTCCAAAAAGGCCGTTTGCAGCTGAAGGGCCATCTGGTTAAAGGAGTTTGCCAGTTTTCCCAGTTCATCGAACCGTTTAATGTTGACCGTTTGATTCCATTGACCATCGGCGATCGCCTGCGCTGATTGATTCAAGCTCAGCAGCGGTCTGGTAATCCAGCGAGCCATTAACACACTCAAAATAAGCGCTGCCACTAACGCTAAAAGGCATAGCAGCAGCGTATCTCGAATATTTGACTGAATTTGTCCCAGATAGTCTGCTTCTGGAAGCACGATCACAATTAGCCAGTCTAACCCGTAGCGATCCTGGAAGGGTACAACCTGCAAAAACTGTCGTGCCCCGTCAATATCAAACGCCAGTCGCTGCGCCACTTGAATCTGATCAAAGCCATCAAAACGCTGTTCCAAAAAGTCAGCTGTTGCCCGGATTGTTGAATTACTGCTTTGATTGGCCAACAATCGCTCGCTATCGTCGCTTGTATTCTCAACAATGGGCTCAGCCGTAGACGTGGATACCAACGTTCCTGAACGCTCGATGATGAATGCGCTGCCAGTTTTGCCAATATTTAAACTTTTCAAGAACTGGCTCATTTCCTGAGGCAGCAAAAAGTCAATGCCGCAGGCTCCGATCAACGTTTTACCACTAGAATCGTAGACAGGGATGCTGGTGGCGATCGCGGGCCAGTGGGTCGTGAATCCCAAATAAATTGGACTCCAGGTGGGCTGACGGGCTTCCTTTGCCGCTTTATACCAGGGGCGAACGCGAGCATCAAACGGCTTGGCATCTTTGTCAAATTCGCGATTGCGATTGCCCTGATCGTCCAGGCCGTAAAAGTAAGGGATACGGTTTGTGGAGTCATTCACAACCCAGGTTTGCAGGTGAACTTTATTGGTCATCTTACCCACGCCCACCAAATTTCCGTTTTCGTTGCCACAGTAAACGAAACTCGCCGTCGGGAAAATCTGATTTTGCTGCCAGAACATCGTCTCTCCGGCGGCGTTGTCTGGATTGATGTCTCCCTTGGCTAGTGCGATCGCATTCAAACGATTGATGTCGTGAGCTACCTGGACGTAATCACCCAACTTGCCCTCAATCTGATGGAGAATCTCGTTTTGGAGTTCGGTCGCAACTTGATTGACCGCCCGCTGGCCATTTCTGAATGAAAGATAACCGACAACTCCAACTGCCCCTGTCATTAGCAGCATCAGAGGCACAATGAGGACGACTCGCAGCGGTAGCTTGTTAGGCAGATCAATAAGATTATTGATCGACGAACTCATCCTCATTTTCATCCCCATCGGATCAATACTCCTGTGAAGGTGAGTCGTTATGTCTATTCAATACTTGGACGCTTTGATAGGCTAGGGAGCAGACACTCTCATAGAGATGAAGGACTGTCATCCGTTTCCCAAAGTATATCGCTTGCCAACCAACGACCGCACTGGAGCGAACAGCTCAGCACCTGACTGCCTGACACATCTTTATGCGGCCTCCCAAGGCGGTAGTTGGCAGCGCAAGGACTGGATTCTAGAGAACCAGATGCGGTCATAATATCGGG
>NZ_JAYFES010000049.1:0-330 GCF_055795045.1 Pseudanabaena sp. PCC 9330 | reverse complement strand
TGGTGACCTCTTCGCTAGTGCGTGAGACCACCGAGACCGAGTCTCAGAACTACGGCTACAAGTTTGGCCAAGAAGAAGAGACCTACAACATCGTTGCGGCCCACGGCTACTTCGGTCGGTTGATCTTCCAATACGCCAGCTTCAACAACAGCCGCAGCCTGCACTTCTTCCTGGGTGCGTGGCCTGTAATTGGCATCTGGTTCACCGCCCTGGGCATCAGCACCATGGCGTTTAACCTGAACGGGTTCAACTTCAACCAGTCGATCCTTGACTCTCAGGGTCGTGTGATTGGCACCTGGGCTGACGTGATCAACCGCGCCAACCTGGGTA
>NZ_JAYFES010000048.1:0-4269 GCF_055795045.1 Pseudanabaena sp. PCC 9330 | reverse complement strand
TCCAGCATTTTTTGGAAATCCAAAAAATGCTAGACCGCAACTGCTATGCCCTATAAAGCATTCTTATATCTTTATATTTTATCTCTTTATACCCTTTTCTGCGATCCCTTTTATGCGATCGTGCGGAGATCAACCCCATCCTAAACCCATGAAACCCTTATATATCAAGGCTTTTGGCCCTTTCGCCTCCCACTGCGATCCCCAGCGATCCCAGACTTGCATAAAAAATCCCTATATTTACAACTGCTATTATATTAATTTCTCATATATATACCTGTGTAAAATGTGGAGACATAAGATATTTGCATTAATCAAGGTGAACGATTTTTCAATGCTTTCAGCCTTTTAGAACTGCGATCGCCCCCTGTCTTCTGTGTAGTGAGATTCATAGGAAAACAACAAGAAACTCTAAAACCCTTGTTTAGTAAAGGTTTTAGGCTGCTTCATAATTGGTTGTGTAATACCTTGACTGCTATTGCATATTTATTTCAGTCAAAGTATTATGTAGCAGTCAGGGTTCAGACAACGCCCCATGTTTGCTACCTCCACCACCTCCGCTACCTCCACCACCTCCGCTACCTCCAATCCAGAAGTGAAGCGCCACCTGGCCCTGGGGTTAGACCCCAAAGATTTGCAATTCCTCGGCCCCCAGCAGCCCCCTCAACCCCCTGCTGAAACCTACATGGGCTTCTCCATCGAATAGCGGCTACACGTCCCCTCATCCTTCCGGTACTCCCCATGACCACCTTAAACGCCCTACTGCACTCTCTACGGCCCTTTGCGATCGCAGCATCAATCACCTTCAACTCGGCCATCGCAACCGCCCAACTCACCTCCGACTCGGCGATCGCCATCGCCCAACTCACCCGCTATACCGTCCGCACTGTTCATGCTGCCCTCACCTCTGAGGGTGCGATCGCTACCTACCGCACGGCCTGGATCGGCCTACAACTGGCTTTCTGTCTGACCGTCGCCGCTGGCCTGCTCACCGTCCAAGCCGGTCGCCGATTCCGCGCCTACTACGAGGCCGAATGGGCGGCTGATGTGCAATGGCTCATCACCTACCCCGATCGCTGCATTACCGCCCCCGTGGAGAGCGTAGAGGCCGTTGTCGAAGCGTTTCTAGATGACACTATCGACCTCGAAACCGCTGCTACAGCCATCGGCCTCAACCCCGACCACGTACAGACCGTGATCAATGGCTCTGGTACAGCAACTAAGAAACTGCGCGGCCTCGCCTCCCTCGCTGGCATCCCCTGGCGCAATGCCAGAGGCAAAGGCAAGCACATGAGCAACGCCAACATTCGCTCAGCTATGGCCCCCTTCCTCGCCGCTGAGGTGCTGGCTCAACTCGGTTAACCGTCTCGCCGGAGGGAGTGCGATCGCACTCCCTCGACTCGCTAAAGCCCCTTGCGATCGCACTCTGCCCAACCACTCCAGAGACAGCAGACACCCCTATCCCCAAAGCACCATGAACACCACCTTTGAAGCGACAAACAGCCAGTATTACGCCCTAGAGATGGCCAGAGAGACTTTTGGGCGGCAGTGGAAAGCCAAGCTGAAATTTTGTTGGGAAACCGGAGTGTATCCCCGTTCCCTGAGTCAGTACAAGGCTGAGCTTCAGCAAGTCAGAAATGGCGGCGGGCCTGACTGGTTGACTCAGTTCAGATTCGACGGCTAATCACCTGGGGGCTGCTGTCGGCCCCCTCTGCCGGGTTGCGATCGCAGTTTCCCCGCCGTCGCACTCTCCCCGCTCCTGGGGCACCTCATCCCAGGGGTCTCTCGCAGACTCCCCTACCCCGTTCTCAGGCCCAAGCCATGCCCCCAGCAACAGCAACAGCCAGTCTGCAACTTAGTTTTTTCCCCGTGGTGCAGCCTGAGAAGGAAGGTCTCTACCTCCCCCCAGTGATTCGGCAGGCCATGGCCATGGGCGCTGCCCTGGTGATCTCTGTGAGCGGCGGTAAGAACTCCGACGCCATGCTGGTAGCTACTGTGAAGGCATACCGAGCCATGGGGTGGAGCGGGCCGATCTTCGCCCTCTTCTGTGACCTAGGCCGCATCGAGTGGGCTGGGGCATTGGAGCACATTCGCAGTCGCTGCGATCGCCTGGGGGTACGACTGGTCGTGGTGAAACGGCCCCAGGGTGGCCTGGTTGATCGCTGGCGACAACGGTTTGAGGCGATCGCGGCCAAACAAGACAGTGACGGCAGCGGCGGTGGTGAAAAAGTCGGGGATACCCCTCTGTGGAGTTCGTCCCAAAATCGCTACTGCACGAGCCACCTCAAGGAACAGCAGGCCGATAAGGTACTTAGGAAAATTGGGAATGCCCCCCTGTGGAGTTCATCCCAGCATCGCTACTGCACCTCTGAACTGAAGGAGGGCCAAGCTGACAAGGCGTTGCGATCGCATTCGCTGGTCATCTGCGCCATCGGCTTCTTAATCCACGATCGCTCCCTAACCCGCTCTTGATTCGAGCGCCAAACTACGCCACGCCCATCGCCGGGGTGCCCCCTGGCAGCGCCTGTCTTGTGCCCCTAGTCCGTTCGCAGTCGTTACACTGAAGCCGTAGACCAGACTCCTACTCGATGGATTTCTACGTCGCATTTAACAAAACCCTGAACCGCTTCGATCTCAAAGCAATTGATTTAGCGCGTAAAACAGACTTATCTATGCAACGAGTGAGTCAATTCAAAGATGGCTTCAACGTAAGGGTAGAAACCCTGCAAAAGCTTTTGGAGGTCATGCCTCAAGATGCCAAAAGGTATATGCTCTCGCTGGTAGCCGAAGGAGAAACCGATTCTCCCCCCAGCACCGGAGGGTAGCTGTAGCGGCAACCCTCGCATCAGCGCTGGCGATCGCTCCAGGGATCTGAACGGCCTGGGCCTGCCGGGGGGGCCGGTCGCGGCGGCGCGGTGGCCCAGGGGGTGCTGCTGGGGGTTCGCTAGGGCGGGGAGCGATCGCATGGGCAGACTGCTGCTGGGACTGGTCACTTCCCCCTTGTGGGCCTCCTCCTCCAATGCCAGCCGCCGCCCAAAGGTTTTGAGTTCATCTGTACTATACTGCTCTAACGAGTTCCACTCCGAGGTTCAAATCCTTAGCACACGCGGCTTTTACAGGTGCTCTACCGCTGCGGCTGACGGTGAAGCAGTGGACGGGCATTCCGGTTTCGGTTGGGGTGGCCACAACCAAAACGCTGGCCAAGATCGCCAACCATCAGGCTAAGCAGCAGGGGGGTGTCTGTGTTCTGCACGAGGCTGAGCCAGTGCTGGCTCAGTTACCGGTGTCGGAGGTGTGGGGCATTGGGCGGCGGCTAACTCAACGACTGGAAGCCCAGGGCATCACCACGGCCCTGCACCTACAACAGGCTGACCTGGCCCTGATTCGGCAGCTGCTGGGCATCGTTGGGGTCAGGACTGTTTTGGAGCTGCGCGGGGTGGCCGGCCTGCCCCTGGAGCTGTGTCCCCCACCCCGAAAGAGTGTTGTGTCTCTCGCGGCTTTGGGCGGCCTGTGGTGGCGCTGGCGGAGCTGAAGCAGGCGATCGCTACGGGGCCACGGCAGCGGCTAAGCTCAGGCGCGAGGGCCGGGTCGCTCAGTCTTTGCAGGTGTTCATGACCACCAATCGCTTTCGACCCCGAGAACCGCAGTATGCCAATTCAGAGACTCTGGTCTTGCCTTACCCCACTAATGACTCCTCTACGCTGGTTCGGGCGGCTCTAGAGGCCACGGAGCGGTTATATCGGCCTGGGTACAGTTATCACAAGGCCGGGGTGATGCTGTTGGATCGCAGCGACGGGGCGATCTGCCAGGGCTCCTTGTTTGGGGATGAGACAAAGAGAGAAAGGGCGGGGCGGCTGATAGCGGCGGTGGACTCGCTCAATCGACGGTTTGGGGCGGGAACGGTGCGTTGGGCCGCTGAGGGGGTGCAGCAAGAATGAAAGATGAGGGCGGAATGGCGATCTCCCAGGTTCACAACTCGGTGGGATGAGCTGCTGGTGGCTCGGTAGATGGCGGGGATTGAGGGCGATGGCCCCTTGGGCCGGTCTTTGACCATCGCAACGAAGATATCGGTAGCGGTGTTGCCGTTATCCACTCGCCTGACCGGTGTTTGTATACCGCCATAAATTTATTGACTGCTATAATTGAACCCGTAGATGATGCCGTTTCCGTTCACCTGTCCATAGCTATGGCCTCTCTATCCCAAACCTTCGATACGACCCGCGCCGAAATCGTCACCGCAATGGAGCAGCGGATCGAGAAGGGCGATCGCAC
>NZ_JAYFES010000047.1:0-123160 GCF_055795045.1 Pseudanabaena sp. PCC 9330 | reverse complement strand
TGGGACGGAGACAATGTACAACAAGTGCTCCATCAGCGGTGTGCGTATCTCAATGGCTACTTCTCAAGATGAGTCTTGCAAGACTGGGATACACCCGAGTCAGACCTAACTTTCTGCCTAACTCGTCTCTTCAGGTAATGCTCCGCCAACGGATCTCTGGACTATGCTGATTCATCGTGACATGACCGCTGTTGTCGGTCATACCCCCTTAGTTAAGCTCCAGCGATTGCCGCAACAGTTTGGTTGTGTTGCTGAAATTGTCTTAAAACTGGAGGGGATGAACCCGGCCAAGTCGGTGAAAGACCGAATTGCCGTCAGCATGATCCTGGAGGCCGAGGAGGCCGGTTTGATTCAGCCTGGAGTCTCGACCATTGTGGAGGCCACCTCTGGCAATACAGGCATTGGGCTGGCGATGGTCTGTGCCGCCAAGGGCTATCGGCTGATGTTGACCATGCCCGCCAACATGAGCCGCGAACGGCAGCAGATGCCCCGAGCCTACGGAGCCGAGGTGATTTTGACCGCTGCGGAGGCGGATATGCCGGGGGCGATCGCCCATGCCAATCATCTGCTGGCCACAGTGCCCAATGCCTTTTCGCCCCACCAGTTCAGCAACCCCGCCAATCCCAAAATTCACTACGAAACCACCGGCCCCGAAATTTGGCAAGATACCGACGGCCAACTAGCCGTTTTAGTTGTGGGCGTGGGCACCGGGGGCACCCTCACCGGAGCCGGACGCTACCTTAAAGAACAGAATCCGCACTTGCACATCGTGGCAATCGAGCCAACTAACAGCGCTGTGTTGAGTGGCCAACCCGCCGGGGAACATGACCTTCAAGGCATTGGGGCCGGATTCATTCCCGATGTGTTGCGGGTCGATCTGATCGACGAGATTATGGCGGTGAGCGAAGCCCAAGCCTATGAAACTGGCCGCCAACTGGCCCAGCTCGAAGGCATTCTGAGCGGCATTTCCACCGGGGCGGCGGTCTATGCTGGGCTGCATCTGGGGCAGCGCGATCGCTATCGCAACCAACGCATTGTGATCATCCAACCCAGTGGGGGGGGAGCGCTACCTCAGCACGGCCATGTGGCATGGGGTGAATCCTGACGATTCGCTAGCTGCGCCGCCTGTGGCTCTCAGTCATTAGCCCTAACCCTTGGATACCCATGCCGCCTGATGCACACCCCCCCTGGCAGGTTCAAGACCGCTTTCTAGAGCTCCACTCTCGCTGGATGACGCTGATTGGCGAGCACTGGCTAGATGCCCAGGGGCAACGGCTAGAATACTGGCGCATTGAGAAGGCCGATTCCGTTATTGTGTTGCCTATTCAACCGGATCACCTGGGCCAGTCTCATATTTTGCTGCCCCCCGCCAGCTTCCGGCCTGGGATGGGGCAGGTGACGCTGGATTTCCCGGGGGGACGACGTTTGGCAGAGCAAACGCCAGAGGAAGCTGCGATCGCGATCCTCCATCGAGAGCTGGGCCTAGAGGCAACCGCGATCGCCCAGCTTACGCCCCTCAACCCTGATGGGTGGGCGATCAACAGCTCCTTCTCAAACCAAAAACTTTACGGGTTTATCGCCTACCTTGATGGGGGCATCTCGCAGTCGCCAGAATTGACGGCGATCGCCTATCCTGCGACTGCAACGGGCGTGGGCCAATTACTCGACGAGCTGACTTGCTTGCAGTGTCGCGCTGTTCTTTTAGAGTGGCGCACTTACTTAGAGAACGGATTGTGACTCCGGCCAGCCTCGTCCGCGCGCCCTCTCGGCAAATTTTTGTGCTGGCTCCAAAAGCAGCTGGTGTTGTGGAACTAAGATCAAGTAGAACGGCAGGGTAGCAGCCTAAGGCGAGCCATGGCGGTCTAGTCAGGGGCAAGGTATGCAACGCATTGTCTTGATTGCTGGGTTTGAATCCTTCAACGCCGACCTCTATCGGCAGGCCGCCCAGCTGGCCCAGGCTCGCTGTCCTGAGCTGGATATTCAGGTATTTAGCGATCGCGACCTCACCCCCCAGGCCAAGAAGGTCGAAGCCGCTCTGCAAGGAGCCGACGCTGTCTTTTGCAGCCTGATTTTTGACTACGACCAGGTGATGTGGCTGCGGGAGCGGATGCAGGATATCCCCATTCGCCTGGTGTTTGAGTCGGCCCTAGAGTTGATGAGCCTGACCCGGCTAGGGAAATTTGTGATTGGTGATCAGCCCAAGGGCATGCCCAAGCCGATCCAGTTTATTCTCAGCAAATTTAGCAGCGGGCGAGAAGAGGACAAGCTGGCGGGCTACCTGAGCTTTCTCAAAACTGGCCCCAAGCTGCTCAAGTTTGTGCCCGTCAAAAAGGTGCAGGATCTGCGCCACTGGCTGATCATCTACGGCTACTGGAACGCGGGCGGCAGCGACAATGTGGCGGCGCTGTTCTGGTTTTTAGCCGAAACCTACCTGGGCCTTGCTGTGGGGGACATTCCGCCGCCGCAGGAAACGCCGAACCTGGGCCTGCTGCACCCCGACTACTCTGGCTATTTTGAGTCGCCCCGGCAGTACCTCACCTGGTATCGCCAAACCCATCCCAAAGCCCAAAATTGGCCCGTGGTGGGGCTGCTGCTCTACCGCAAGCATGTGATCACCCAGCAGCCCTACATTCCCCAACTGATTCGCCAATTCGAGCAGGCGGAGCTGGTGCCGCTGCCCATTTTTATCAACGGCGTTGAGGGCCATGTGGCTGTGCGCGACCTGCTCACCAGTGCCCACGAAACCGCCCAGCGGCAGGGGGGCCAGCGCGACACCCTCTCCCTCTCACCCGAAGCCGCCGAGGTGGATGCGATTGTCTCAACGATTGGCTTCCCTTTGGTGGGTGGGCCAGCGGGTTCGATGGAGGCAGGGCGACAGGTGGAGGTGGCTAAGCGCATTCTTAGCGCCAAAAATGTGCCCTACCTGGTGGCGGCACCGCTGCTGATTCAAGACATCCATTCCTGGACGCGCCAGGGCATTGGCGGTTTGCAGAGCGTGGTGCTCTATGCCCTGCCGGAGCTGGATGGGGCCATCGACCCGGTGCCCTTGGGTGGGCTGGTGGGCGACCAGATTTACCTGATTCCCGAACGGGTGCAGCGCCTCACGGGTCGCCTCAAACGATGGATCGCCCTGCGGCAAATGCCCCCGGCAGAGCGCAAGATCGCCATCATTCTCTACGGCTTTCCCCCTGGCTATGGGGCCACGGGCACGGCGGCGCTGCTGAATGTACCGAAGTCGTTGCTGAACCTCTTGCAGGCGCTCAAAGCCCAGGGCTATACCGTCGGCGATCTCCCAGAGGAGGGCGAGACCCTAATTGAGTGGGTCAAAGGAGCCGATGAAGCCATCCCTGGCATGAGGATCCCTGGCGTTCAGATCCCCAGTTACTCCAAAGAAATCGGGGATCTAGGTACCCCGCCACCCGCCACGGTTTCCCTTCGGCAGCTAGAGAAATGGCTGTCCTATGTGCAGCGCGATCGCATGACTCGCCAGTGGGGGGATCTCGAAAAGGCCGACCTCAAAACCTTCGACGGGCAATGTTTGCTGGGGGGCGTGCAGCTCGGTAATGTGTGGATTGGCGTACAGCCACCCTTGGGAATTTCTGGGGACCCGATGCGGCTGATGTTTGAGCGCGACCTCACCCCTCATCCCCAGTACGCGGCCTTTTATAAGTGGTTGCAAAACGAGTTTGAGGCCGATGCGGTGGTGCATTTTGGCATGCACGGCACGGTGGAATGGCTCCCCGGCTCGCCCCTGGGCAATACGGGCTACTCCTGGCCGGACATTTTGCTGGGCGATCTGCCCCACCTCTATATCTACGCCGCCAACAACCCCTCCGAGTCGATGCTGGCCAAACGTCGGGGCTATGGCGTGCTGATTTCCCACAATGTGCCGCCCTACGGTCGGGCCGGACTTTACAAAGAACTGCTGGCTCTACGGGAGCTGATCGCCGAATACCGCGAAGACCCCGCCAAAAACTACGCCCTCAAAGAGGCCATCCTCAAAAAACTCTTTGACACGGGCCTGGATGCCGATTGCCCCTTTCCAGAGGCCAAAAAACTTGGCATCGAGTTCACCCCAGAGACCGTGGATCTCTTCAGCGCCGCCGTCTTTAACCGCTACCTAGTTACCCTCTACGACTACCTGCAAGTGCTCGAAACTCGCCTCTTCTCCAGCGGACTCCACGTCCTGGGCCAGCCCCCCACGGCTGAGGAACTGCACAGCTATCTCTCTGCCTACTTCGGTGATGCGTTGCCCCCAGACCTGCTTCAGGTCACCAGTCAAGTTACGACAGACGCGAACCTTCAAGATCTCGATACCAAAATCCAAACGCTAAAATCCAAAATTCCCCCCGACACCTGGCCCCAGCTCAGCGACAAACTTCAAACGGCCCTGGATATTTGCATCCTGCTGGCCCAAACCACCGATGAACTCACGAACCTGCTGCGGGGGCTGAACGGCGAATATATTCCCCCGGCTCCGGGCGGCGACCTGCTGCGGGATGGCCCTGGGGTGCTGCCCACGGGACGCAACATTCACGCCCTCGACCCCTACCGGATGCCCTCCCCAGCGGCCTACCTGCGCGGTCGAGAGATTGCCCAAAAAATTCTGGCCCAGCACCAGCAGGAAACGGGCACCTATCCCGAAACCGTGGCGGTGATGCTGTGGGGGCTGGATGCGATCAAGACGCGGGGTGAATCCATCGGCATTTTGCTGGAACTGGTGGGAGCCGAGCCAATCAAGGAAGGGACTGGGCGGATCGTGCGCTACGAACTGCGGCCCCTGGCGGAACTGGGCCATCCCAGGGTAGATGTGCTGGGCAATTTGTCGGGGATTTTTCGCGACAGCTTTGTCAATATTATTGAGCTGTTGGACGACCTATTTCAGCGGGCGGCGGCGGCGGATGAGCCGGAGGATCAAAACTTTATTCGCAAGCATGCCCTGGCCCTGCAAGCCCAGGGGGTTGAGAATGTCAGCGCTCGCCTGTTTTCTAACCCAGCGGGGGATTTTGGCTCGCTGGTGAACGATCGCGTCACCGATGCCAACTGGGAATCGGGGGATGAATTGGGGGATACCTGGCGCGATCGCAACACCTTCAGCTATGGTCGTCAAGATAAGGGTCAGGCCCGCCCCGAAATTCTGCACACCCTGCTAAAGAGCACGGAGCGGGTGGTGCAGCAGATCGACTCGGTGGAGTACGGCCTCACCGACATTCAGGAATACTACGCCAACACCGGGGGTCTAAAGCGAGCCGCCGAAATGCAGCGGGGCAAGGCCGTCACCGCCAGCTTTGTGGAGAGCTTCTCCAACGACACCACCCCCCGCAAGCTGGAAGACCTGCTGCGGATGGAGTATCGCACCAAGCTGCTGAACCCCAAATGGGCCGAGGCCATGGCCAACCAGGGTTCCGGTGGAGCCTACGAAATTTCCCAGCGGATGACGGCACTGATGGGCTGGGCCGGAACCGCCAACTTCAAAGATGCCTGGGTTTACGACCAAGCCGCCGCCACCTATGCCCTCGATGCCGCCATGGCCGAAAAGCTGCGGCAGGCCAACCCCGAAGCCTTTCGCAACCTGGTGGGGCGCATGTTAGAGGCCCACGGTCGCGGCTTTTGGCAGCCCGACGCCGACCAGATTGACCAGCTGCGCCAGCTCTACGACCTCACCGACGCCGACCTGGAAGGGGTCAAGGGGTAGTCATGGCCGCTGCCGCCCCCCGCACTGACACCTTTCCCCTGGCGGCCATTGTCGGCCAAGACGCAATTAAATCGGCCCTGCTGCTGCTGGCCGTCGATCCGGGCCTGGGCGGCGTCATTATTGCCGGACGCCGAGGCACCGCCAAATCGGTCATGGCCCGTGCCCTCCACACCCTGTTGCCCCCCATTGAGGTGATGCAAGGCTCCCGCTGGAACAGCGACCCCACCAACCCCGACGACTGGGACGATAGGACGTTGGTCAAAAGTCAGCCATCAGGAGCCAGGCGTCAACAGAAAAAATCTCGCCGCCAGCCTTCCCCCACCCCATCATGCCCCACCCATCTCATCCCGCCTCCGTTCATTCAAGTCCCCCTCGGTGTCACCGAAGATCGCCTGCTGGGATCGGTGGATGTCACCCAGTCGATTAAACAAGGCGAGCCCATCTTCCAGCCGGGGCTGCTGGCGGAGGCCCACCGGGGGGTGCTCTACGTGGATGAGATCAACCTGCTGGATACCCACATCACCAACCTGCTGCTGACGATTTTGGCCCAGGGCTACAACCGCCTTGAGCGGGAGGGCATTAGCATTCAGCATCCCTGCCGCCCGCTGTTTATCGCCACCTACAACCCAGCGGAGGGCGATCTGCGCGAGCACCTGATTGACCGCTTTGCCCTGGCCCTCTCGGCAGACCAACCCCTGGCCCTAGCCGATCGGGTCGAAGCGGTGGATCGCGTCACCCACTACAGCTCCGATCCCCAAAGTTTTTTGGCCCAGTACACCCCCGATTTGGCCAACCTGCAAACCCAAATTGCCCTGGCGCGGGCCTGGCTGCCCCAGGTGCAGGTACAGCCCGCGCAGATTGCCTACCTGGTGGATGAGGCGATTCGAGCCCAGGTAGAAGGGCACCGGGCCGACCTATTTGCCCTGCGGGTGGCCAAGGCCCACGCTGCCCTCCAGGGGCGGCTGACGGTGGAAGCTGAGGACCTGCACCGGGCGGTGGAACTGGTGATTGTGCCCCGGGCCACGGTCATCGCTCTGCCCCCCGAACCGCCGCCGCCAGAACTCCCGCCTGAGCCCCCCGAAAATAACCCGGACTCGTCCCCGGAGCCTGAGGCCGAGACACCAGAACCCCCGGAGGGTGGCAGCATTCCCGATGAGTTTGTGTTTAGCCCCGAAGGGGTCGTGCTGGATCCGGCGGTGCTCTACTTTGCCCAGATGGCCCATCGCCGCCACGGCAAAGCCGGGGGGCGGGGGATGATTTTCTCCCAGGAGCGGGGTCGCTACGTGAAGCCGATGTTTCCCCAGGGGCCGATTCAGCGAGTCGCGATCGATGCCACCCTGCGCGCTGCCGCACCCCATCAGAAGTTTCGACGGCAGCGCTACGCCCAGGATCACCCCGACCAGCCCGGTCTGCCCCGCCGCATTTTTATCGAGGCGGATGATGTTCGCGTCAAGCGGCTGGCCCGCAAGGCCGGAGCCCTGATTATCTTTGTGGTGGATGCTTCAGGCTCAATGGCCCTGAACCGAATGCAGGCCGCGAAAGGGGCGGTGCTGCAACTGTTAGGAGAAGCCTACCGTAGCCACGACCACATTGCCCTAATTGTCTTTCGTGGCGAACAGGCCGATGTGCTGCTGCCCCCTACCCGCTCCATTACCGCCGCCCGTCGTCGCCTCGATCGCCTGCCCTGTGGGGGTGGTTCGCCCCTGGCCCACGGGCTAGCGCAGGCGGTGCGTCTGGGCGAAAACGCCCGCAAGGCGAAGGATATTGGTCAGGTGATGATTGTCTTGATCACCGATGGCAAGTCCAATGTGCCCCTAGCCCATTCCCTGGGACAGCCTGACCTGAGTCGGGAAGCCACCCCCATCAAAGCCGAACTGCTCCAGATTGCCGCTGCCATCCGCCGCCTGGATCTGCAACTACTGGTGATCGATACCGAAAACAAGTTCATCGCCTCTGGCTTCGCCAAGGAGCTGGCCCAGCAGGCGGGGGGGCACTATTACTATCTACCGAAGGCGACGGAGGGGGCGATCGCCGCCATGACGTTGGGCCTCCGGGGTGTTTAAAGCCTCGGAGGCCCGCTCTCATCCCCAATCCTGTTTGGCTTGCCGGAGGGGATTGGGGCCGCTGGTGCGCCCTACGGTGCGGTCTTAGGGAAACCAGGGTTATCAGGAGCCTGATTGGGTCTTATTTCCCCTTGGTGCGCCCGAAGTGGATACCGCGATCGCGGTGTCTGAACCGTTTGTCTGACGGCTCCACGGCTTTGAGAACCGGTTCGTTGTGGGGATGGCCTTCCGGCAATGGTTTGTGGGTGCTCATGACACGTCCTCCCCCTTCAGGATAGAGGCTATGGGTAGGTGCCCTAGGTCAACACATCACTCAATCAACGATGCACCCAATGACCATTCAGGCGCTCTACCTACCTATATTTTCGCATTTATTCCTGGTTTTAGGCAAAGGGTTAGGGCGTGTCATTCATGACCGCCCATCCAGCCAAAAGCCTTGGGCTACAAGCGTTGCCACAAACCAGGCTAGGGCTCTGTAGCGGCCTTGCTCACCCGCCAGGCGGTCTGCCCTCCCAGCTTGCCGGTCTTGGTAAAGACCCAGTTGCCCCGCTGAAACGAGTCGTGGCCCTTGGGGCAGGTGGGGTGCACGCCAATCAGCTGGTGAATCTCTTCGCTGGCCAAAATCCAGCCGCCGGCGCAGGCCTGCTCTAGCACCTCCATGTACCAGAGGGGGTTGACCGGGGGCGGCGGTGTGGCCCGCAGGGTTTCGCTGAGGCGATCGAGTGCCGCTGCGATCGCCTCCATGGCCCGCTGGCTGCCCCCCGGCTCAGCCGCTGCCGCATCGGGGCTGCGCCCTGGGGCGGGCGGGGCTACTAGCGGCTGGGGAGCTGGGGCCGGGGCCAAAGTTTCTGACCACGGATCCTCCAGAGGCGTGGCGGACGGCCCTGAAGGGGGGGACGCTGGCGCGGCAGTAGGTGGCGTTCCAGCGTCTGGCTCAGCCGGGCCGGGCTTGGGCTTGGTCTCAAAGTCGTGTTTTTGCAGCCACAGGTGGCTGAGCTCCGTGGCCCAGCCATAGAGATAGCTCGCCGAGTCTGGATCGCCCTGGGCGGCCAGCTGAGTGGCCACCTGCTGCATGTAGTGAACCAGGCCAGGGCCGATGAGCGCCTCGTGGGCCGCCAGCAGATCTGCCTCAGCGCCCTCGGGGCAGTCTAAAAGGGCTTTGGTGAACTCCAGATAGGCCTGGGTTTGGTCGTCCGCCGCCGGGGCGGAGGGAACGGTTTGCGCCACAAACAGGTGGTGAATTTGCCCCGCCAGATTGTGGAGAAACTTGGCTTCCTGGGCACTGCCCTGGCGCACCAGTTGGGCGGCCACCTGTTCCATAACCTGCACCAGTTCTGGGGTGACTAGCCCTTCGTTCTGGCGCAGCACAATCCACTCTTCTCCCCTGGGGCAGGCCAGCAGTTGTTCGATCAGGCTGAGGTAGCTCCGCAGATGTTGTTGGTTCATGGGGCCATGGCTCCCTCGCGTTAGAGCGTTACCTCTATTTTCTGGCGAATCTGAAGCCGGGGCGATCGCCCGTCACGAAGCGTAATGCCCGGTTGAGCGGTGGTCTTGTTTGCCGAAGCCAACTTGTACCTGCCTGCCCAGGGCAAACTTTAGACTACAGCTTTCGGGATTACTCCCGAAAGAAGTGTTGCTCATCCCATTGCCGGATATGCCTTTGGGCCGCTTGCGGTAGGCAATTGGTAGGACGGTTTATTGAGAGCCGCTATAATCGAGATACAGAAGGGGTTAGAAGGTTTCCTGAACTTCGTTGGGGACGGAGGGGCCGTGGGTTCGCATCCCGCCATCCCGATGTCGAGGTCAAGATGTTCGTGGGCGAAGCCTTCGCCGTGGGCCTCAGCAGCGACTGCTGGGCGACTTACGGGCCGCAAGCCGTTGCCGCCCAGCAGAAGTCTTGGGCGCACTTACTTGGAGCGATAATTAAAGGCATTAACCACCTCTCGCTTCCAGAGCCCGCCCTGGCTAGACCACTACCCTGGTAGATCGAGCCAGCGATGGCCCCACCGACGTTCTGACCTTGCTGGGTCAAAGGAGGCAGCTTGAGCACCCGTCCCCAGCCCCCCATTGTTGCTCTCGATCTGCTCGACACCGATTACGCCAAAATTGTCGCTGGCGAGCCTATCCCCCAGGCCAAAAAAGATCGCCTTTCCCAAGACAGCTATGATTTCACCCGGTTAGGGCAGCATATTGCCCGCTACCGCTACGGCGGGCTCGACGATCAGGGCCGCGACGATATTCTCTGTACCCTGGGCCATACTGCCGGGCTCTTTACCCTGGCGGATATGGAAGACATGAACGATCGCCTCCGTCAGACGGGCCGCTTTTACCTCACCCCCGGCGAACGCCAGCAGGTGATCAACTGGCTCGCCGATGAGCTGGGAATTGACCTCACCCTTGACTAAATCCAGCGGATGAAGGGAGGGGCCGACAGATTAGTGCTGCATTGGCTGAGAAATTCGCTACCCTAAGTGGTCGTAATCGTGCGGGACGGCCAGGGAAATGACGACCATAGGATGTGTTGGCGGCAGTGTGGCGAGTCTTTTGCTGGGGCTGGTGTTAGTCGGAAGTGGGGATCTGGCTATGGCCAAATCCTTCAACCTAGACCCCAGCTACGACGGCCCTAGCCTCAAGCAAAACCGATCGCAGACCTATACCAACGCCATGCTGGCGGCCTACGGTGCTGCCGAGCGGCAAGACTACCACACGGCGCTGATCAACTTTCGCCGCGCCCTGGCCGCTCGACCGGGCGATCGCTATGCTACCGCTGGCATTCGCAATATGGAGAGCTACATTGCCCGCGATCGCCGCGAAGCCGCCAAGCAGGCCGAGATCGTCGAGCGCCAGGCCACTCTGGCTGAGGCCGTGGCCGCCAGCGACTGGGCCTGTGCGGCGGCTTCGGTCGATCGACTGGTGGTGCTAATGCCGCCCGATTCTGCCGATCGCGCTCGTCTGATCGCCTACCGGGGCGAGCTCACCGGCTTCATTCAGGCCAGAAGCAATCTTGAGCAGTGGTCTACGGTCTGCCCAGGAGGGCAGGTTTAGATTAGGCCAGCTAGCGGGGGAGGCTCATCATAGCAAGGCATAATATCAGTTGGTCTACCACCGTTTGTTTCGCCCCGCCCTATGAACTATTTGGTTGCCGTTTTAGACAATCGCATCAAGGCTGAAGAGGCCTACAGTGCTCTGGAGCAGGCTAGCCTGCCCAAAGACGATATCGACATTCTAGGCAAAGGCTTCAAAACCCCCGACGAGTATGGCCTGATCAACCCCGCCGATCAAGCCTGGAAGCAGGTTCGCCTGATGATGGTGTGGCTGGTGCCCTTTGGGTTTGGGGCCGGGTTTGTGTTTGATCAAATCACCGGCCTCGAAACCTTTGCCTGGACGGGGCAGCTGGGAAATCAGCTGATCGGCGGGCTGCTGGGGGCCATTTCTGGGGCCATGGGTGCCTTTTTTATCGGTGGCGGGGTGGGCATTGCCGTCGGCAGCGGCGATGCTCTCTCCTATCGCAATCGCCTGAGCGAAGGTAAATTTTTAGTGGTAGTGCGCGGCTCTGAATCTGTAATCCGCCAGGCGACCCCTATTCTGCGGCAGTTTCGCCCCGAGGCCATCCAGGGCTATTCGGGCAGCTGAGCAGAGGGGTGCCTATTTCTCCTGAGCCTGTTATACCTTCCCCCTTCAACGGTTCGCTGCCCTATGTCTTCTCGCTCTGCCGCCCTCCGCTACTACATTTTTACGCGGCTGCTGCTAGCTCCTCTGATGGTTTTAACCATCACTACGGTGGTGTTTTTGCTGCTGCGGGCGACCCCAGGTGACCCTGTAGATGCGCTGCTGGGGGCGCGGGCCCCCCTAGAGGCTAAGGATGCCCTGCGGGTGCAGCTGGGTCTTGATCAGCCGTTGGTGGTGCAGTACCTCAGCTACCTCGGCAATCTGCTGCGCCTCGATCTGGGTACCTCCCTCGCTACCCGAGGGCAGACGGTGTGGCAGATTATTCAGGCTCACTTTCCAGCCACGGTAGAGCTGACGGTGTGCGGTATGGTGGTGGCCACGGTGGTGGGGGTGGGGGTCGGTGCCCTGGCGGCATCGCGACCCAACTCGCCCATTGATGCCGGGGGGCGGCTGTTTGGCATCATCACCTACGCCATTCCAATGTATTGGTTTGGCATGATTTTGCAGCTGATCTTTGCGGTACAGCTGCGCTGGTTTCCCATCGGCACCCGCTACCCGCTGCGGGCCACCCCTCCGTCGGGGCCAACGGGGCTATACCTGGTTGATAGCCTACTGTCCTTTGACTTTAGTGCTTTTGCCACCACCCTCTACCATCTGGCTCTGCCCAGCCTCACCCTAGGCATTCTCATCAGCGGTGTGTTTGAGCGCATGGTGCGGGTCAATCTCCGGCAAACCCTGGCCGCCGACTACATCGAGGCAGCCAGGGCGCGGGGCATTCCTGAGCGTCGAATCGTCCTGGTACATGCTCTAAAAAATGCCATGATTCCAGTGATTACGATTTTGGGGTTGACCTTCGCCGCCATGCTGGGGGGCGCGGTGCTGACGGAGGTGACTTTTTCCTGGCCGGGGCTGGCAAACCGGCTCTACGAAGCGATTTCCCAGCGCGACTACCCGGTGGTACAGGGGCTGATGGTGTTTTTTGCCACCATTGTGGCCTTTATCAGCATTGCGATCGACATTTTGAATGCCTACGTCGACCCGCGCATTCGCTACTAGGGGACTGTTAACGTTAAAAATTGGGGTGACGGCCGAGCAAAACTCCGTTATCTCCAGCAAGATTGCCTATATGTATCGGGAACCGTCTCCTCTTGGGGATGGGTGCCTGAAGGTAGGGGTGGGTTTTAGCGTCCAAGTTGACCCACCCCTACCCCTCCCAGGAGGGGATTTCTCGTCACGAGCCTGCTACCCTGGCGGCGGTGACGGCGGCCAATAGGTCTGCATGTACAGCCTTAGAGCAGCCGATTACCATGCCGGGCCGTAGGTAGTCGGTGCAGGCGTGCAGGGGCGGCAGCGGTTCCCCGCTGAAGGTGGTGACGACGAACCCCATTTCCTGGGCCATAAAGGCCAGGGCGGCCCCGTCGATAAACTGCCCCCGAGCCAGTATCGCCCCGGCTAGATCGCCGCTGAGCAGCCCGTTGAAGTTGGGAATTTGGGTCTCTTTAGAGTAGGCAGTTTTGGTGTGGTAGACCCGGTAGCGATCGCCAATGTGCGGCACCACAGCCCCCATCTGCCAGCCCAGACAGATCGCTGGAGTGGGGGTGTCGACCCTAATCTGGGTGCAGGCCTCTAGGGATTGCTCAAGCGTGCCTTTGAAGGTGCCCTGGCCCCGCAGGGCGTAGTAGTAGAGGTCTTGGCCGGGAGTAATGGCGATCGCCCCCTCATACTCATCCGCATTGAGAATGGCCAAAATAATCTGATAGTTGGAGTGGCCATCCAGATAAAACTGAGTGCCATCGATGGGGTCAAGGGTAATCAGGTAGTCGCCTGCTGGCCCCAGATCAATGGCGCGAAAGTACTTGGTGTTGTAGGTCTGCTCGTACTCTTCACCGTAGAACCGCATTTGGGGAAACAGCCCCAGCAGCACTACCTCCATCATGGTTTGAATGGATAAATCGGCATCGCTCAGGGCTGAAGAAAAGAAATTGTCGCCCTTACCCTCTTTGTCGGGCTGGGCCGCAATCTGGGCCTGAATCTGCTGGGCATAGGCTCCAGCCGTTTTTAGATAGGGCAACAGGGCTGCGAGAATCTCCCGAGGAGTCGTTGGGGATAGCATGGTGTAACCATTTAGGGGCAGAGCAATCTTAATTTAGGCGGTAGGGGCGCAGGGCCTGCGCCCTTTGGAGAGATCCTAAATTTTGGGCATTAATTTTGGGCATTTTCGTTGTCAGCGGCCCGCAAACAAAGGCTAACCCGCCCCTGCTCCTCCCAAGAGGGGAAAACCAAAAACAGGGCTCCCTCAACGAAGAAGCCCTGTTTTATCAATCTATAGCCTGTTCCCTAGAAAACAGAACTGGGGTGACTAGACCGCAGCGACGGTGGAGACTTTGGCATCGAGTTCGCCCTTGGCGTACTTGACAGCGTAGACTTCCACAGGCTCTTGCTTGATCTTGCTAGCCTGACCGGCGGTGCCAAAGGCGTCGTAGCGCTCGGCGCACACTTCGGTCATATACTTCATCGAGGGCTTCATGAAGTGGCGAGGATCAAAGTTAGACGGATCTTTGAAAGCCGCTTCGCGGATCGCAGCGGTGATCGCCAGACGGTTGTCGGTGTCAATATTCACCTTGCGCACGCCGCTCTTGATGCCCTTCTGAATTTCTTCGATGGGCACGCCGTAGGTCTCAGGGATATTGCCGCCGTACTCGTTGATCATATCGAGCCACTTTTGGGGCACAGAAGATGACCCGTGCATGACCAGGTGGGTGTTGGGCAGGCGGCGGTGAATCTCTTCGATGCGGCTGATGGCCAGAATTTCGCCAGTGGGCTTGCGGGTAAACTTGTAGGCCCCGTGGCTGGTGCCGATCGCAACGGCCAGAGCATCTACCTGGGTGGCTTCCACAAACTGCACCGCTTCGTCGGGGTCAGTCAGCAGCTGGTCGTGGCTGAGGGTGCCCTCAAAGCCGTGGCCGTCTTCCGCTTCGCCTGCGCCGGTTTCGAGGGAGCCGAGGCAGCCCAGCTCGCCTTCCACGCTGCAACCGATGGAGTGGGCTACTTTAACCACTTCACCGGTAACGGCGGCGTTGTACTCAAAGCTAGCGGGGGTCTTGGCGTCAGCTTCTAAAGAGCCGTCCATCATGACGCTGGTGAAGCCGTTGCGCAGGGCCGAGTAGCAGGTGGCGGGGGAGTTGCCGTGGTCTTGGTGCATCACCACGGGAATGTGGGGGTAGGTTTCGACCGCAGCCAGCACCAGGTGACGCAGAAAGTTTTCGCCAGCGTAGGAGCGAGCACCGCGAGAAGCCTGCAAAATCACGGGGCTGTCGGTGTCATCCGCCGCCTTCATGATGGCTAGAATTTGCTCCAGGTTGTTTACGTTATAAGCCGGGATGCCGTAGCCATTCTCAGCGGCGTGATCCAACAGTAATCTCAGTGAGACAAGCGCCATAAAAATCCTCCTAGTGTGTTCTCGCCGTTAGGCCTTGAGACGTTTGAGTAGGTAGCCTTACTTATCAATCTTAGGATAGATCGATGATCTATAACGAAATGTTCGGACAAGCTAAAACTAAGCTTAAAAGAACTCCCCACCCAGCCGGAATGTGTACATTCCATTACTCTGCCCCATCATAGATCACTGGGGGGCACAGTCCGTGGGTTGCATGATTCCAGAAAAGTAAATCTGGTCTAAATAAATGGGTCGCCTGGGATTCGAACCCAGGACCAATCGGTTAAAAGCCGAGTGCTCTACCGCTGAGCTAGCGACCCCCTTGCGGGGAAAGTGGTGCGTGGTTGTTAACCGGGCACGGCTTATAAACATAGCATAAGAAAATCACATTTTTGAAGCGATGCTGAAAAAAAAACTAACAATTACCTCTGCGTTAACCTTCTGGACGAGGTTGGGACTAGACCTCGTCCAGAAGGAAAGCTGATTTTCTCTCGCTTTAGCGGCTTGCCCAGAGCGATCATTGGCCTGCAAAGCCGCCTGACAAACTAAAGCATTGGCCTAGAGAAGGTTCACATCAGTGCCGAGGGCTGCGATCGCCCCTGCACCCATGCTGTCATCCCAGGTTTATAGATTACAGAACGTAACCGATCGCTTGTGTTCGCCCCCAAAGAAAGCTTTAGTTTAATGAAGCTTCATTTTTAGCAATCCCTTCAGGCCATGTTCCCCACCCACCGCCCTCGCCGTCTGCGCCAGCACCCCCAGCTTCGCCGCATGGTGCAAGAGACCGTCGTCACCCAGGCCGATCTGGTCTACCCGCTGTTTGCGGTGCCTGGGGAGAGCTTTGCCAAGGAAGTTTCCTCCATGCCGGGGGTTTACCAGCTTTCTATCGACAAAATTGTGGAGGAGGCCAAGGAAGTTTACGACCTGGGCATTCCCGCTATCATTCTCTTTGGCATTCCCGCCGACAAAGACACCGACGCTACGGGAGCCTGGCACGACTGCGGCATTGTGCAAAAGGCGACTGAGGCCGTCAAGGCGGCGGTGCCCGACCTGCTGGTAATTGTCGATACCTGCCTGTGCGAGTACACCAGCCACGGCCACTGCGGCTATTTAGAAACTGGCGACCTGACCGGGCGGGTGCTCAACGACCCCACCCTGGAGCTGCTGAAAAAAACCGCTGTGGCCCAGGTGAAAGCTGGGGCCGACATCATCGCGCCCTCGGGCATGATGGATGGCTTTGTGCAGGCGATTCGCAGCGGGCTAGATGCGGCGGGCTTTATCGATACGCCGATTCTCTCCTACGCGGCTAAGTACGCCTCGGCCTACTACGGGCCATTTAGAGATGCGGCGGAAAGTGCGCCCCAGTTTGGCGATCGCCGCACTTACCAGATGGATCCGGCCAACGGCACCGAAGCCCTCAAAGAAATCGAGCTAGACATCGCCGAAGGCGCCGACATGCTGATGGTCAAGCCCGCCCTGGCCTACATGGATATCATCTGGCGGGTGAAGCAGGCCACCAACCTGCCCGTGGCCGCCTACAACGTGTCGGGTGAATACTCGATGGTGAAGGCCGCTGCTCTCAACGGCTGGGTCGACGAGCAAAAACTGGTGATGGAGACCATGACCAGCTTTAAGCGATCGGGAGCCGACATGATCTTGACCTATCACGCCAAAGACGTGGCCCGCTGGATTGGTTAGGGTTCCATAGTCCCTGTCTCCCGGCTGTGACTACTTCTGCTCCCACTGGTCTTTCATCCGCTGAATGCGCTCTAGCAGCGTTTCGTTAGACATCCGCGAGTTTAGCCTTTCTACCAGTAGTGGAAAGGCTAAGGGAGAAGGGCGGGGAGTCTCTTTCCATACCACAGAGCGGCGATCGAGGCGGTTCAAAGTCTGGGTAAGGCGGTGGGTTTCGAGCTGATCTTGCAGCACCTCGCGCTCGGCCTGCTTGAGCAAAAGATTCTCAGGCTCGTATTTGCTGAACACGTCGTAGAGCAGCGAAGTGCTGACTTGCAGCTGGCTAGAGGTTTTGCGCGACCCTGGATAGCCCTTAAACACCAGCCCCGCCACCTGAGCGACACCGCGAAACTTACGCTGGGTTAGCTCTGAGATATTCAAGCTGGCGCGAATGTCAGTTTCTAGATTTTCCAGGCTAAAGAATTCGCTAGAAAATAACTCCCGATAGGGATAGCCCTTGGGGCCAAGAATCTCAAAGCCGTAGTCGTTGACCGAAATAGTGAAGGTGGCGGTCTTTTGCTTAGCAAAACGGTAGCCCCAGAGAAAGCCCAGCCCCTCGTGGACAAAGCGCCCCTCAAAGGGGAACACGTAGAGGTGCTGGCCCTCGCGGGTCTTGCAGCTTTCGACCAGCAGCTCGTCGGCGCTGGGCAGGGTAGAGAGCCGCTGCTGGGCTGCGAGAATGGGCGCGATGGTGAGAATTTCGTCATTGGGGAGATCTCCCCTGCCTCCCTTGGTGAGGGGTGGATCAGAGGGCGTTTCTACAGTTAGGGATTGGGGAGATTCGGTGTCTGTAAGCGCAGGGTGTGGATCCCCCCTGCCCCCCTTAAAAAGTGGGGTGCCGGAGGACATTCCTAGGGCTGGGGATTGGGGGGATCGGGGCTTGTCAGCGATGGATTTCTCTGGTTTTAGAGAAGCCGCACCGTTGGAGGTGGTGAGGATCGTTCGCACCCGCTCTACCTCGCGCCGTAGATGGTGGCTGAGGGTATCAGAAATGGCCAACTGCCCGCCCCCCCAGCTGGGGGTGACGGTCGATTTTTTGCGGGTGCCCTTGACGTAGAGCACCATATCTTTGAGTTGAAAGTACTCTAGCTGCCGCCCGGCGAAGAAAAACACGTCCCCTTTCTTTAGCCGCGAGACAAAAGATTCTTCTACGGTGCCGATCGCCTTGCGGTTGGTGTAGACAATCTTGATCGGGGTATTGCTGGTGATGGTGCCAATGCCCATGCGGTGGGTGCGGGCCAGCTTAGCGTCGCTAATGTTGTACAAACCATCCTCTAGCACCACCTTTTTGTAGCGGGGATAAGCCCCTAGGCACTGCCCCCCTTTTTCGATGAACTCTAAAATCCACTGATATTCTTCATCGGTGAGGTTGGTATAAGCGACGGTCTGCCGCAGGTGGCTAAGCGTTTTTTGCGGGTCAAAGCCATCGCCGCAGGCGAGGGTGACCAAGTGCTGCACCAGCACATCGTAGGGCTTGTACTGAGGGCGGCGGGTTTCCATATCGCCCTGCTCTAGCCCCCGACGAAAGGCAGAAATTTCAAGCAGCTCTAGGGCGTTGGTGGGCAAGAAAAATACCTCTGAGGTGCCTTCGGGCACGTGGGCGCTGCGCCCTGCCCGCTGCAACAGCCGAGCCAGATTCTTGGCGCTGCCGATCTGCACCACCCGCTCTACGGGCTGAAAATCGACCCCCAGATCGAGCGATGAGGTACAGACTACCCAACGAATGTCGCCGGATTTTACCCCCGCCTCGATCGCTTCCCGCTCCTTTACATCAATGGAGCCGTGGTGCAGGGCAATTTTGTTCTCGTGCTCTGGCAGGGCAAAGTGCAGCGCCTGGTACCACCGCTCGGCCTGGTTGCGGGTGTTGGTGAAAATGAGGGTAGATTTCTCAATGTCGAGCGCGGCCACGAGGGCATCAAGCATGCGCAGCCCCAGGTGCCCCGCCCAGGGAAAGGTATCTACCGACTCGGGGCGAATGCTGCTGATCACTGTGTCGCGCTTTAGGGTTGAGCGAATGATTACCGGTTCGATGCCCAGCCCCACGGCGGTTTGGGCCGCTTCTGCGAGGTTGCCCAGGGTGGCGGAGATGGCCCAGGTGCGGAGGGCCGGACGGAGCGATCGCAGATGGCCCAAACACAGCTCTGTCTGGGTGCCCCGCTTCGAGCTCATCAGCTCGTGCCACTCGTCGAGAATCACGGCCTGCAAATGGCCAAACCGTTTGGCCCCGTCTTTGTAGGACAGCATCACCGCCAGCGACTCTGGCGTGGTGATCAAAATATTGGGCATGGTCTTGAGCTGCTTGGTCTTGCGCGCGGAGCTGGTATCGCCCGTGCGCGACTCGACGGTGATGTTCCAGTTCATCGCCTCAATGGGCGCTTTGATCGCCTGCTCAATGTCTCTCGACAGGGCGCGCAGGGGGGTAATGTAGAGCAGCTGCAAGCCTTCCAGAGGGGCGGCGAGCATGTCGGCCACTGGCCCCATGACCACCGCATAGGTTTTGCCCGACCCCGTGGGCACCTGCACCAGCCCGCTGCGGCCTGCCAAGTAGGCGGCCCAGGTCTCGGCCTGAAATGCCAGGGGCTGCCAGCCTCGGGTTGCGAAGTAGTCAAAGATAGGAACTAGGCGCTGATCAGCCGTCACAGAGGGTGCCTAAGGTCGGAGTTAGCCTATCTATTGTAAGGAGTTGTAGTGAGCCAGCTTGGAGCTGATACCCCGCAACCCTTTCGCCAGCGATCGCCGATATCCTTTACCATCCAGAGAAGGCTATTATTCTCACCTGACCTCTTACCATGACTACTCCCTACGCCCACCGCCGTCAGCGTGTAATGGATCTCATCGGCAGCGGCACTGCGATTTTCGCCAGTGCCCCCCCGGCGGTGATGCACAACGATGTCGACTACCCCTTTCGCCAGGACAGCAACTTTTACTACCTGACGGGGTTTAACGAGCCGGGGGCGGTGGCGGTGCTGGCCCCCCACCACGACGAGCACAAGTTTGTGCTGTTCGTGCGGCCCAAAGACCCTGAAAAAGAGACCTGGTCGGGCTACCGAGTGGGGGTAGAGCTGGCCAAGGAGCAGTTTGGGGCCGATGCGGTCTACCCGATCGCCGAACTGGACGAGCACCTGCCCAAGTATCTGGAAAAGGCCGATCGCCTCTACTACCACTTTGGCCACGACGAACCGCTGAACCAGCGCATGCTGAAGCACTGGCAGCGGCTGCTGGCCACCTACTATAAGCGCGGCACTGGCCCGGTGGCGATCGAAGACGCCGCGCTGATGATGCAGACCCTGCGACGGGTCAAGTCGGAGGAAGAACTGGATTCGTTGAGAAGGGCGATCGCGATCGCGGCCAAGGCCCACAACCACGCCCTTGAGATCGCTCGTCCCGGTCGCTACGAGTACGAGATTCAGGCCGAGATGGAGCATATCTTTCGCCTAGAGGGGGCGATGGGGCCAGCCTACGGCTCAATTGTCGCCTCGGGGGCTAACGCCTGCATTCTGCACTACGTCGAAAACAACTGCCAGATGCAAGACGGCGACCTGCTGCTGATCGATGCTGGCTGCGCGGTGGATTACTACAATGCCGACATTACCCGCACCTTTCCGGTGGGGGGGCGCTTTAGCGATGAGCAGCGGATTTTGTATGAGCTGGTGCTGGAGGCGCAGTTGAGGGCGATCGCCGCCGTTAAACCTGGTGCTCCCTTTAATGAATTCCACGATGCTGCCACCCGCACCATTACCGAGGGTCTGGTGGAGTTGGGTCTATTGGCGGGCAATGTGGATACATTGATCGAAGAGAAGAAGCACAAGGCCTTTTTCATGCATGGCACCGGTCACTTCCTCGGACTAGATGTCCACGACGCGGGCATTCTCCGCAACGCCGACAAAACCTGGAAACCCTTTGAAGTGGGCAATGTCGTCACGGTCGAGCCGGGCATTTACATCTCCCCTACCTACGAACCCGTCGAGGGTCAGCCCCCGATCGACGATCGCTGGCGGGGCATCGGCATTCGCATCGAAGATGACGTGCTGGTGAGTGACAGCGGTTGCGAGGTACTGACTGCGGCTGTGCCCAAAGCACTGGATGATATGGAACGTTAAGGAATTTGAAAAATCTATGATCGGTACTCAATCGACTGCAAAAACTGTGTTCTTGCTGGTTTCTATGGTGGGCTGGCTGCTAGTAGGGGCAGCGCTGATGTATCTCTTTCCGGCGATCGCCGACGGGCTGGTCGGCAGCGATCTCACTCACCTCTGGATAACCAATCTGGCCCGCAGTGGCTACAACCCCGCCCTCGGCTGGATCGGAGGCGGCATCGTTCTCGCGGTGACGGTAGCGGGCAACTGGGTCTGGTACCAATACTTTGACGGCAAGCACTAGAATTCTGCCGTAGAAACCCATAGCCCTAAATTTAAAGCAGCTGTTGCTTGATCACCCAGCCCAGCACAAATCCCAAAATGAGGTGATAGGGCATCAGCCACAGCACAATGGGGTAGTGGGCAAAGAAAAACAACACCAGCAGCAGTGGGTAAAAGCCAATCAGGGAAAGGGCGATTCCGGAACGGATCGCTTCGCGAATCGCGATCGCCAGATTCTGCGCGTAGAACCGCAGCCCAAAAGGCACAATCGCAAACTCCCGCAGAATATTTGGCTGCTTGAGTAGACCCTGCACGTAGCGGTCTTGAAAGAAAAACGAGATCGCGTTGATCAGCACCGCCGCTGCCAGCAGCACCAGCACCGCCTGCCCAAAGGGTGCTCCGTTGGCATAGGCCTTGGGCAAACTCCACCGCCAGGCCAAGCCGAGGATGGTAATGCCAGCCAAGAGCACCACCAGTAACCCGTAGTAGAGCCGAAACTGCTTGAGAATAGCCTGCTGAGCTACAGGGGTAAGGGATATTTGCTCGGTCATGGGGCACACCTGTCATGCGATCGCTCAAAGACTTTGCCAGAGTAGCGGATTTTGCAGCTGAGAATACTGTGGAATCTGCAGGAGAAGTTCTTTGGGCAATTTGCGCAGCAATCCGTTTTGGAATCGGCAAAATAGTGCCTATCCTCTGCTAAGATATAAAACTGCAAACGCAGCACGGGCGATTAGCTCAGTTGGTAGAGCGCCTGCCTTACAAGCAGGATGTCACTGGTTCGAGTCCAGTATCGCCCATACAGGAAACCTAAGCCCTCAGGCCTCTTCAGGCGGTTGCTTCAAGCATCGCCAGAACTGACTGAATGGGGCTGAACTAGAATAAACGGAGGCATTTCTAGATCAAAATTAGATCAGGAGCTAGCTCGCCATGGGACGAAAAGCGCTGACAGTGGACGCGGCCAATCAACGGCTGGAGGCGGCTCAGATGGGGCTGAGGCTTTACCAGCGTGGCGAGAAGCTTTCGCTGCGGGGCACCCTCCCACCCCGACCAGACAGCAAGGTAACTCGGCCCAAGCAGCAGTTCATCACCTTGGGAGTCTATGCCAACCCTGCGGGTATCGAATATGCCGAGGCAGAGGCCTTTCGCCTGGGGGCGCTGCTTGCTCAGAAGCGCTTTGACTGGCGCGAAGTTGAGCCTGACACCAAAGAGAACAGCGAAACCTGCCAGGCCTGGATCAATCGCTTTCAGCAGGATTGGCAAAAGCAGCAGGAGGGCGATGAAGAAGCCATTGCCCTGCGTTGGCGAGAACAGTTTTGGTACCCGGCCTTCAAATGGCTACCACCAGCGGCGAAATTAACATCCCATCTTTTGGATGACGTGGTGGATCGGTGGAAGCCCAATAGCCGCAGTCGCCAGGTCGCCTGCCAAAAGCTCCAGCGGTTGGCCGACTTTGCCGGTATAGAGTCCAAGGTGCGCGATCGCCAGGGCGACTACCGGCTCAGCAACGTCGAGCGCATCATTCCTAACGACGACGAGATCATTGCCGCTATCGACGGTATGAAAAACAAATCATGGCAGTGGGTCGCTGCGATGATGGCCACCTACAACCTCAGAGACCACGAAGCCTTTCTTTGTGAGGTGGAGTGGCGTGAGTACGACGGCCAGCGGTGGCTGGTGGCCCTAGTGCCCGATGGCACTAAAACCGGGAAGCGCGAGACCTTTCCATTACCGCCAGAGTGGGTTGACCGCTGGCAACTGTGGGAGGTGCGCCGACCCGCCGTGACGGCTCGCATGAATAAGGACTACGGCGATCGCACGTCTACGGCTTTTCAACGGGCTAAGATGCCCTTTCCACCCTATAGCCTGCGTCACGCCTGGAGTTTGAGAGCTGCTCTGTGGCTGGAGCTGCCAACGGCGGTGGCCTCACAGTTTATGGGGCACAACCCCAACGTCAACCTGGGCACCTACCAAAAGCACATTTCTAAGGAGCGAGCCGCCCAGACCTATTTTGCCGCTCTGAAGAAAAAGCAGGCGGGTTAAGGGCTGATCAGCCTCGCTTGCTGGCCATGGTGCGATCGCGGAGCTGACACTTCTCGATATCGGCATACCAGTCTGGGCGACGGGAATCGGGCGATCGGCGATCAACAATCTCTTTATTCACCCGGTAGTGGCCAGACCGCACCTTGTAGAGACAGGCATCATAATTCGGGTAACCCAGAATTTGCCAAGCCTTGTTGAGCTTTACCAGCTTAGGCACATCCACCTCGCCATTCAGGCGTTGCCTCAGCTCTCGAAGATTGCCTTCGATCAAGTCAAGGCGGGCGTTAAGCCGTTCAAATAGCGCTTCCAAAAGGTCATGGGTGTCCATCGTTGCATCTCCAAAACCGATCCACACAAAGCTCTTAGCCGCCTGGGCAAATCGATCCCAGCCGCCCGAATTTGGCTTTCCGACGGTCAAAAGGCAAAGAATTTGATAGACACACACCTTGATGAGAGCATCTTAGGATGAATCATTCGCTGCTAGCTGAGTCCATGCTGACTAATTCATAAAACTTAGCAGTAGAAGCGCACGGCTAGAGTTTTTAGATTGTTGGCCCTGAAAGAAAAGCCTTCAGCAATCAGCAATGCTGGAACATGGTCGATAGGAAGAATGCATTCTAGACCTAACAGGCATTAGATCAGCATGTACTGGTGTTGCAGTGTAAAATTGTCTTGATAGGTGACTAATCATAGTTATCTACCCAAGGTGCTGATCACGATTGAACCATATAGGCTGAGTTTTGACCTATGCCCCGAGGACGAAGCCCTTCCCCAAGCCCAGATCCTGCAAACCCTGATAAAAAGTCTCGGGTGCGCTTCATTTTTGAGCCCGATCGCACCTCTCCCAACGGCATCACCTACTCCTGGCTGATCCACGAGACCTACAACGGCAAAGAGAAAGCGGCTACGGCGACCCGTGCCTTTTGGCTGCCCTTCGCCTACCGGCAATCGGGAAACCACTCCGAGGGAGAGCTACGCGATCTGGCGCAGCAATCGATCTGGCAGATGGAAGCCCAGATTCAGCACTTACGCGAGGAATTTGATTTGGGGATGGCTCGATCCGGTAGCACCGAATTGGTAGGCACGCCTGATGCGGAGAATCTATCAGCAGAGGCAGACACTATGCTGGTACAGCCCGTGACCGTTGCCACTCCATCGGCTGACTTGCTCGACGAGTTCACGGACGCCCTATGACTGAGCCACAATTGCCGAAGGAGCCCGAGACGGAGAAAGGACGATTGATGCGTCAGCAATACCTGGCGCTGGCCAAGGCTTCTCTTAAGGATGCCAAGGACTACGAGAGTCTCTACACCCGCTACAGCGATAACCCCGCGTCAGCCCGATTAGATCAGGAGGTAGCTAGAGCGGCGCTACAGACCGGCAAGGCTCCCCGACAGGTAATTCAGCTGCTGGCCCAGGGGCCATTTACCCAGCAGCAGATTTTGGGGTTGTCTGATGAAGAAAAGAAAGAAGCGTTACCCAAACTACTTCAGTACGCCCAGACGACTGTGGATAGCCTTCAGCAGCAGCGCTACCTGGAGTATGCCTGCTCGGTGACGGGGAAAATCCAGAGTTATCCCGATCTCTATAGAGACTATGTGAGCAGCGATCTCACCGGCATTCAGTTGGATCAGAAGGTGACGGCGGCGGCGCTGGGGGCTGGGGAATCAGGAGAAGCGGTAGCGACGCTGCTGCACCAGGGGCCATATGCCCGATTCCAGCAAGATGTGCAGGGGGTGGCCCCGCAAACGATTGAGCAGTACGCCCGAGGGACGGTGGCCCAGGTGCAGGCGATTCAGGCACTCCAGGTAGGGCAGCCGAGGCGGATGCCGACTCGCAATAGGGGGATGGAAGCCTAGGGAATGGCAGAACGTCGGCTGGGGAAGTATTTGACGCTGAAGGAATTCTGCACCTGCACGCAGATCTACCAGCGGTTTGCTGACCAGATTGACCCGTTTCCCAAGAATCTGGAGGAGACGTTACCAGCCTTGGAGGCTCTGTGTCAGCACATCATCGACCCGGTAATTGATGGGTTTGGGCGGGAGCGCTTCCAGCTTACCTATGGCTTTTGCTCAATGGATCTGAAGCGGTGGCTGGCGAGAAAAGACCCGCTGACGGGGAAGAAGCACGGTATCGCTACCCCTAGCCTGGATCAGCACATGGCCCATGAGGTGAATCGGAAAGGGCGGTACTATTGCGATCGCCTCGGTGCCGCCTGCGATTTTCGTATCCTCGACCTGCCCAGCGATGTCCTGGTGGACTGAATTCTGGCCCAGAGACTGCCCTTTGACTCGCTCTATTTCTATGGCCCAAATCGCCCCATCCACATCAGCTACGGCCCCCAGCACAAGCGCGATATTTGGGCCTTTACCGACCAGGGGACACCGACGCGGTACCGTCCTGATTAGTCATAATTCAACCAAATGCCGCTCAATTTGCCAGAGCTGATCAGCCGTGAGCCACTCCGACTGAAACTTAAGCAGGTCAATGCGGCAGTCGGCACTGGGCTGTTAAGAGGTGATGAACTGAAAACCTTGCATTGTGAGGAGTTCGCGGGTTGAGAGTGGACGCTCACAATAGCCCATGAGCATCGCAGGTGTCGTCTTCTTGCCCAGTCCCCAGTGTGGTCGCACCCAGTTATGGATCAATCGTTGGATGTTCAAAGCCCGCTGTAACCCCTGCACTCGTTTGGCGTAAAGATTCTGTCGTCTACGATAGGCACTTGCCCGTCGCCGCAATGCACTATTTTGCGCCTCGTTATGGTTAGCATGTACCTCACTCATTGCGCTGATGGCCGTGAAGGGATGTTCCGCTTTGACCCACGCTACTCGTCGCTGTCCTTGAGACCCTTTAATTTTCATGGCCACTTCCAATCCCTGCCGCCACACTTTTCGTTTGCCATAGCCTGGAGTTGTCTCACGATGCGGGAGGAACACACTCGCCAGGGGCCATAACGCCTGACCATAGCGCCGCTCACCATCGGTGAACCAGCGAATAAACTGCGCGGGTTCAGCCCACTGCCAAGCCTGCACGGTTCCTTGCTCAAACAACTGCTGGTCTTTCAGGCCTGCTTGGGCGGCTATCCAGTAGCGACTTCTGCGCTCAATAAAGTGAATGGTCCAGCCTTCAGACTCACTGGGGGGGAAGGTTCTCGCCCACGCGAGTGTAGACTTCATCTCCTTCGACGGTAATGTCACTCCTCTCAGGGGCAGGAGGTGACCAAGAGTCGACTTGCTCAGACAATCGCGCTTCCCAGCGAGTTATGGTGCGATGAGACTTGCCGAAGGAGCGACCCGTCGCCCGCAGCCCCAACCCTTCTGTGCGCACATTCAAAGCCGCAGAGACGATGGCGGCAGGCACCCGTAACCGGGCCATCGGGGTATTGGTATGTTCGTTAAATCGCTTGTCACAGTCACGGCACAGATATCGTTGTCGAGGTGGTTGCCCCTTCAATATGGCCGTGCCGTTTCTCACAGTGCGTTCACTCTGGCAGTGTGGGCATTTCATGGGCTAGAACTCAAATACCGTATATATTCTAGCCATCACCCGTTAGAGAACCAGTGCCCGAAGCACAACAGCCGTGGACTAGAGATAGGCGATTGAATGGGCTATGGAGCCTTTTAGTTTTGAATTATTGCCGAGGCGGGTGGAACGATCGCCCTCTATAAAGCCTATGGTGCAGTAGCATAGCGATCGAGCCGCCTGGCGGGTTTTGCCGAGGTTGCTCGACCTATTGGGGGAACCACCATGCCGCATCTCTGGCCGCCGCTGAGTCTGGACGATTGGCAAGATACCTGCACCACGTTGCACCTGTGGACGCAGATTGTGGGCAAAATCCGCCTGGTGCAAACGCCATGGATCAACCACTCGTGGCATGTGCCGCTGTACCTAACGGCGCGGGGGCTGACGACGAGCACCATTCCCCACGATGACCAGATTTTTCAGATCGACTTCGACTTTTTTGACCACCAGCTGCGCATTGTCACCAGTGCAGGGCAGGAGCGAATGGTGGCGCTGCGACCTCGCTCGGTGGCGGACTTTTACGAAATGGTGATGGCGGCATTGGGGGAGTTGGGGATTACCGTGCGCATCCACACCACACCGAACGAAATCCCAGACGCGATACCTTTCGAGCAGGATGACACCCATGGGGCCTACGATGCCGAGGCCGCCCAGCGGTTTTGGCGGGTGCTGTTGCAATCTGATCGTGTCTTTCGTGAGTTTCGCTCCCATTTTTGCGGCAAGGTCAGCCCGGTGCATTTTTTCTGGGGCAGCTTTGATCTGGCGGTGACGCGCTTTTCGGGGCGGTCTGCGCCGCCGCATCCGGGGGGTGTGCCTAACCTGCCGGACGATGTGGCTCAGGAGGCTTACTGCCAGGAGGTCAGTAGTGCTGGATTTTGGCCGGGTACTGGACTGGGCTACCCGGCGTTTTATTCCTACGCCTATCCGGTGCCGGAGGGGTTTAAAGACGCCACTGTGCAGCCGGAGGCGGCGTTTTTCCATGAAGGATTGGGGGAGTTTGTCTTGCCCTACGAGGCGGTGCGCGAGGCTGCTGACCCTGACCAGGCGTTGCTGGGGTTTTTGCACAGCACCTATGAGGCTGCTGCTGAACTGGCGGGATGGGATGTCGCTGGACTGAAGCAGACCTGGTTTAAGTAGGGGCGGTTGGCACGGATGGCTTTTGGTGGCGATCTGCCAGAGTTGTCGGTAAGAGCGTAGCGCAAGGTGTCTTATTGTGGCTTGAGTCTGAAATCTCTGCCATCTCCCCAATGTGGATGCGATATTAGAGAGAGCGTCGGGTCATGTCTGAAATCTCACTATGTTGGAATGGTTGGCAGCGACAACAGGAATTGAGCTTGGCAAGTTAGTACTGGATCAGGTTCTCGATTTGAGCAAGCCTGTTCTGGAAGGGTATGTTCAAGATTTTTTCAAGGATTGTCTAAGTGGCGGAGTCAGCCGATTAAATGCCTCAGCGTTGAAAGCGCCAATGGCAGAAGCAGTTGGCTACTTTATCAAGCGCTTTGTTAAAGAACTTCAGATTAACGACATTCCTGAAACCAGTATTCAGCATCACTATAAAACAGCGATCAAGAAATTTGTGCAAGATAAGGCGGTGCGCCCGATTCTGGGGAAAGCCTTTGAGAAGGATTGCAAACAAATTGATTACAGGCAGTTAGAGAAAATTTGGGCAGAGCAGTATCAAGGCTCTGGATGGCAGTTTCCTTTAGAGGAGTTTGATTGGCGAGGAGTCGGTAAAGAATATGTGTATGAGGTCAAGGGCATTGTTAAAGCAAATCCAGAGTTGCGCGAGATTCTGAACTCTGACCTGCTAGAAGACATTGTCCGTAATACTGCACAACTCTCACCGGGATTTGATATTGAAACCTATCGAGACAGTTTGCAGTCTAGCTATGGCTATCTGAAGCTGCATACCCTCGACAGCACTGACCGAGTCGATGCCATCAAACTTTGGGCTATATTCATTGAGCAAACGGTGCGAGAGGCATTGCCCCCGATGCGTTACGATCTGCCTCTGGACTTGAAACGACAACTACAAGACAGAGGACAACTTGAAGCAGATTTATCGCCTGAAGCCTTAGAGCATTACCGCCACGAGTATTTTCAGCAGCCTGCACGAAAGGTTTTAGAAGCGATAGCCGACTCTCAGCGGGCGCTTATTTTAGGAGATCCGGGATCGGGAAAATCAAGCCTTTTGCAATATTTGGCGTTGGAGTGGGTTGAGGGTAATACCGAAAAACTGCCATTATTGATTGAGTTGCGAGAATTTGCTCTCAATCCATCTGCTAACTTTCTCGAATTTCTGCATCGCGGTCGAGGTGTAGATTGGCAGTTTGACCAGCAGCAACTCCATCAGCATTTGCTAGAGTTGCCCACGCTAATCATGTTTGACGGTCTGGACGAAGTGTTTGATCGCACCACCCAATCCACCATCATTGATGACATCATTCGTTTTTCTCAGCAATATCCCAAAGCACGGGTGCTTGTTACATCTCGGATTATCGGCTACAACCCCGATCGCCTCCAGCACAGCGGGTTCCGACACTTTACGATTCAATCTCTGAATACCGATGAAATACATGAATTTATAGATCGCTGGTATGACCTATCAATGGGCAGTGATCTCGATAAAGTGAGGCTGAAACAGCGGTTGAAGGATGCTATTGCCAATTCTAAAGCGATCGCCAACCTGGCAGACAATCCGCTGCTGCTGACGATGATGGCAATTCTGAATCGACGGCAGGAGTTACCGCGTGATCGCGCTGACCTCTATGACCAGGCTTCACGGGTACTGCTCTACCATTGGGATGTGGATCACAAGCGTTTACAGATTCCTATACATGCGATCGGACGACGGGAAAAGCAGGAAATGCTTCGCCTGATTGCCTATGAGATGCAGGCCGGGGAAGAAGGGCTGAAGGGCAATCTTATTAGTGCAGAACGCCTCACCCACATTTTGACCAACTATTTACGCGATCAGGGCTTCAGCGAACCCCGTGAAAAGGCCGATCGCTTGATTCAGCAACTTCGAGAGCGCAATTTCATCCTTTGCTATCGCGGAGCCGATACCTATGGCTTCATGCACCGCACTTTCTTGGAATATTTCTGTGCGGTTGAAATCGTCCATCGCTTTGAAAAACAGCGCACTCTCACCTTTGAACAATTACGCGATGAAGTATTCGGTCAACACTGGCAAGATGAAACCTGGCACGAGGTTCTTCGGTTGATTTGTGGAATGGTTGACTTCCAATTTACCGAGCAGTTGATTTGGTGGTTGATTAGACAAGAAGAGGCAAATACGTTTACCCACATATTTCTGGCTGTTGATTGCTTGTTAGAGAAAGATATTCACAGACGTTTAGCAGAGTTAACTGATTCATTATTGACTACTCTAAAGGACTTAATGAAATATGGCCCTTATGGGGAAGATCCAGAAGATAATGGAAGAATTCTTAGAATTAGGACAGATTCAGTCGTTGCTATTTCAAAAATTTGCCAGCATGATTTGGAAACCTTTAACTGGCTTAAACAGATTGCCTTGTTTGATGACACGATTGGAGACAATAAAGATATAGTTAGAGGTATTGCATATGGGTGGAAAGAAGACCCAAGTATCTTAGACTGGCTTAAATACTGTATTCATTCTGAAAAGCCAGTTAGACCTAAAGCAAGATATGGGGCTGTGATAGCTATGCAAGAACTTTATTCAGATGACCCAGATGCATTAGCTATTTTTAAGGAGGCGGCGCGAACTGGGTATAATTGGGGCTTTAGGTTGAGTGGGTTAAGAGGTTTGTTATCATCATGGAAAGATGATCCAGAAACATTCTTAATTGTTAAATCCCTCGCTCAATCTGACGAAGAAGATTTTCTGCGTGGACAAGCACTTGAAAAACTGGCACTCAATTGGAGTAACTCCCCAGAGGTTTTTGAGATTCTTTGCACTTCTATCATTCATGATCCATGTAATAAAACTGAGCATGATTGGATTCCCAACCCCCGAAAAGTTGCTCTAGAAGCTCTCCTTACCCATTATCCAAAACATCCTAAAACTCTCGATCTGTTGCGAGATCGTGCACTCAACGATCTCGACGAGAAACTGCGAGAATGGGCGCAGGAGAAGTTGCAAAAATTGGGGAATAAAGGAGGATCAAGCTAATGGACTTGATTTACCTGGACTACAACTGCTTTCAGCGAAGATTTGATGACCCCAATCAGAGTCGCATTCAAATTGAAGCGTTAGCCTGTCAAGAAATCTTCAATCGAGCAGAAGCCCAAACAGCTCAGTTAATCTGGTCATTTATGCATGAAGACGAAACGCTACTCTGTCCCTTTCCAGAGCGGCAGGAGTTTGCTTTGGAACTTTCCACCCTGTGTCAAATCAGAATTGGCCCAGAAGACGCTATTTACGGCCTTGCCCAGCAATTAATGCAGCAAGGTAAATTCTCGGCAAAGGATATTTTGCATGTCGCATGTGCTAGCTATGCTAATGCAAACTTCTTCCTCACCTGTGATGATGTCCTGATGCGACAAGCCAAGAAGCTATCATTAGCTTGTGAAGTCATGAACCCGGTTGACTATATTCGGAGAGAAACCCCATGACAGATTCCACCCCAACCCTAAATGATGCTCAACTTCGAGTTAAAGCTCTAACCACCCTCAAGCAAGAACTTGGCATGGCCAATACTCTGCGTTTTCTGGCATTAATCAATCAAAACCCCACGGACTATGTAGAGATATCTCGTCAGATTTACGAAGAGCAGCAATTAGACGAAATTTTTTCTAGAGCGAAACAAAACTGGAAAGGCTAGTTTTTGGATATTAACCTTGCCAACCCTGCTGATGACTGCCACAGCTACTAGAGCCGCCGTCCAAGTTTGGTAGGCGTTTTTAGAACGTCTCTCTTTAGCATTCCAGTGCCCTTTTCGGCTCCTAAGGCATTTCAGTAGTCATTGCCTTTTCTCCCATCAATACAGTTCATCTGTATTGATATCTGATAACGTATTAGCCTGGGAACCCTAGAGTTTGGATAGCTATGACAGTATCTAGGGAGGGAAACAACACCGATGGAATCTGGTGAGCAACTCAGCCTGCTACGTCAAATCGAAGAAGTCCAGGCAAGCCCCAATCTCCAATTGCCTGCCCACGATCGCTTCCCTCACAACCATAATCGCCACACCGTCAAATCAGCCGTCTTTCCAGACCTGCTGAACTCCCATCGTCCCCTCATCATCAGCGGTTACACCTCTCTGAGCATGGTGATCGAGTTTCTGGCCGAATGCCACCAGAAGTTGGAAACAAACGAAGCTGCCTTCGACACCATCCAAATCCTAATTGGCAACGAGCCACATCCTACCCAGCGCACCACCTTTCGCCTCAAAGACAGCAACCTAGCTACCGAAGTTCAACGCTACTGGCTGGAAGAGCGAGGAATCTCCATCTTCCTCTGTGCCAAAGTGATTGTGGCCATCGAACTCCTCCGCAGCGGCAAGGTAGAAGCCCGACTCTCCAATCAATCCCGTCCCCTACATGCCAAAATTTTCCGGGGGGATGAGGCTATTACCCTCGGGTCAAGCAATTTCAGCCAGTCCGGCTTAGAACTCCAACACGAGGCCAATAGCCGCTACCAGCGGGAAGCAGAGCCCGAGCGCTATCAAGAAGCCTGCCAGATAGCAGCGAGCTACTGGGAGCTAGGGCGAGACTACCAGGCAGAACTGATCGAACTGCTAGAACTGCTGTTGAGCGTCGTCACCTGGCAAGAAGCTCTGGCCAGAGCCTGTGCCGAACTGCTGGAAGGCGATTGGGCCATTCGGTATACCCAGGGACTGCAATACAGCGATGAAGCCGCCCTCTGGCCTTCTCAATACCAGGGCATTGCCCACGCCCTGTGGGTGATTGAGAACGTTGGTAGTGTTCTGGTTGCCGACGCCACCGGTTCTGGCAAAACGAAAACCGGTGCCAACCTAATTCGCAGCGTGATGCAGAAGATGTGGAGTACCGGTCGCATCAAGACGGAAATTCCTATCCTGCTGTGCCCGCCTAGCGTCGAAGCCTCCTGGCAAGAAGAGTCTCACCGCTGTGGAGAGAATACCCTCACCTGTTCCCATGGCCTATTGAGCAACACTACTGAAAACAAGCGAGAGGATGTCTTGCGCCTCATCCGCCGCGCCCAGGTGCTTGCTGTTGATGAAGCCCATCGCTTCTTGAACCTGAAATCCACTCGGACTCGACAGCTGTTCAACAATATTGCAGACCATGTGCTGCTGTTCACGGCTACCCCCATCAATCGCGGCCCCCTAGACTTAATTGCCATTGTTGACTTGCTGGGGGCCGACAACTTTGACGACGACTTGCTAGATACCCTCAGCCATATTCGACGGCGGCGGGGGGAAGACATTGCCCAGGCCGAGCTAGAGAAAATCCAACGGGCCATTCAACGCTTTACGGTGCGGCGAACCAAAACCATGCTGAACCGGATGATTGAGGGCAATCCAGAGGCATTTAGAAATAAGCATGGGGTTCCCTGTCGCTATCCCAAGCACATCACGGATGTCTATATCTGCGATCGCAATACCGCCACCGCCAATCAAGACCGCCAACTGGCCGCTCAAATCCGGGAAACCGCTGCTCAGCTCAAAGGCATCCAGTATGTCCAAAAACCGATAGAAGTGCCCGATTTCTATGGTGGAACCCACGAACAATATCTGGAAACTCGGCTGAGCAGCGCTGCTGCCCTGGCCATGTATTACGTCATGGCGAGCCTAAGATCCTCCCGAGTTCGCCTTATCGAGCTGATTAGGGGGACGGAATTTGCCAAGACCTGGGGCAAGATTTCTACCAAGGTCAAGGCTCAAGAGACTGGCAATGTGATCAGCAGCCTGCAAGAGAAAGCCGGTAAACCTGCCCAGCAAACCCTGAATATTTCAATGCCCGAGTGGCTGACCGACTCAGAGCAGCATGAGCTGGCCAGCCAGGAAGAAATTCGCCTGTATGAACGTATCGAAAAGCTAGTCAACCAAATGTCGGATGGTCGAGAAGAGGTCAAAGCCAGGAAACTGACTGACTTATTGAAAAAACACGGCATTGTCATCGCCTTTGATAAAAGCCTGATCACCCTAGCGGATATTCACGATCGCCTCCGTCAGCACCCAGGTTGTGAGGTGATGATCGCGACGGGCACCAGCAAAACGGAAAGAGACAAAGCTAACCGGGCCTGTCAACTGGGGTCTCAACGAAAAGGCGTCATTCTGCTCTGTTCCGATGCCATGTCAGAGGGCATCAATCTCCAGCAGGCGTCGGCAGTGGTCAACCTCGATATGCCCACCGTGGTGCGGGTGGCTGAACAACGAATTGGGCGCATTGACCGCATGGACAGCCCCCATCCTCAGATTGAGGTGTTTTTTCCGAAGGATAGCGAAGAGTTCATTTTGTCCTCTGACCAGCGGTTTGTGGATCGGATGAGATTTTCTTCTGAGATGCTGGGGGCCAATATTCCCCTGCCGAATGAATTGTTGACCGGGGAGCTACAGCTATCAGACACGATCACTCGCTTAAATGAGGTGATTGAAGCGGGCACCCCGGCAGACCAGCTCCTGGATGTGTTTACCCCAGTGCGATCGCTGGTTGAAGGAGAATCAGCCCTGGTTCAGCGGGATATTTACGAACGAATGCGAACCAGCGATGCGCGGGTAATTGCCTCGGTGCGGGCACTGCAACGCAAGCGGATTAGCATCGTATCGGCCCGCCGTCCCTGGGTATTTTTTGCGATCGCAGGCACTGAATGGGGTGCCCCTCGCTGGGTCTACCTGGATAGCCCCCAAGCCAAACCCGTAACGGATCTGGAGGAGGTCAGTCAGCACCTCCGCAATGTGCTGACTGATGAAGTCGATAACCTACCTAAAGACAAGCTGGAACAGGCGGCTAGGGTTCTCCAAGACTTCCTGCAACAGCTCCGTCAGACCGAGGTGCTGCTCCTACCTCGTCGGAAACAACGGGCGTTGGAGGAAATGAAGTTCATTTTAGGGGAATACCTGGAGCGGGCTAATCTCAAAGGGGATAGTGATCGCGCCAATTTCATTCGACAGCTCTTAAAGCTTCTACAGCCCAACTCCCAGGAACCCGTAGACCCCGGTAGCTTAGCCGAACGCTGGCTCGACCTGATTCGTCCTATCTGGTATGACTGCCTCAAACAGCAACGGCGGCGGCATGGCCCCCTCAGGTTGAAAGACATCCGTCAAGAACTGCTGGATAGACCATTGGTGACCCAGGACTTACAAAAAGCTTTCGCAGGAATCGATTTAGGTTACCTCAAGCCCCTAGACGAGCGAATTGTCGCGGCGATCGTTGGCGTTGCATCATGACCTCTGTCTTTCGACTGCTGCTACATCTCAACATCTACAGTCTTCTTAACCACCGCCCTTGGCCTACTCCCCAAATCTCGCTGCATAGCCGCGATCGCCTTCTCCGACAGTGACTGTCCTTTCGCTACTTCTCTCGCCACCTCCGTTATCCGGCTCAAATACCCCTCTGGTCTCCCCAGCGCCACGGCTGCCCCATGCCATCGCCAGAGTTGACCTAACTCCGGGCGGCTCTGCTGCCACCCATTGCCGCCCCCCTCCGGATTGACCAACACCTCATTCCAGTCCTTGCCTTGGTTCGGCGTCAGCCGCTCAATCCCCGGCACCTGCTGCGCTACCCGCCAGGCCATGGTCTCCCCCGCTACATCCGCATCAAACGCCGCTGCCACCAGCCCCCCACTCCGTAGCACGGTCTTGAGTGCCTCGACTGGCACGCCACCCGCGCCATCCGTCGAGAGATAAATCGACACTCCCTCCGGCCCTCGTTGCGCCCGATCCAGCACCGCCAGCGACATCGCATCAATCGGCGACTCCACCAGCAGCACCCGGTTTACTGGCCCCTGCCCGGTGCCAATCCAAAACCACCCTTGGTCTCTGGCCGACCCTGGAGCTAACCCGTGGAAATGGTTCTCCTCCCCCCAAGTCCCCCGCAAACTGGCCCCAATCACCTCGCCCCGACTCCAGGTTTGAGCCTGCAACTCATGGCGCAAAAATACGGCATTCTGATGGTCATCGGCGAAGATCAAGCCCCGCTCATTGAGCCGATCCACCAGCACCGCCGGTAGCTTGCGGATTTCCACCAGATACTCACGCACCGCATCCCATCGCCGGGGAGAGTCCCCCGGCATCTCCAATGCCCGAGGTTCCGAGGCTTTCGCCTGGGCAGAGCTAGACGCCTGTGCCGGTCGCTGGGAGAAATCCTGACCTGACAGCCATTCCACCGCCTGCTTGAACTCCACCCCCTGAACATACATCACCAGGTCAATCGCTCCGCGCCCCCCAGCATCGGCCAACCAGTCCATGAACAGCGGCCCGCTGATACTGATGATGTGGTCGCCATTGCGCCACTTGTGCTTGTCGTGGCGATCGCATTCCAACCCCAAATGCGCCGCCACATCCTCCAAATCCGCTCCCCGCACCTCATCGGCAATCTCTTGTAGCGTTGGCCCCTGAACCGGTTTTACAGGCTTGGCTGGGGGCAGATTCTGAGATGGCGCGGGCGCTGTTGTCGCTGGCTCTTGCTGCCACAGCGGATCTGGGCTAGGTCGTGGCACCTGTCCAGTGGGGTGACCTGTCCGAAAGGGTTCCACATCAAACAAACTCTGCACCCGAAATTCAGGTTCTCCAGTAGCTGGGGCATCAACCACAGCTTCGGGTTCAGGCGGTGGTGCTTCCTCCACAGCGAGGGCAAGCGGTTGATGGGGGTGGATGGCGATCGCCCCCTCTCCCTCCGCAATCACCACCTCCCCCTGCTGGGTCAGCCTGTCTAAATACTTGTGCAAACTCTGCACCGGAAACCCTGCCACTCGTACCCGTCCGAGTTCCTTCACCCCAGACTCCATGCTGGTACCAATCATTTCTAGATGCTCGATCAAGGGCCGAGCCCCGTCAAAAAACGCCTCATAGAACCGCTGGTCTGGCGACTGCACCAGCACGATCGCATCAGAATACTGTTCTTTCACCTCCAAATACTGCCGCATATCACTCGGCATCCGCGATCGCTCATCCTCCGGTTCCTGCTCCACTGCGGGTGCTGCTTGGGCCTGAAGCTGGGCCTTCGCAGCCTCCGCGAACCCCTGCTGCACGATGTTCTTGGAGAAAATCTGGGCAAAGGTGCGATCCGGCAACCGCGACTCCCCACCGCGCAAACTCTGCACCGCCGTCTCCTTAAACTCGATGTGCCCCTCACCCCGCACCCGAAACACCATCTCCGAGTCGATGAACATGTCGCCGTTTTGGGTCAGGTAGTGGGTCAGATACAGCTCATCGCCCTGACGCTCCACCACCAGGGGAATAAACGGCTCATTCTCAATCCGCAAGTGAAACTCCTGAGAGGTCATTACGTCCTGCTCAATCCCCGCATTTCTCAAAAACCGCAGAATCCGCTTCTCCAGTTGGCCCATTGGGGGTTGATTGGGTACGGCTGGGGACACGGGATTCTCTGCTGTTTCAACCGCAGGTTTTTCCACGGCTTGCTCTGGGCGTGGCTGACTTACCACCGGTTGGGAAACAACCG
Source organism: Pseudanabaena sp. PCC 9330 (assembly GCF_055795045.1). Lineage (NCBI taxonomy): Bacteria > Bacillati > Cyanobacteriota > Cyanophyceae > Pseudanabaenales > Pseudanabaenaceae > Pseudanabaena > Pseudanabaena sp. PCC 9330. Next base: position 86,050 of record NZ_JAYFES010000047.1, on the reverse strand, counting down.
GTGGCTTAACTGCCTCCATCTCCACCTTTTCCAGCGTCGGCAACGACACCCCCACCAAATCCCGCGCCACCTCCTTGAACTCAAACGCCGCCAGGGTGTAGTTCCGTTGGTGCATCACCACTCCTAGCACCCGCTCCAGCCGCTCTGGGGGAATGACGACTTCCATGCGATCAGCGACCGAGTAAAAATCCGACCCCGCCGCCGCAATTAGTTCCTCATCCAAGTAATACCGCCCGCCCGACTCTTTCGATTTCGGTGCTTGCAGAATAAATCCGTCCCCTGCCTGCTGGGGCTTCAGCAGCAACAGCTCATCCAGGGTCTTTACCGTCCCCTGTCGGTTGGTCAGCTCCGTGAGGAACCGAAACACCTGCTGGGGCTCCTTAAACGCCACCGGTTCCTTAGTCAGCTCCGACTCAATATCAAAGCCCTTGGGCATAATCAGCCCCTGGCAGACCTCGCCCCGGAAGTCGGTGTAGTTCACCAATTTCCCATTGGAGTATTTCTCAAACGCCTTAATCAGGTTGCCCGTGAAAATCTGCCGGTTGACCCGCCCTGCTTCCTGCTGCATGTCGAACAGCGAGTACACGCTATTGCCAAACCAATCCTCGGTCTGCACCGTGGCGTCAATTGCCCCAGCCCGCCCCGTGTTGAACTTCGACAACGGCACCGTAATCTGCCGTGCGGAATCTGCCACCAAAATCCTCAACTTCCAGCGGTTCGGTGCCGCCGGACTCCCGGATCGCTTCTTGGCGTCCGCCCCCGCGACCACACCATAGAGAATCGTCTTACTGGCTGGGGTTACCAGCCGCAGCGGTGTCCCCGGTACGAAAGTTTCCAACACGCCAGAGACATGCATAAACTGCTGTTCAATGCGGTCGTTGAGTTTCTCAATCGCCTTGCTGTCTTGCTTTTGGGCGATCGCCGCCTGCCGATATTGGTTCGTCTCTGATTCCAACTGGCTAATTGTCGCCGCCACCTGCTGCCTGGCCTGCGCAGCTACAGCATCCGGGTCATGGGCTTCTACCAAATTCACCTCCGCCAACCCCACCGACTCGCAAACCACATTGATCGCCTGGAGCTGGGTCAGCGGCTTGCTCTCACTCTTCGCCTCCACCAGTTCCAGATACACTGGCCCGGTAAACTCGCTCGCGGTCTCACTGTCATCGGACATCACCTCCATCCGCGCTAGGGGCCGGGCATCCAAATCCAGCTGATCTGCCTCCAGAATGTTCTCCCCCATCGCCCGCGCCTGATCCACCAGGTCGCAGTACTCGGATTCAATCAGGCTGTAGACGGCTTCTTGTTCGGCAATGGGCAGCAGCGGAATCCGACCTGTCACCCTCTTGATCAGGGCAATATCTGAGGCATCGTTTTCGGCCTTGGCAGCAGGAAAATCTAGCTTGGCGTTGAGTTCGGGGTCATCCGCCAACAGCTCCGTCACCACCTGCTCGCCGTAGGGATTCATAAAATCCACCACCGTGTTGAGCGAGATATCCGTCTCTCTTGCTGCCGTGGTGTTGGCATTCAGACTGGCCATCTTGCGACACAAAATGGCCCCTGGTCGCTTTTCGGCTGGGAGGTCACCCATCAGCAGCGTATAGTTGGGCAACGCTACCTGCCCCGTGCGATGCACCCGGCCCAACATCTGCATAAACACGTTAATGTCTCGTTCGGCCTGGGCCACAATCATGTGGCGAGGCCGCTGGTCAGCAAACTTCTCTGAGGCGTGGAGCGAGATGCCAGTCGAACCCGAGCAGTTGAGCAGAATAACGTCCGCATCCCCGGCATTGAACCGGGCCACCGCATCGATCCTACCCTTGGCTGTCTTTTCCTCCCCCAGTCGAACCTTGTAGGCCATGGTGCCATCGGCCCCATACTCGATGCCCGCCTTGCGCCCGGTGACTTCGGTAATCCGGTAGCCTGCCCGCTCTAGCTGCTGCTCGATGTAGTCAATCGGGCTAATGGGAATGCTGCTGAAGTCGGACTCGCGAATGCAATCCAGCGCTTCTTCATAGACCAAAACCGCCTCGGCTCCGAGTTGCTCATCGCTGAGTCGCAGCCGAGTGGAGTGGCCCCGGTAATCTTTGATAACGACATCACGCGATCTCTCCAGATACCGTTCCAGCAGATCCCCAAAGGAAAGGCTCATGGCGTCCCCAGGGCTCAAATCCTGGGATTCCGCATAGGCCTCGATGAAGCTGCCCATGGTGTTAGCCACTGTAATCACGGGCTTTTCGCCCCTCTGGAGAGCTGAGATCGCCTCTTCTACCGTCGCATCCGCTTTCTGGGCCAGCAATCCCTGCTCAATGCAGTTGTGCATCAACGAGGTGAAGTTGGTACTCTGCGCTCCCACCTCGCCAATCGCCCCATCCTGCCCCAAGGCCTTCGCTTCCGCCTTCACTTCATTACTGATCGCCTTTACTGCCTTCTGCTTGGCCCGGTCAAAATCCTTGATCCCCCGCATCGCTGCCGAGAAGTCGTCGGCCACCACCCGATCCACTGGCACCGTCTTGGCTTGAAACGAAATGCCCTCATAGGAGCGCTCCCGCCTGAGCATTTGCCCAGAAGCGACAAACTTACTGGCGACAATCTGCTGGAGCGGCACCCCGCCACGGGTGAGGATATTCTCCAAGGCCGTCATGCTGCTCACGCCCAGCCGCAAATCGGTGCGCCGGGCATAGAGATCCATCACATCGGCTCGTTTAGCGTAGGTGGCCGAGGAATAAAACACCCCCGAGGACAGATCGATCAACTCCCGTACAAAATCCGCCCGATCCGGTGGCCCCGCTTCCTTCCACCCGCCCTTGCTGCCCCCCGCCTGGTGGGCCTCATCAAGGATCAAGATGGCATTTGGAGCCATCCGTCTCAGGAACGTGCGCCGTAACGGTTCCTTCTTCCCTACGGTCTGAAGCTGGCTGTAGGTGGTAAACACCGCGCTGTAACGGCCCAGGTTGCCCCGCTGGATCATCCCCTGCATTTCCGCCTGCTGCTTGGCGGCCCCAGCGGTCTTCAGCGCCGCGCCATTGGCCAGCGGAATCTCGGTACCGCTATCGGTAATAAATGGGGTGAACCGCCTCATCCCGATATCCCCCACATCCCGCATCATGTCGGCATAGAGTGGTTTGTCTTTGGTGATGAACAGGGCGATCTTCCCCTGCTGCTGGGCATAGCGCATGATGCTGGCACAGATTCGGCCCTTGCCGATGCCGGTCTGGTCGCCGGTAATAAACCCCGCGCCCCGCTCGATGTTGCTAATTGCCAGGGCCGAGGCATCCACCTGTTCTGCACTGAAATACTGATGCAGCTCCGCCACAGACCCATAGCCCAGGCGGGTAGCTAGGTAGTCATCAATGTCGCCATGCTGCTGCTCAAATCGCTCTAGCGCCTGCTGAGCTGCACTGGCCATATTGAACGGAATCAGAGTCTGGGTTGAGAAACCCTTGCTTTTGGGCACATAGGCCACTTGCCGAGGCTGGACATCATAAGTGTCTACCGACGGAGCCACAGCCTCGCCGGTTGAAAGAGGAGTATTCATGGTGAGTTCTGGGTGAAGGGCTACAGGCTTAGTTCGTTCAGCCACGTCTCTAGCGTGGTTTCGTCGTGCAGGCTCAGCCAGTCCGGATAGTCGGGATAGCTGGGGGTTACGGGCGTTACCGGAAAGCTCCCCCCGTAATAGCCGAGTCGTTCCTGAAACCGCCAGTTGCTCCGAATCAAGGTCACCGCCCACTGCTGCCGCCAATACTCCAGGGCGAAGTCCGGGTCGTCGTCTGGCTCCAGTATCGGAATTTCCTGAGCCCAGTCCAATTCGCTGAGGGTGGTGGCCAGCCCTTGTTGCGTCTCGATTTGGGAGGTTTCCGAGACGGAATCCTGAATCATTCTGTCCAGCCGAGTTTGCATCAACTGTAGGTAAGTTGCTTCGCTCAGCTGATCCAGTTCGGGCGGCACTTTGACGATGAATAGCGTTCCCAGACCCTCCGGCGTCCAGAGGTTGGGAAAGCTGGGATACTGACGGTTCATGAATGGATACGTCCAAGGGGATACGGGCATGGTGGATAGGTTCATTGGGAAGTAGCTCCTTTAATTCAGTAAACGATGTGTAGATGGCAGGCACCTCTGCGGCAGGCAGGGGGCGCTCTGATTTACCCCGCCCCTCAATCACAATCACGTCGATGGGAAACCCAGCGCCCTGCTTGCGGTACAGGTCACCCCAGATCGAGACATGCTGGGTAACCCGGTAGTGCTGGTACAGCAGGTAATAGAAGGCACGACTCTCACGGCTGTTGTAGCGCTCCGAGCGGTGTTCGTCTTCACGACCTTGCTTGCCTCCTAAAATTAGGACTGCTCGACCGCCCTCTTTCATCACCGTCAACGCCTTCAGGGCGATCACCTGGTCGATTTGGGCTGTCCAGGTATCGGCCATGGGAAATCGGCGGGTGTGACGCTGCTCGTCTTTAACCACCCCGAAGGGCGGATTACTGATGACCACATCCACCTGGGCCTCAGGCTTGTAGGTCAAAGCATCGGCCTGGGTGAGCTGGCTAAAGCCACGGGTTTGGAGTTCAGCCCAGCGATCTGGATTCAGCTCATTGGCGATCACCTGCTCTGGATTCGCCCCAATCAGCAGCGCTCCATTACCCGCCGTGGGTTCATAGACCGTCTTGTCAACGTTGATGCCACCTAAAACCGAAGCCAAATAAGCAATTGGAATCGGCGTACTGTAGGCTTGTTGCAGCACCGAGGTGGATGACCGCACGCTTAAATTAGGCTGTCGCTGGAGCAACTCCACTAGCTGGTCATAGGCTTCGTGAGTCGTGGCTGAGTTCTCCACCACTTGCCGCCCAGCCCGCACCACTGCTGCTTCAACGGATTCATCCACCGTCTTGGCTAGCGCGGTTCCAGGCTGCACCGGCTCCCCAAGAACAGCCGCCGCAAACCGCCGCGCTTCGACAATAGAGCCAAAGCCTTGACCCGATAGGAAGTAGGACGCATAGGCCTCAGCCAGCTGAGGATGGCCCATGATTATGGTCTCCGGGAATGGACGGTCGAGGTAGATGCCGGAGAATCCCTGATTGCGGTGATGATTCAGCCCAGCTCCATCTGGGCCTTGGGCTGACGATGGGTCTGCTGCTTAACCAGCTGCATCCGCTGCTCTAACCGCTCAAAGTGCAGCAAATCCTGCTGGTTCAGCCGTGAGACAACGTTGCTGTGGTGACGTTCAAATACCACCCCGCGCCCCCACTTATCGGTGATGCGCAGCAGGTCGTCGGTGCCCACTTCCAGCTTGAACTGGCCCCCTTCCTTATTCCAGGCATTGGCATAGACGTGACTCTGGAGGAAGCCCCGAACGGTATGCTCAACCCTGCGGGTGCGAGCCGCATAGACGGCTTCCACATCCAGCTTGCCCTGGGGCATGGTTGCTCGGTTGTGGCGCAGGCGGCTCAACTCCTGCCTCTGAAAATCACTGACCCGCTCTGCCACCGATACCACCTCAATGCCCCGACCCAGCCCGGCAGATCTCGTCACCCGCACCTGCATCAGCTCTCCCTGCTGGTCTCGCAGGCTGTATTCGCCCGCCCCTTTACGGCTGAGGTTGTAGTCCCCGATTTGATAGAGGGTTTCCCCCGTACGTTCGTGCCCTCGCTGAAACAGCTCCACCACCGCCCGCGCCATCTGCTGATTGCGCCGGTTCTCCAGGTGTTGACTGGTCCACTGGGTGACGCGAACATCAAGCGTTGGTAGTTGCCAGGTTTCTGCCGTAGCCTTCAGCAGGGTCTTGGTCGGACTATTTTTTGATCGCTCCACTTCCCGGTTCAGCACTTTTAGTGCTGGTAGGGTTGAACCATTGCGGGATAGTTCTGGCTGAGCTACCTCCGCTGCCATGGCTGGGGAGAGCCGAGTCTCCAGCTCCAGGAATGTGGCCCGATCAGTGTCCTGCAACTGATTGGACACTACCGCCCCATCGCGCACCGCCAAAATTATCTGGTTGTCGCGACTAACGCTCAGGTGGTGACCACTCTGTTTGATGCGGTAGTCGCCAACAGCTACGGCATCATAAAGAGGCTTGCCCTCGTGGAGCGGGTTAATCAGGCGAGCTGCGATCTGAGCCACAGCCTCTGGGTCAACCGTCAGACCTGGCTGTTGAGCGTCAGGAGTTCTCCCGTTGCGGCCATTCAGGGCTGGACTGGGAGCAGTGGGTCGAGCTTGTTCAACAGCCTCCCCAATCTGCATCTGGATCTGGTTAATGGTAATGACACCGTCCCGCTCTTCGCGAAACAGCACCGTCCCGCGATCTCGAATCTCAATGGCCGGGACTTTGCCCCGATACGCGTCTGGATCAACGCCTGGGGTGACCGGCTGCTGAATGGCATCGAGAATTACCTTCAGACTGTTGGGGTTCAGCTCTCGCCGTATCGTGCCATCGGCCAGTTGACCATAAACCACCCGTTGCCCCAGCTGAATCCGCAGGTCATCTTGCCCCGCTTGGGGAAGTGGTGGCGTTTGTTTGAAGGTCATCGCTAGCCTCTGTCCCACCTGGGTCAGGGCCATCACCAACTGCATCTCATCTTCTTGAATCGCCTGAGCTTCCTGGGGACTAATCACAAAGGGATTCATGCCACCCTCCCGTGCACCAGCGCTAGACCACCCAATCGATCAACCACCACGTCGCTGCCGACTTGAAAAAAGGCCAGCTGGTCATCCAGTCGATATTCCACGCAGCCAGGCTGGTAGTCAGGTAAGCAGTCTCTGGAAAAAATCAATTCTCCGTTTACCGCTCGGAGGTAAGGCACATCATCGAATAATACCTCTACCACCTCGGGCACATAGCCAGGGGGTAACGGCGGTAAGGCTTTTGCGTCAGCCAGTGCGGACAGTTGCTCTGGATGCTGACTTAAATATGACGTAGCCCCTGGGGATAGCCCCCAAGTTGTTACAGTGTGGTTCATCGTAATGCCTCATCGAATTCGTCTTCGGTAATGTCAGAACTGGCAGACAACCCTGATAGCTGTTGCCCGTCACTCAGTGGCAAAGGAAATAAGCACTCGGCGATTTCCTTGCGTTTTTGGTTCTCGTCATCTAAATCCGTTAGGGTCTGCTGCTGTTGGCAGCGAGCGATGAGTTTCTGCTGCACGGTGCTGTTCCAAAGGGCTTCACTCCTGGCTTGAGTCGCCTGCTCTTTTTTTGAAATCTTCACCCTCACCCGCAGCGGCACGGATGCCTCGCCCCCACCTCGGTAAGCCGGGTTGATAAATACGCATTCCCCCTGATCCAGCTTGAGAATCTGATCCGCCGTCATCAGCGGCACTCGCTGGCACTGCTCTGAACGACTGTTGCTGCCGTAACGGCCCTGGCTGCGGGAGCGGGTATAAATCCGCACGTCCTTTTCCCCCAGGTAGCCGGAGAACTCCTGAGCCGTCTCCCGGTCTTTGGGGTTAAAGAACACCTTGGTACCACAGGCCGCGAACAGCGCCCTGGAGAGATCGCGCCCATAGATGTGCTGGAGTTGAGCAAAGTTCTGATAGCCCAGCAGCGCCACAAACCCATAGGAGCGAAATTCGTTGATCCACTTGGGGAGATCAGGCAGATAGAGCGTCGGCAACTCATCGAGGGCGAGCACCAGGGGTTCAGAACGGGGCCGCGCAAAGTTGCGGGTGACGATCAGGTGGAGGATAGCGGCCAGGAGGGGGCTGACGGCATCTCGCTTCTGGATATCTACCTGCAAAAACAGAATGCGCTTGCCGGTCATATCCAGCGGGATAGTGGTCTTGCCGCAGAAGCTAGAGACCAACTGCTTGCCGGTAAACGTTTTGAAGGTGCGCTGGGCAGTGGCGACAATCCCCGCGATCTGCTTATCGGCTTCCTCGGAGGCAATCAGCTGGTTAAAGCTCTCCATCGTCCAGGGCGGAATCCATCCCGACTCACCCGCCTGCCGAATGCGCCCTGGCAGGTTGGAAAGGTTCAAGATTTTGTTCGCCATCAGCAGGTCAGGGTAGGGCGTGCGCTTGGCGAGCAGCATCACCGCCTCAACCAGGTTGGTACCGGCACTGTTGAAGAAGTCGTTATCCCGGTAGCCGCCGTCTCGCTGGGTATTCTTTTGCAGCACCGCCGCGAGTTGCGACGCCATCAGGGCATCGGTTTCATCTTCAAGGAAATCGAGCGGGTTGCAGATACCGGTATAGGGCTGACCCGGTGCGAACACATCCACTTGATAGCCCTGACTCGCGGCCCAAGCAGCATGAGCCGCGAGCTGACTGCCCTTGAAATCGTAGACCACGATGGGAAATCCCTGGGCGATCGCCGAGCGAATGGCCGGATCAATAATGCTGTAAGTTTTCCCCGAGTCCGGGGCTCCGGCCACCACAATGCTCTGCTGGGCCTGGGGGATATCCAGATCTCCGGCTTTGAGCGGCACTTTAGCTGGATGCCGCTGCTTCTGCTGCTTCCGCCCCAGAGCCTTCGCCCGTCGCCGTTCAACCTTCCCCGCAAAGCGTCCGGTCGCTAGCTTGTTCTTGGTGGTGCTGTTGCCAAACAGACTCATCCCCGCCCACAGCACCACCAGGCCGAGCAGCAGGGTACCCAGGCCGGAGTCCAGAAAGGGTTGGGCGGTGTCCCGTAGGATGCTGAGATCCAGAGAGCGTTGGGGTTGAGAGGAGGTCGTCATAATCGCGCCAAAGTGTCAATGTGCTGAATTTCGTAGACCTGACCGTTGAAGCCCAGGGTGTATTGCTGGAAACCTTCGGCCCCTAACTGGTTCACGACAAGCCGGGGTAGCCCGTTGTCCACAGTTGTTGTCGGCTCAATCAGGCTCCTACCTGGTGGGACATGGGGATTGAGGTAGGTGGCCAGCACCTGCTGAAAGCCAATGTCCTGAGGGATGTAGCCGAAGAACGCACAGCCAATCGCCCCACAAAGAGGCTGTATCTCGATTCCTTGAACCCGAGAATCGACCAGATACAGCGGCTGGCGCTGGCCTGCAACCTGCATCTTCCACATCTGCATCTGACCCGGATCAACCGGAAAATTGGGGCTGAGGTTGTCCGCTAACATCTGACTGAGCAGAGGCAGGGGAGCCACCTCCTGGGCTAAACGCCAGCCTGTCTGAGATGGCCGAGGCCAAAGCCAAATAGCCAGAGCCACAAGCATTACTAGGCAAACCAGAAGGGGTTTAACACACAAGATGCGCTTCATCCTTGCCGACCTCCCTGGGCTAAACAGCCTTTGGCTTGGGCATAGGCCTGACTCAACGAAGCCGTTTGAGGGTTGAGAAACACCTGGCCCTGAATGTCAGCCACTGTGCCCTCGACTAGCACCCCTGGGCCACCAAAGTAATGCTGGCCAATGCGCTCAACTAGGGCAGCCTCTGGTAACCCCTCGACCTGGGCTTGGTCGGCAATAGTCTGTAAGGATTCCTTCACCAAATGGGTTTGGGTCGCCATTGGCAAGAATCGCTCTACTTCATCGGCGTTAACCTCAGCCCCGGACTCAACTCGCTTGAGAAACTCCGGCCCCCCTGGTTGAGAGGCAATCATGGTCTGCACCTCCAGCTGATAGCTCATCAGGAGGTACTGGCCCAACCGGCGACCGCAGTGGCCTCGGGCATCGCAGCCATAGGGGCCAATGGCGGTGGGATAGCGGCTGAGGGTAGAAATGGCGGTTGAGAGTGACCCCAGATCGAGTCCACCATTGCTAGGCCCACAGGGTTGTAGACCCGTTAGATCAGCTGCTTGTGGTTGCGCTCTCTGAGAAGCTGGCTGGCTCAACCCTCCAGGTGATGCCGATACCATGGGCAGACTCGAAGCCGCCTGGCCCCCACTTCCACCATCCACAGCGCCTACCAGCATGAAATCGGTTTCTCGGTAGGTCATAAAGGGCACCGGGCCAATGAAGTAGGGCGTACAACCCAGATCAGGAGCCAAAAAGCCCCCCCGCTGACACATGCGGAAAAACAGCGCCGTGCTGACCGTGCCTGAGGACTCATCCACCTCCCACAGCGCCACTTTGAACGCATCGCCAAAGGGATGACGCCCGGTGGGCTCCTGGCCCCCATTGACAAACGACAAAAACCCTTCGCCCCCCGGCACCTGCTGCACATGCCCTGAAATCCACTGTTTCCCGTGCAATCCTGGAGTACCTGCAAATTCCACATGGGCGCAGGACTTTTCACAGGGCACCTGAAATCCGGCTTGCTTACTGCCTGAAATCGTCGTCTGCCGCTGGGTTTCAGCCTGGCCATAGACCATATCAATTTGACCAATCTCCCCAGCCCCAGAAAGCGGATTGGGCATCTGATCTAATGGCACCGACGCTAGTCCCGGCACCCCGTCGATGGTGCTATTGCCCCAGTCGCGAAAGTTTTGCAGGGAAATACTGGTGAGCCCAGGAATATTGGTCAGGGCAAACGAATTGAGTTGGCTACCCAGTTGCCCCAGACTCAGTTGGCCCAGGTCTGGAAACTCCGCCAGCAGGTTAGAAAGGGTCAGGTCATTGCCACTGAGTCCCCGTAAACTCGACACTGGTAGTGCTTCAGAAATAAGGGCTTCCAGCGGAGGCACCTGCTCCAACCGCAGGTTGCCCAGCCCCGGAATGGCCGAGACCAAATCCTCAACCCGCTGCCAGCCCACCATCTCCAAAGCGCTCAGGGCCACCTGGCTCAGGTCGATTTGACCCATCTGAGCTAGGGTCTGGAGATTGAACAACTGAGGATAAAGGCTGGTCTGAAAATCGCCCAGCTTCAGCACCTCGGCCACCGATTGCCCCGCCTGCCAGATTCGAGACGGGTCGTAGCCCAGGCTGCTGACCAGATCGCCGGGGATATCAACAGCCCCGCCAGACAGTAATGGCGGCAGGTTGGAAAAGGTCAGTTGCGACCAGTCAGGGACTCGGGCGTACTGCTTATCCCACTGCACCGGCACTGTTGGAATCCAAGGCTCCGTGGCAGCTTGAGGCGCAGGTTTAAACCAGACCAAACTGGCTGTGAGCAGGCCCAGAGCCACCAGGCCCAAGCGTTGAAGGCGTCGTCGAAATCGTTTATTCATGGGTTATCTCCCTTGGGTGATTTCAGAATCAAGTCGGCCTAACTCCGCCAGACGCACCACCAGGGCTTGAGATACGCCTGCATTCTGGGTAGCTTCAGCTAGGGATCGGCCCTGTTTGAGCTGTTCGAGCAAAGCTTGAATCCGCTCCCAAAGCGGATCTCCAGTAACGACCAGGCTGCGTCGCTGCGCTTCGAGCAGCCCTCGCTCTACCCACTGCACCCCAGCAGGGCTAGCGATCTGTGTCGTCAAAATGGCTGTGGCATGGGGCGATGGGGCATCGGGTTGAATGGCCAGGATGCTGTAAGCAGGTGCGCTTGAATTGGGAAAGGCCAGTTGAAAGGTATAGAGGTCGCGATCAGTTACGACCGTTAGTGTCGTCGTTGCGGTGGCAGGCAAGCCCGGAAAGGCCAGAGGCTGAATTCGTCTAAGGTGAATTACTGTGGCGGCGCAGTCTCCTGGTGCTGCGACTGTCGCGCAGCGGGTATCGTCAAAATCCAGCGTCACCTGAGACGGATCATCGAGCCAGGCGCGACGCACAACCGCTCCTACCGGGCGAAAGTTGAGCGTGACCCCATGGCCAGGATGGAGTTCAACCGTGACCGGGGCATGATCACCTCTGGCAGCTCGGTTTGAAACAGTGCGGGTCGCCTGTGCCCAGGCTGGAGTAGAGAGACCTGCCAAAGCCAGGGATAGGATCAGTGTTTTCCAGTGTTGAATCATTTTCCTGTCCTCAAATCGGCATCTGCATCGACTGGTTGACAAACACCTGCACAGGCCGACCCGCCTCGATATAGGCAATGCGGGGACGCTGCTCTAACTCCTCAATCGCCCGCTGGTTGCGCTCAGTAATGGTGTCGAGGATGGCGTCGGTGCCCCCTTCCAATACCCCGGCCAATACATTCGGAGCTGGATTTTCGGTGGTCACCACAGTTGACCCGCTGCCGGTTTCAACCCGAGTATTGGGGCGGGTATAGAGTTCACTGGCGCGACGAATCGAACCCAGGGCAAATTGACCAGCATCCATCGCCGCAATGCCAGGGCCAATGTCGTCATAGGCTTCGGCCTGGAGCGGTGTTCCGCCCTGGCCCCGGATCTGGATCACGCCCTGAGGCAGCATCAGTTCTCGGGAGTGGCCCTGGTCAGTCCAGATCGCCTGAGTAGCGGAGAGCTGTACCAGGCCATTGTCAGAAACGGTGTCTACCTGTATGACCAGCTCGCCCCCAGCGGGAATTGCCACTTGGCCCTGGCTATCAACCAACGGTTCTGAAAGCACAACCAGCAGATTGTTGCCGTCAGCGGTGCTATCCAGAATGACCGGTGTAGCCAGAGATCCACTGGACTGAGTCCCCGCGATCAGGGATGCAGGCGGTGCCGGTGGCTGAAGAATGCGGGCCTCATCTGCCGTCAAAATGGCAGTGAATGAGGGGTCTGCTTCAGAGGCCGCTACAGGAAACTCATCCAGGTCATCTATCTCCTGTATTTCAGGCGGTTCCGCCGCTGAAAATTCTGGTGTTCCCTCCGCTGCCACGGATTCTGGAGTGCTGATAATTGCTGGTGCCGGACGAAGGGCCGGGGTATAGGCAAATTGCGCTTGAGCTACAGGCTCCGGCACTGAGGCAGGTTCAGCGGATTCCTCGGGCAGGGGCAAACTCCCATAGCTCCCCACCTGAGCCAGTTGTTGCCAGCGTTCTACCGGATCAACAGCAGGTGCCACTGCTGGGCTTGGAGCCGTAGAAACCGCTGACGGGCGCGAGACCACAGGGGTAGTTGTCGCCGCTGGTTGCAGGCGAGGCGTTGGGGCTGGGTAGCTGACGGCTGGGGAGGCTGGTCTTGCTGAAACGGTGGGCGGCGGAGCCGATGCGACGGGTTGAGGAGTTGACCTGGCTGGCGCTGCAACAGACGTGGGAGACGGCGGTGCAGGCGTCGTAGTCGGGCGAGGCGGTGCGCCTGAGGTCGTAGTTTGTACTGCCCCCTGATCTTCCAGAGCCATCTGAGCTTTGAGAGCGGCAACCTCCGCTCTGGCCTGCTCCAGTTCAGCTTCCACCGTCTGAGGCTGGGCTTCTGTTGGATTAGCCTCCGGCGAAGTTGTCGCTGTATCGGGCGTATCGCCCTGACGGCTGCCTGCAATAAAAACGCCCGCCAAGGCAAAGACGGGCACCAGTGCCGAACCAATCAACATGAGCTTCGGCACTGGTAGCTTCCAGAAAGGACGCTCAGATTGCACGGGCTCTGTGAAAGCTTCTTCAGCCACCAGCGGTTCCGCGAGATCGGGTGCGCCCATCATCTCGCGCAGCGTGTCCAGGTTAGGTTCTGGGAGGGTACTCATCGGCTCACGTCCTCCGGTTGAATGGGTCGAATTGCTTCAATCTGCACCCCGCTCTCTAGCAGCCGGTAGGCCACCGCCTGGTAATCCGAGGCATCGGGAATTAGGGGTTTACCAGTAGGTTCAACGGCTCTTACCGTGATGCGGCGGTTAAAGGTCAGTGTTGTCCCAGCCGGGTTGCTGGCTTCAAACACCACTCGGGTCGCCACCAGATCCACCTGCCAGCGACCTTCGCCAATCGCTTGGGGCGGGGAGATGTGCTGGGGAATTAAGACCGCTGACACCTGTCCGTCAAAGACGCCCTCGGGAATCACCTCGGTAGCTAGGGTTTGGAGGAAGGCATCGCGGAAGTCAGGGGCCAGCAGGAATGAGGCTTCCCAGGCGGCTTTTGAAATCCGGTTGCGCCCAGAAACCTGAACCCCTTCATCAACAGCTTCTTCACCTTCACCCGGCAGCTTGCCCCAGGTAAAGGTCATCACCGCCCAGGTCGAGACCACCTGACGGATCACCTCCGGTTCCCGGTGGCGGTAATCGGCAGGACGCACCGAGAAGGCACGACCATCTACCTGCTGCACCAGGGTGGGCGGCTTCTGGTTGGCCAACCGCGACACTGAGACCGATAGCCAGAGTAAAGCCAACGCGAAGACCAGCACACCGACTGACAACCCCGCAAAGGCCAGGGGCAAGATGTCGCTGGAATGGATACGGGGCCGTTTCACTTTACGGCTAAGTTCAAGCAGTTCCATTACTTACCTCGGAATGGGAATTGCAGAGGTGCCGACCGAAATCAGTCGGGTCACCCCACCGGACACGCCGCGAAAGACCGCCATCCCAGCCCCTCCAGCAATGGCCAGGGCCAGAACTGGAGCCAGGATGCTAATCAGCAGCAAAAAACCAAAGTCGCTGGAGGTCTGGGCATCGGCAGCCACGACTACCGTTGCAGCCAGACCGACGATGACGTTGTAGGAAAATTTCGCCATCCCCAGGCTGAAAAAGCCCACCAGCCATGACCACAGCGGGCGGCCCTGGAGCGGTACAACGGAACCGGCGACTGCAATCGGGCCAATCAGTCCGGTCAGCAGCATGGCCATTTCCAGCAAATTGGCAAAGGCCCACTGCCAGCCCTTGAGAAACTGCTCGGCCAGCGCCTGACTACTGGTTTGCAGCACGGTTCCGACTAGGATGTCAGCCAGGGGATTGCCCCCGATAGGCGCTTCGCCAGACTCGTAGACCTGCTCCACCTGTTGGCTAATCTGCTGCACTCGACTCCAGAGCCGTTGCAAGCCCGCACTCCAAAAGCCTCGGGCGCGGTACTCCTGCTCCAGCCGCTGCTGGGCGCGTTCCCCGGCACGAATGAAACAGTCCACCTGGGCTTGCCCGGTCTGAGCATCGCAGGCGGCATATTCTTGCTGGATGACGGCCTTGGCCTGTTGGGACAGAATCACGTCGTTGAGAGCTTCCAGCATTGACGCCTCACCCACCTGCACCTGAAGCACCGTCTGGGTTTGAGCGTTGATCAGGTTGCGGATGCCGAGGGTGGCAGAGCCGAGCAAAGCACCGTTGTCAAAGAGCAGCACGGCGATGGTCAGCACCCAGAGCACGTTGGGTAAGGCGGGGAAAATGCCTCGTTCAATGGCTTCTTTAACCCAGCCCACAGCAAAGAAGAGGAAAGCACCGACTAGGATGATGGAGGCAAACTGGTTGATACCCAGATACAGCCCGCTGCTGCTGGCAAAGATGTCTTGCCAGCGGGCATCCCAGGCCTGCTGCACGGCTTCTAGCTGCTGCACGCTGTCGTCGATGATGCCGACCCCGCCAGTGACCTGGGCGGAGACAAAAACCCATGATGGTAGGAGAGCGTTGAGCATTGGTCTTAGTTTCCAGAAGAACTGGTACCTAAGGCACCGGGGATATAAATCGGAGCCTGGGCGGAGCCGGAGATCGAAATCTGTCGCTCCACCCGTTCGCGGCGGTTGGCCTCGTCAATGCCTTCGCTGGTGTTAGCGGCGAGCTGGGTGAGCATCCCCTGGAGCTGATGGAGCTGCGTCAGGGTGGTATTGTTTTCGGCGGTGAGCTGGGTTTGCTCGTGGAGTAGGGCTGCCACGGACGCTTGAATCTGGGCATTTTGCTTCATCACGTCCTGGGTGACGCTCATGCCCTGGGCTTCTTCTGCCATGGACTGCACCTGCTGGGTGCGGGCCTGACTCCCTTCTAAAAGAGTCGTGGTTTGTTCAGCTTGATTAGATAATCGAGTCTGGCCCTGATCGCCCAGCCAGGGCGAGGCCATCGAGCGGGCCACCTCCTGGTCGTAGCGATTGGCCAGTTCGCGTTGTTGAGTGGTGGGGTCAGTGCCGAGGATGCTCTGGAGTGGAACGGCCTCGTCCATCCGTACTCGGTGCGGGTCAGGCAGGTTGCCGCCTAGAGCCGTTTTTAGAGCTTCCCACTGGTCGCCTAGAACGGACTGCAAGGTTTCTTCGGCCAGGGCCGTGGTTTCCTCGATTTGGGCCAGGATGTCTTCGAGGGGATTAGACAAGTTTTCTATGGCCCAGTCTTGCCACTGCTGGCCCCAGCCACCAGGCTGGAGAGAGGCACGAGCGGTGCCGATGCCGAGTAGACCGAGGCTGAGGCTGGTGCCGAGGATAAGGCGATAGCGGATGCGTTGGCGTTTTGATTGAGTCGTCATGATGACCTCCGAGGGGTTGTAGTTTGGGGCTGATAACCGTTGGTGGGAATCGGTTGAGTCAGTTCAGAGACAGGACGAATGAGTTCAAATTCGGGCGTAGCGGGCGCAATGCTGTCGAGGGATTGGCCGCTGCGCAGCGCCTGAACGTAGGCTTTGGCAAAGGCGGCATACCCGGCAAACTTGTTGGGATGCTGGGCCAATACCCGCTGGCGTGCCCGCTGTTCTTTGGGGTTATTGGCCACCGCCCCCAGCAGTTCAGGAGAGGGATAGTGGGCGCAGGGGGTGAGCCTGGCATCGGCATCAAGCAGCCAGTGGGAGCAGAGCCGACCGGGGCTAATGCGGAAGGATTCTTCGGTGTTGGGTCGCAAGAGACTAGGGTCGTAGCCGAAGAGCCGTTGGTAGGACGGCAGCGCGTTGGGCTGAATGGCTCCGACCAGGCGGGTGTTAAGGTTTTGAAGAATTTGCGACCCGGCAACCGATTGGGCGATGGTGTCGGGGTCTTGACCGATGATCAGGGGGCGGATGCCGGATTTAGCCCCGTTGGCACAGACTTGGCCGATGATCTGGGCGATGCCGTTGTACTTGAACAGAATCGGACTCTCATCAATGGCCAGCAGGGAGTCGGAGACTTCCAGCGCTCGGCGAAAGGCCATGGATTGAGCCGAAAGGGCCAGCACCGCTGCTTCGATGTTGTCGCCGACGTTGCGGAGGGCAAAGACGGTGAGCCGAGCATCGGTGCGAATGGTGGAAGGTTGGGAAATAGCTTTGCCGACCCTACTGGAGAGCCAGCCCCGCAGCTCTAGCAGAATGGTGGCGACGGCTTCATTGAGTAGAGCGGATTCCACTTCTAGATCGAGATGAACCACCGTCTCGACAAAGTCTGCCAAGGTCGGCATTTGCTGCCAGGCAGAACTCCCAAAGCCATCCTCAAAGGCGGCATCATAGCGAGCCAGGATTTGGGGAGTCTCAAAGAAGGTGGATAAGGCTTGCCAGAGCACCGTGTGAACCCGTTTGCCCAGCTGGTTATCGGTCTCGGTGCCCATCACCATGGTATCGAGGGCTTTGACCAGGAACTCTTTGTAGTCGTCCAGGCGCTCTTGCCGTTGGTTGTCCGGCAGATTTCGCAGGTCCGGGATCTGGAAGAGGTTGTTGCTCTCGGAGCCGATGTCGAAGTAGGCACCCTGGTCGCCGAAGAACTTCACCAGGTCGGTGTAGGTGGTGGTGCCATCGGGTTTGGGGTAGTCCAGCGAAATGACGTTCATGCCGTTGGCGATCGCCCATACAAAGATCTCCGCCGCCAGCACCGACTTGCCGCTACGGGTTTCCCCAAAAATCAGCATCCCCCGGTGTTGATTCACGAAGTCCAAATAGACGGGCATCTGACCGTCGCGGGTGATCAGCTCAATGCCCCGCTTGTCGATGGTGCGAGGGCAGGCCACGGGCATTAGCCCTGGAGCTTCGTTGGTGAGGTACATCTGTCTGCGGCCATCGTCGATCAGGCGATCGCCGACAATTGGCAGCGATCTAAGCCACAACTGCCAAGCGATCTCGGTCTCTCGAATGAAATCGCCCTGATGGAAGGCGTTGGTCAGTTTTTGGCAGGCTTCGGCTAGAGATTCTGGACTGTCTCGGTGCAGCAGCACCAGACCGCTGATCCAGATGGGCAGCGCACCCTCATAGATCCGCTCCTGGGCTTCGACTCCTTGCTTCATCCGCATTTGAGACGCCACATCCACATCCCGCAATAGGTTGGCGCGGAACGTAGCGGTGACACTTTGTTTAGTCAGCCGTTGCAGAGTGACGCGGGTCATCATCCGGTCGGCAGCAGCTAACTCGCAAACGCATTCGCAGTCGGGAAATTGGGCCAGGGCTTGCCAGAGGTAATAAAGCTGGTGATCAGGAGTCGTGAATCCTGCGGGCTTGGATTCCAGCACCACAGCCCCCACGAACTTGCCTTTGACCTGCACCCACTGGCGATCCGCTTTGGGATGGCTAGGCTGACCGTTCTCTCCACGAATTAGGCGAGACGTGGCGTGCAGCGGATCGTGGATTAGTTCGCTGAGCTTCGCATCACCGTCAGCATCACTCAGCTCTAGGCATTGTGGAATGGGGGGTACTGTTGTCGTGTTGAACTGAGCCCAGAGGTACTGCCACAGCTCTTCGGTTCCCATCGGGGTGACCTGGAGCCCCATGCGGGCATTGAGCTGCTGCTCCCAGTGCAGGTAGCCATCAGTGAAGCCCTGAGTCAAAAGCTGGACGTAGGACTGCTGCTGGTTTTTCTCCTTCAATCCTTTAAAGGTGTCGTACTGAGCCACCACCCAGGCCAGCAGCTTTTCGACGTGGTCAGCACTTTGCTCCTGCCCCGACCCAAGGGGGTAGGTGGCAAACAGGTAGAGCTGTTTGGGTTGACGCTGTTTCTCGGTGGTGAGGTCGCGGGTTGAGCGCTGTTGCGCCAGCAAGAGAAACTGGCTTTCCAGGGTAGCAGTGGTCTGGATCAGGGTTTCGAGGGATTGTTGGCGATCCCTGTCATCGGCAAACGATCGCCAATGAATCCGCAGCCGATCCCCCGGTCGAAACCCCTTCAATCCGTCCTCCAGTCGTTTCAACGTCGGTTCCGCCTGCCCCGGTTGCAGCTGGGTGTGAATACCCCGGCTGCGAAAGCCAAACACCAGACTGTATTGCCGCTGGTGCTTGAGCAGATAGGCTCCGACGTTGCGCCCCCGCAGGTTCAGACGGCAGAGACATTCCAGGTGTGATTCATCTTCAAAGGGGCGAAAGCGATAGCGTTGCGTTCCAAGCCTTGGTTTACTCATGGTGGTTGGATAAATGACGCTGATAGGGCACATGACCCCGTTTCCAATCGGGCACGGGCACAAACTTGTGGGTAAAGAGCCAGGTTTTCTCGCCGACTACCACCCACCAGGTCGAGATACCCCAGGTGCTGAGCAGCAAAAATAGGCCAAAACCCAGTCCGAGTAGGACTTCAATCAAGATGTAGAAACCGACAAAGATGCCACCCGAGGGGGCGAGCAGGTTAGCCGGGATGGGGCCAAGGGCGGGCTGACGGCCCAGGCTCGGATTGACCGGGCAGTACAGGCGCGAGTCGTCGCTCATCTCAGGCTCCGAAGAATAGGCGACTCAAACCTTCGACAATGACGACGGCAGCAATGATGATGAAGGCGTTTTGCAGCAGCGGTTGCCACTGTTCGCCCCGCTGGGCCTGGTAGACGGCAAAGAACACAAAGCCCACCGCCGACACCCAGATCACCAGGCGCAGGATGCCGAACATGAACGTGATGATGTTGCCGTCTAGGTATTGCCCAAAGATATTCTGGGCCTGGCCTTCAACGGTATCGAAGAGCTGGGCCATGGCCGGGTTGACGTGGCTGGTAATGCTGATGAATAGAAGGATGCCGGTAACGAGGCCCAGCAACATCCAGCCGCTGAAGCCACGGAATTTGAAGTGGGCGAGTTGATCTCCGGCTTTAGAAAGTGCTTTACGGCTGCGCTGAAATAGAGGCAGTAGATACCTCAGGCGGTTAGATACAAGATTCATATCTCCTACTCCAAAAGATTTAGGACGTAGGTAGATTGCTCCCTGAACAGATTAAGTAGGACGATTTTCAGCCACGTGTGGCAGATCGTTGGTCTCGCCACCCGCAGGTCAAGTACGGAACTTTATCAGGAACTCAAGATTGACGACTCAATCTTCGTTGTACTTTCATGTTGAAAGTGTTACGGGTCATAGTGAAGTACTACTTCTAAAAAGTAAAGCAGTTTTTAGATTTTGTTTACAAACAGAAATTTGTTATGTCTAAAGGGAGCCAAAAATGTCCGAAAATGTCTAAAGCCTCCTGAAAACAGTGCTTTACATCGTTTGAAGACACACGAGTGTGTAGGCTGAGGTGCAACGAGGCTACGTCAACCTTAGCGATAGCGACCAGGTAGAGTGCGAGGTTTCCTGAGTCAAGGTGATGTGAAGCGGAGGAACGCTTATACCTGTCAACCTCAGGCTTCTGTAAAGCTGTGACACCCCGACGTTTCGCTCATTAAATGGGGAGGCTAGGATAGCGGCAGTTGGTCTCATTTGTGTCACTCCTATGGTCAAGTCCTCTGTGCCCCAAGACAAATCGCCCTCAGACTCCTCAGATGTAGGATGTCGTCCTACGTTTTACATGACGGCGGAACTGCTGGAGGCCCTTGAGGCACAATGTGCGGTGGAAGGGAATCGAAAGCGATCGCCCTTTCTGGCCGAAATCTTGGAACTTCTGCTCACGAGTGACGTAGGACAAACTCTGCGAGAGAGTGCCCAAAAGCACCGTCGCCCATTAATTAACGAACTTGAAGCTAACCTAATTCTGTTCAACGAACACATTCCGACAGAACGGATTGTGGAGTTGGCGGAGGCGAGTCAGCGCAATCCTGATCAAATGCTGGTGCGACTGGTGCTGCTGGGTTTGCGGATTTATGAGCGAGCGGTATCGCTGATGGAATCAGATATTGAAGGCCGTCAGAGTTGATTTTGTAAACCTCACCACAGTTTTTGATTTTCTTCCGGATTTAGCGCGGTGACTCCGTACAGATGATGTATTGGTGATATTTACTACTCATTTTTCTGGGTAGTAGTGTGTTGCTCTGTTTGCCCCCAGACAGGCGCAATTCACATCACCCGGCCATCGTTGTTTTCAGGATCACTGGGCTGGAATGAAGAGGTTCTTGACTAGACGCTTTGGGGGCAAGGTATTGGGAAGCGTTCCCGATCTCGTTGCCATTGTTCTGAGTGTGGCAGTAGCGGGGTAGGGGCATCATGGCTCGATTTATGACGCGCCGCTATGTGGCGGTGACCAGGGCTGAGGCGCTTCGTCTGGCTGCGCTAGATCAGACGCCCTGGTCAGCGATTCGGCAGGCTGGAGATGTACATCTGCTGCACCGGGAAGAGTGGTGGGCCTGGTGGTCAGATGAGCAGCTGACAACGGCGATTGGGTTGCCGGAATCGCTTTGCCCAGAAACCCTATCAGCAGACGCAGTATCGCTGATTTCCGAGGTTTGGGAGAGCTTTTCGCCTGCGCCCCAGTGTGGGTGGGGGACATTGGCGCGAGTCAAAGAGGTGCTGAGGCTAGCGAATGGGTCGCCTCCCCAGGGCACCGTTTCTGAACGCCGGGCTATTACTGAATTGCTAATCGTGAAATTTACAGACGACTCAGAGGGGGTACTGCAATGCTGGCGCAGGGCGCTCGGAGATGGCTATGAGTGCCATATCGAACTGCTTCAATCAGATGATTGATCGGCTTGTAGTAGCCAGATACCGATCCTAAGAGTTAAGGCAGCAGCGGGGCGTCTCTTCCTCACCTCGAGATTTGCGTGAGCTCAACTTGTCGTTTGAGCAAAAAATCCATCAGCCCGGAAGATCGACGGGAGATGGCATAGCTAGTCAAACATAGTGACAGCAAAATACGTCATTGACAGTTTAATTTGCAAGTGACTATTATGGGCCTATGAGTATGTTGCAACAGATTGCCCAGCAGCAGCCCGAGATGGTCTTAGATCGCTTCGTTGAGGTGACCAACGACCTGCTACCCCAGTTTTTGCCCGACCAGAGTTCTGGAAATCGTGGGCAAGAGCCAGTGAACCCTCGGCTGGTGCGCTACTACACCACTCAGGGATGGTTAGATAAGCCCCTCAAGCAGGGGCGCGAAGCTCGGTACACCTACCGGCATCTACTGCAATTGCTGGTGCTGCGCCGCCTGCTGGCGGAGGGCTACAGCGCCAGCTCCATCGGCGGCCTGATTGGCGGCCAGGCTGACACAGCGCTAGAAGATATTCTGCAAGGCGGCGTGCAGCTGACGGTGGAGGCGGCGAATCCGGCGCTGGCGTTTTTGTCTCAAATTCGCGATCACAGGGAATCCTCTCCACCAGACCGTTCGCCCCAGCGTTCTGCCACTCCAGCGATGCAGGCTCCTCCAGCGGCGTCTAGTCTGCCTGCCCCAGCCCCCTCCACCCCACCCCAAGCCTGGACTCGTCTAGAAGTTCTCGACGGTCTAGAGCTTCACGTCCGCCAAGACTTTGTGACACCCGCTACCGCCCACGAGCGGGACAGCCTGCTCCAGCTCATCGCCGACCATCTCGCCCACCTTAAATCCACCCAGAGGCCACCATGACCCAACCTAAACCCGCTCTCCCCACCGTCGAACTGATGCCGCTCCACGGGGCGATCGTCACCCAGCAGCCCATGACCCTCGATGTGCTGGTGCGGATCACGCCCCCAGCCGTCACCCTCAAGGCCGATCGCGTGCCGCTCAACCTCAGCCTGGCGATTGATCGCTCTGGCTCCATGCAGGGGCAAAAGATGCACTACGCCCGCGAGGCAGCCCGCTTTGCGGTGGAGAATTTGCTGCCCTGCGATCGCATCAGTGTCGTCCTCTTCGATGACCGCGTCGAGACCCTGGTGCCCAGCACCCTGGCCACCGATAAAAATACCCTGCTAGAGAAGCTTAGCCACGTCCATTCGCGGGGTTCCACAGCCCTCCATGCCGGGTGGGTCGAGGGTGGAGTGCAGGTGAGCCAGTACCTCAACCCTGCCCAACTCAACCGGGTGATTGTGCTCTCCGACGGGTTGGCCAATGTGGGAGAAACCAGACCGGATGCGATCGCCAGCGATGTCCACGGCCTGGCCCAGCGCGGCGTCAGCACCACCACCCTGGGCATTGGCGACGACTACAGCGAGGACTTGCTGGCGGCGATGGCCCGCAGCGGTGATGGCAACTTTTTCCACATCGAGTCTGCCGACCAGCTACCGACGATCTTTGAAACCGAGCTGTCGGGTCTAGCGGCTACTCTGGGCCAGCGCGTCAGCTTAGGCGTTAAGCCGAACAACGGCGTCACGGTCATGGACGTACTGAATGACTTTGAGCAGACCGACACTCGGCGCTACAAACTGCCCAACCTGATGGTGGGGTCGCCGATTCAAGTTGTGGTGCGCTTGCAGGTGCCCGCCCTGAGCCAGAGCGGCGAACTGATGCAGGTGCGCCTGGCCTGGGATGATCGCGACCAGCCCGGTCGGCAAATGCTGCGGGCCGGGCTGGAGCTGCCTCTGGTGAGCCCCGAACAGTTCAGTGATTTCCCTGCCAACCCAGCGGTGCAAGAGCAGGTGGCTTTGCTGATGGCAGCTCGTGCCCGCCGTGAGGCAGTGATGTACTCAGACCGAGGCGACTATGCCGCCGCTAGTATGTCTTTAACCAATGCCCGGATGTCGATGGCGGCTATGCCACCTAGTGCGGCGTTGCAAGAAGAGCAAGCCGTCCTAGAAGAGTTGGAAATTGATTACCAGAGTGGCAATGTGAGCAGCGCCCGTAAGAAGGCATTTTCGCAATCCTTTAACCTGTCACGCACGGGCAAATCCAAGCCCCGGCGCTCGATGGATTCTAAATAGGCGGTTGGCATGCTGCGGATGACTACTTTTCAGTCATCCGCAGCACCCGCCGTTGATATGCCAGAACGTGAAGACCAGCTTAAGTTTCCGCAAAACTTAGGGGTTTTCTCGGATAGCTTGGGAAGAATTAGGTATTAAGACTCTCTTTGAAGGCAGGGAGAGGATCTGCCTTCAGCTGACACGCCCCTATTCTATGAATATCTTTGACTTCCGCGATGGTCTGATTGACGACTATAGCAAGTACGTCACCAGCTTCATCCAGATCCGCGATGAGCACATCCGGCACCACGTTGAGGAGAAGATTAAGGCAGGGGTGCTTTGGCCAGAGCCATTGATCCAGCTCAATCCATCCTTTGAGCCAGGGGATCTAATTGATAATCTGGTAGGCCAAAGTACTCTCCATGAAGAGTGCTCACGTATTTTTCGGGTCAAGAAGTCTCAGGCCGACCCGGCAGGACGCCCGCTGAGGCTCCACAAGCACCAGCTTGATGCCGTGCTAACGGCTGTGGCAGGCCACAACTACGTGTTAACCACCGGCACAGGGTCTGGGAAAAGTCTTTCTTACATCATCCCGATTGTTAACCATGTCTTGAAGCGGGGCTCTGGTAAAGGCATACAGGCGATTGTGGTTTACCCCATGAATGCTCTGGCAAACAGTCAGGCTGGGGAACTGAGAAAGTTCTTGCAAGAGGGCTATCCCGAAGGTGAGTCGCCGGTTACCTTCAGACGCTATACCGGCCAAGAGAAAGGAGAGGAGCGAGATGAAATTCTGGAGAATCCGCCAGATATTCTGCTGACCAATTACGTCATGCTGGAGCTGTTGCTCACGCGTCCTAGGGAAAGGAAGCTGATTGAGGCAGCCCACGGGCTTCAATTTCTGGTTCTGGATGAGCTGCATACCTATCGTGGGCGACAAGGGGCCGATGTGGCCCTACTGGTGAGACGGGTACGCGATCGCATGGCCGCAGAGAGTCTGCAATGTGTGGGTACATCTGCCACCCTAGCCAGTGGCGGTAGCTACGCTGAGCAGCGGTCTGAAGTGGCCCGAGTCGCCACCCAGCTTTTTGGGGCCACGGTCAACCCAGACCATATCATCGGTGAGACTTTAAAGCGGGCAACCCCAGATTGTGACTTCCAAGACCCGGCCTTTGTTGAAAGCTTGCGGGCTAGAATTACGGAGCCGGACAACGATCCATCTGATGAGTACAGGTCATTCATTCAGGATCCGCTTTCCATCTGGATTGAGAGTACCTTTGGTGTAGAACCTGAAGCAGAGACGGGGCGTTTGGTTCGAGCCAAGCCTCAAAGTCTCTTGGGTGACAAAGGGGCCGCTGAGTCTTTACGAACGTTGATTGGTTTACCCCAGGAACAAAGGGGAAAATGTGTCGAGGCCATTAAACAAGGGTTGCTGGTGGGGCACGAGGTCAAAAATCCTGAGACAGGCATTGCCCCCTTTGCTTTTCGGCTGCATCAGTTCATCAGCAAGGGCGACACGGTCTACGCCTCTTTAGGCAAAGAAGATGATCGCCACATTACGCTTCAAGCCCAACAGTTTGTGCCCGGCGATCGCAGCCGTATTCTCTTGCCCTTGGTATTTTGTCGGGAATGTGGCCAGGAGTACTACTCGGTGCGCCGCAGCCATGACTTTCAGGCCGATCAGCAAAAGCTAGAACCCAGGGAGCTGTCCGATACGCAGAATGATAACGCCAGCGAGTCCGGCTTCCTGTATATCAATACCCAAGACCCATGGCCTACCGATCCGGAGGTCATGCTGGCAAAGCTGCCAGAAGACTGGATTGAGGAGCATCCGACCCGAGGGCCGAGGGTAAAGCAGTCTCGCAAAAAGCACTTGCCTCAGGCCATTGGGTTCAAGCCAGACGGGTTGGTTGGGGAAGATGATTTACACGGACATTTCTTGCCAACTCCGTTTCGCTTTTGCCTCACCTGTGGGGTTTCCTATGGTGGCCGCCAGCGATCTGACTTTGCCAAGCTGGCTTCATTGGGCTCAGAAGGGCGCAGTACGGCGACCACCATTCTCAGCTTGGGGGCTCTGTTAAAACTCAAGGGGTCGAGCCTGCCGGAAACGGCAAAAAAGCTGCTGAGCTTTACCGATAATCGCCAAGATGCCTCCCTACAGGCTGGGCATTTCAATGATTTTATTGAGGTTGGCTTGCTCCGGGCAGCGCTCTACAGGGCAGTCGAACAAGCGTCTACAGCCGGTCTACGCCATGATGAACTGCCCCAGCGTGTGTTTGACGCCCTCAACCTGCCTCCAGATCTCTACGCTAGCGATCCGGCGGTCAAGTATCAAGCGCTCAAAGATACCCAGCAGGCGCTTCGAGATGTGCTGGGCTATCGCCTTTACCTAGATCTCCGCCGAGGCTGGCGAATTACTTCGCCCAACTTAGAGCAGTGTGGCCTGCTGGAAATCCAATATTTGTCTTTGGAGGATGTCTGCCAGGATGAAGATGTCTGGCAAGACTGCCATCCTGCCTTGGTAACAGCTTCCCCGACAACCCGCCAAAAGGTAGCCAAGGTGCTGCTCGACCTGATGCGGCGGGAGTTGGCAATTAAAGTGGACTATCTCGATATCCGCTATCAAGAGCGGATTCAGCAGCGCAGTTCCCAGCGCCTGAAGGATCCGTGGGCACTGGATGAAAATGAAACATTGGTCTACGCCACCACCCTTTTCCCCCGTTCCTTCAAAAAAGAGGAGGACTATGGTGGCAATGTTTTTCTATCGGCTCGCAGTGGATATGGCCAATATCTACGACGGCGAAACACCTTTGATAACTTTGGAGAGCAGCTCAGACTAGAGGATACTGACCCGATTATTCAAGGGGTGCTGCGGGCACTTAAAGTAGCGGGCATTGTCGAAGAAATGGTGCCTGCTAAAAAAGAGGGCGATGTTCCTGGCTATCAACTGGTCGCTTCAGCGTTGCAATGGCAGGTCGGGGACGGCCAAACCCCCTTCCACGACCCTACCCGCGTGCCCCAACTCCCGGAAGGTGGTAGCCGCACCAATCAGTTTTTTGTCGAGTTTTATCAAAAAATTGCGGCGACGACTCAAGGGCTCGAAGCGCGAGAACATACGGCTCAGGTACCCTCAGACCAGCGGGAAGCAAGAGAAATCGCGTTTCGCCGTGGCGATCTGCCCCTGCTCTATTGCTCTCCCACCATGGAGCTGGGCGTTGATATCGCTGACCTGAATGTGGTCAACCTGAGAAATATTCCTCCGACGCCTGCGAATTACGCCCAGCGCAGTGGTCGGGCCGGGCGCAGCGGCCAACCTGCTCTGGTGTTTGCCTATTGCTCCACGGGCAGTTCCCACGACCAATACTTCTTTAAGCGTCCAGACAAAATGGTGCGCGGCTCGGTCACCCCACCTCGGCTGGATCTGAGCAATGAAGATTTGGTACGATCGCACCTCCATGCCGCTTGGCTAGCCGAAGCTGGCCTAGATCTGGGGTCATCGCTGAAGGAAGTCCTGCGGCTAGACCTGGAGAGCGGTGCCCCCAGCCTCGATTTACAAGATCATGTAAGAGCATCTCTCAATGACGCTGCGGCAAAACAGCGGGCCAAACGCCGCGCCCGAGCAATTCTAGCCACCCTCCAGGAAGAACTAGACGACTCTAGTTTGTTTAACGACACCTGGCTCGACAACGTCTTTACTCAGATTGAGCAGCGGTTTGAAAATACCTGCCAGCGCTGGCGCGACCTCTATCGAGCGGCCCTGGCCCAGTTCAACGTCCAAAACCGCATCATTCAAGATGCGTCTCGTCCGGCTAGGGACAAAGACCAGGCCAAGCGACTGCGGCGAGAAGCCGAAGCCCAGCTAGAACTGCTAACGGTTTCAAGTAATCTTTCCCAGTCAGACTTCTATAGCTATCGATACTTCGCTAGCGAAGGGTTCTTACCCGGCTACAATTTTCCTCGGCTGCCCCTATCGGCCTACGTGCCAGCGAGACGGATGCGCCAAGGTCGAGAAGAGTATCTATCTCGGCCCCGCTTCCTGGCTATCTCTGAATTTGGCCCCCGCTCGGTGGTGTATCACGAAGGCTCAAAGTATCTGATTAACCGGGTGATTTTGCCTGTGGAGGGGGAAGAGGGCACCTTGTCCCTTGGAGAGGTGAAGCAGTGCCCTAGCTGTGGCTACCTGCACCCTATTAGCGATGGAGTAGGGCTCGATAAGTGCGAACGCTGTGATGCCGACCTGGATAGTTCGCTGCGATCGCTCTTCCGATTGCAAAACGTCACCACAAAACGCCGCGACAAAATCAACTCCGACGAAGAAGAACGCCTCAGGCTAGGATACGACCTCTGCACTGGGGTTCGCTTCCCAGAGCGAGAGGGCCATCCGTCTTACCAGGTGGCTCTAGTGCAACGAGACGATCAGAAGCTGGCTCAGCTCACCTATGCGCAAAATGCAGAGCTGTGGCGCATCAACCTGGGCTGGGCTCGCCGCAAAAATAAAGAGCAGCTCGGCTTCGTGCTCGATATCGAGCGGGGCTACTGGGCCAAAAATGAACAAGTCACCGAGGAAGAAGATGTGGCCGATCCACTATCGTCTCGCACAGCGCGGGTGATTCCCTACGTTCAAGACAGCCGCAACAGCCTGCTATTTGAGCCCAAGCGCGCGCTCAGACCTGAGCAAATGGCGTCCCTGCAATCGGCGCTTAAGCAGGCGATTCAGGTGACCTACCAACTGGAAGACAATGAACTCGCTGCCGAGCCGCTACCCCATCGAGATGATCGCCGATTGATTTTGTTTTATGAGTCTGCCGAGGGCGGTGCCGGGGTACTCAAGCGGCTGCTGAATGACCCTACGGCCCTAGCGACAGTTGCGAAAGCGGCGCTGGAGGTGTGTCACTTTGATCCAGAGACGGGTGAAGACCTGGGCCATGGGCCTCAGTCAGAGGAAAACTGCGAAGCAGCCTGCTACGACTGCCTCATGAACTACAGCAATCAGCGGGATCATGCCCTGCTAGATCGCCAGGCGATTCGGGCTATCTTGATGCAGCTGACTGGGGCTGAGGTGTTGGCGTCACCCTCCCCCAAACCCCGCACGGAGCATTTAGATCACCTATTGAACAAAGCAGATTCAGAGCTGGAGCGAGACTGGGTTCGGCATCTGTATGACCACGGCTATCGCCTGCCTACCACCGCCCAAGTGAGGATTGCTGACTGCGGTACTCGCCCTGACTTTGCCTACACCGACCAGGCTACCGTGATCTACGTGGATGGCCCCCATCACGATTTTCCCGATCGCCACCAGCGAGACCAAGGCCAAGCCGACTGTCTAGAAGATTTTGGCTACACCGTGCTCAGGTTCGGTTACCGGGATGACTGGGCAGCCATTCTAAAGCAGTACCCCGGCATCTTTGGGGAAGGCTTTGCCCATCCACAGCCCGGAGAAAACAATGGATTTATCCCAGGATGTGGGCACGTTGATCTAGAGCTATTTGATCCACAGTGGCATCCACTGATAGAACAGCTTTGCCAGAACCATGACTGGCAAGTCGAGCCAGGCGGGGATGTGTTCGACGGCAGTCGTGTAATTGGGGATTATCTGGCCCAAGTGTCATGTACCGGTCAGACGGTTCACCTGATTGACCCTGAACAACCTGAGGCAACGGCCATAGCAACACTCCTCAACGCTCAAGGTCAATTGGTTTTACCCATCACGCCTAACCTGCCAAACTTAATGCAAACCCTAAAGACGCTGTTAGAAGAGAAATCGTAATGACTGCAATGACCACGTTTGACAGTACGAAAGAGGGGCTTCTGGATCTCCTCAGAAGCATTCGCAAAGGAGAGATTCAGCTTCCTGACTTTCAGCGTGGTTGGGTTTGGGATGACGAGCATGTGCGCAGTCTGTTGGCTAGCCTCTCCTTGGCTTACCCCATCGGGGCCGTGATGATGCTCCAGACAGGCAATGAGGAGGTTAAGTTCAAAGCTCGCCCCGTTGAGGGGGTACAGATAGCGTCCCCAGTTCAAGCCGATCGCCTAATTTTGGATGGTCAACAGCGCCTCACCTCTTTATTTCAGGCGCTTAATTCAGAGCAACCTGTCCTCACGCGAGATCTGCGAGGACGCTCCATTCATCGCTGGTACTACATTGACATTGAAGCGGCCCTCAACCCCAATGTTGAACGGGAAGATGCCATCATAAGCTTGCCAGAGAACCGACAACTCAAAAATTTCCGAGGAGAAGTCACTGAAGACTACTCCACACCGGCAAAGGAATATGAGCGAGGCCTGTTTCCGATTGGCCAAGTATTTGATTGTTCAAGCTGGCGCGAAGGGCACCAAGCCCATTGGGACTACGACAAAGACAAGATTAAGCTATTCAGCCAGTTTGAAAAAGAAATCATCAAACGCTTCGACAAGTACCAGATTCCAGTCATTTCCCTAGGCAAGGAAACACCGAAGGAAGCCGTTTGCCAAGTATTTGAGAAGGTAAATACTGGCGGTGTGTCGCTGACCGTGTTTGAGCTTTTGACGGCAACCTTTGCCGCTGAAGACTATTTGCTGCGCCAAGACTGGGCCGATCGCAAAACCCAGCTGACCCAGTTTCGTCTTCTAGAAACCATTGAGAGTACCGATTTTCTTCAGTCAATTGCTCTGGTGGCTTCTCTAGAGCGACAAAAGACCGCGATCGCAGGAGGCACATCCCCAGACAAGGCCCCAGGGGTAAGCTGCAAGCGACGAGACATTCTCAAACTCACCCTGGATGAATACAAAGCCTGGGCCGACCCCGTTACCAGGGGATTTCAGGAGGCCGCTAAATTACTGCACGGGCAAAAAATCTTCACCGCCCGCGATATTCCTTACAAAACCCAGCTCGTTCCGCTAGCCGCTATCTTTACGCTGCTAGGTGATCATGCCCTTAACCACGGCGTGCGACAGAAGCTGACTCGCTGGTACTGGTCTGGAGTGTTTGGAGAGCTTTACGGCAGCGCGATCGAAAGTCGCTTTGCGAAAGACCTACCTGAGGTGCTGGCTTGGGCCGCAGGGGGCGCGGAACCTGACACTGTGACAGTGGCCAACTTCAGCCCTGGGCGCTTACTCGGCTTAAGGACTAGAAACAGCGCGGCTTACAAAGGCATCTATGCCTTGCTGATGCAAGATGGAGGCCCAGATTTTCGCTCTGGTGTTCCCATTAATGACCAAGTTTACTTTGACGACAAAATCGACATTCACCATATTTTCCCCCAAGACTGGTGCCGTAAGGCTGGGCTCGATGTCAAACGCTATGACAGCATTATCAACAAAACTCCCCTATCGGCTGGCACCAATCGCCGCATCAGCAACAAGGCCCCCAGCAAGTATCTCGCCAGCTTAGAAAAAAGTGCTGAAATCCCAGCAGAACAGATGGATGGCATCCTGACCAGCCACCTTATTGATGCCACAGCCCTTAGGGATGATAACTTTGAACACTTTTTCCGCGCTCGGGAAGCTGCTCTGCTAGATCGGATTGGCAAAGCGATGGGTAAACCCATTGTGCGAGAAGAGACCAGCTCAGTAGATTACGACCTGTTTGCCTCAGAGTGGCATACCTTCCTCCAGGCTTTGGCCAAGCTAGATGGCCTATCGATTGAAGCTGGTGGAGATGTCGAGTCCCATGGAGCTGTTGTGGGTTCCTATTTGGCTGAGGTCATAAAAGATGAAAGAGTCATTCACCTGATCGATGGCCGACTGGCCTCAGTAGAAGCCGTAAAAGCAGTATTAGAAGGAACCGGTGCCACCACCGTCTTGGTTACTCCCCATGAGCCCGAAGCTGGTTTAGCTAGCATTTTGGCAACTTTGCAGGCACCTACCCAGGCGATCGCACCCCAAGAAGAGACTCTGCCTGAACCAGAGGAGGCTGAAAGAGAGCCCCCCGTTGATTTTCGGCAAGATTGTATCGACCAGGTCGCTCAAAAGCTAGGGCTGCCGCTGATATCCAAATCTCGCACAACCTACGCGACTGCCGATGGGGTAACAGCCGTTGTCTGCGTCATCTCTAAGACCCATACCCACACGGGCATACCCTCCTACTGGTTTGCCTTTCATCCAGCCCAGAAGGAGTTCCTAGAAAACTGCGTTAATGGCTACCTAGCTCTGGGCTGTGGTGGGCCAGAGCAAACCATTTTGCTGCCCTTTCAAGAGGTGTCGTCCTGGCTAGATGACTTTTGGACGACTGAAAAAGACGACCGCATGTATTGGCATATTCGCATTCACCAGGAGGGAAAGGCGTTTCGCCTAGACCGTAGGCAAGGCCTGGGTCGCATGGATATTACCCATTATCGGCTGCATAGCTGAGGAGGATTCTGATGCCCGTACTCATTGATCAATCCCTCCCAGCAGCTGTTGCCCTGCTTGACCCCAATGATGCCAGGCGGGTTTGGCAGTTTTTGGCCAAGTTTATTGATAACCCAGCCCATCCTAGCCTCAGCCTAGAGCGAGTCACCCGAACTAAAAACGAGAATCTATGGTCAGGCCGAATTACCCAGGGGCTGAGAGCCATCGTTCACAAAGACGGCGACGTTTGGACAGTACTCCATGCTGATCAGCATGATGCTGCTTACAAATGGGCAGAGACAAAGCAGATTGCGCGACACCCTAAAACCGGTGCCCTACAAATTGTTGAGTCGCCCGATACGGTAGTAACCCAAGGGGCCTTTGCGGGACCTGAGATTCCGCACCTGTTTGATGGCCATGACAGTGACTATTTAGAAAGTCTTGGCGTGCCGCCTAGTTGGCTGCCAACTATCCGCAAAGTTCAAAATATGGACGAGCTTTGGCTGGTAGTGATCAAGCTGCCGGAGGATGTGGGTGAGCGCCTGCTAAAGCTGGCAGATGGTGAGTTTGTTACTCCACCAGCGGCGATCGCCGCCAACCAGCCCATTACCGCCAGCCAAGATACGCAGCGCCGGTTCTTTGTGCTGGAAAACAACGATGACCTGATGAAGATGCTGGAGGCTCCCCTGGCTACCTGGGTAGCTTTTTTACATCCTTCCCAACAAAAGCTGGCGACAAGTAGCTTTAATGGCCCTGTCAAAATTTCTGGTTCGGCAGGGACGGGCAAAACGGTGGTGGCCATGCACCGAGCCCGACATCTAGCGCGGCAAGGTAAGCGGGTCTTTTTAACCAGCTATGTCTCAACCCTCTGCGAGAACATTCAGCGAAACCTGGAGCTGTTGTGTACAGAGGAAGAGCGATCGCGCATCACGGTCACGACGGTTCATAGCCAGGGGCTGGGCATTGCTAAGCAGGCTAATCCAGATCTCTACCCTGCTGTCAACGACGACATTTGGAAGCTGATTGACGAGTACTACCATCCCGGCATTTGTCCCCTAGATCCTGATTTGCTCAAAACTGAGTGGGAAACCGTCATTCAAGACCAGGGCATTACCTCTTGGGATGAGTATCGTAGCGCTAACCGGGCGGGGCGGGGCTTTCCACTGACGGTAAAGGGGCGACAGCAGGTTTGGCAAATCTTTCATCGGGTGTTTGAGACTTTGAATGAACGGGGCTGTCTGGACTACCCCTCCATCTGCCGCCTGGCCAGAGACCTCGTGACCTCTGGCCAGGTGAAGAGCCCCTTTGATGCAGTGATTGTGGATGAGCTGCAAGATCTGCGACCGCAGGAAATCATGCTGCTGGCTACCTTAGCTGGCGATGGAGCCGATGCCTTGACCCTAGTGGGTGACGGTGGGCAGCGGATTTATAGCACACCGTTTAGCCTCAAAGCTCTAGGTGTAGATGTGCGGGGCCGATCCCACATCTTGCGCATTAACTACCGCACTACAGAGCAGATTCGGCAGTTTGCTGATGCCATGCTGGGCTATCAGAGTGACGATATGGATGGGGGGCAGGAGAGCCGCAAGGGCACGGTCAGCCTGCTGAGCGGCCCTGAGCCGGTGATGAAAGGGTTCAATAGCCAGGAAGAGCAGCAAGATTTCTTGGTTCGGCAAATTCAGACGATTACCCAGCAAGGCTTGGCTCCAGAGGAAATTGCGATTTTTGCCCGAACCAATAAGGCGATCGCAGAAATGGAGGGGGCGCTGAAGCAGGCGGGATTGAAGTGCCATAACTTGCGTAAGGGGGGGAGTCGGGAGGCGGCGGTGAATTTGGGGACAATGCACCGGGCCAAGGGGCTGGAGTTTAAGGCGGTGTTTGTGGTGAATGTGTCGGATGACCAGGTGCCGCTGAGATACATCGTCGAGAGGACGAAGGATGCTCAGCTACAGAAGGATGTGCTGGCACGAGAGAGACAGCTTCTCTATGTGAGCCTGACACGAGCCCGTGATGAGCTGTTTGTCACGTGGGAAAAGACAGCAAGTAGATTCTTACTCTTACAGTAATTTTTTAGCTCTTATAAGGAGAACTTAAATGGCTAAACATCATCCTTTAGGTGACATCGAATACCTACGAGAGAATTTGCTAAAGAGCTACAAGCTAGGATTTCCGATACTTAAGGAGTTGATTCAAAATGCAGAAGATGCAAAGTCAACCTGCTTTGACTATGGCTGGGTCAAAGGTATTGAAAATGCCGAACATCCTCTACTCAGATCCCCAGCGCTATTTATTTTAGACAATGGAGAGTTCACCGAGAAGAATGCAAAGGCAATCCAATACATCCTAGGTGGAAGTAGCAAGCCAGATGAAAATGAGTCAATCGGGAAGTTTGGCCTTGGCTTGAAAAGCATTTTTCATCTTTGCGAAGCCTTCTTCTATGTAGCTGACAAGGAAAAATATGGAGTCAATCCAGGCTACAGTATTTTCAACCCATGGGCAGGAGAAAACAATAAAGATCACTACCATCCTGATTGGAACGACTTGAGCCTGAGTGATCGGAATAAGCTCCAAGAGTCAATCCAAAAGATTTTGAATTTAGAAGAATACACAGAAGAAGGTCGAGACGGTTGGCTACTCATTTGGATACCACTAAGACAAAGATGTCATAGAACCCAACCCGAGGAGATATCCTTGGAAGATGGAATTGAACTAGGCTTCATTAAAGAAGGCTCTGTAGATTTTTTTAAAAATTTCCCTCCAGCCTTTCTGAATGGTCAAGAAGCACAGCATCAATTGTCCCTATTACTTCCGTTACTTAGCTACATAGGAAGAGTAAGATTCTGGAACCAAGATCAAGAGCTAGAGAAGCCTGAATTTGAAATCACCTGTATAAGTGAAGCAAGAAGAAGCTTGTCTATTGGGATGCTCAGGCCAAATGAATTACGACAAATCTCAGGCGAGATTCATGTCAGAGACATGAATAATCACAAAAGAATGCTTTTCTCTGGAATTGAGTCCCTATTCTCCGATCCCATACTTGATGAGATTGTTAATGTTGATTGTTTTCCTAAAAAGTTTAAATCTATCAAGCCTCATGCATCAATAATCTTTGCATGGCCAGATTTAGGTTCAAACCAGAATGAAAGCAGAACCTTGACACTTAGAACTGCCGTGTTTTTGCCAACAGGTGAAGATGTAGAATTCATTACTTCATCCAACTTAAATTGTTTCCTGACTTTGCACGGATATTTCTTCGTAGATTTTGCTAGAACTGGGGTATTAGGATGGGACAAAGAAAAACTTTGTATAGAAGATGAGCCTATACAATCAAAAACAACCTTTCATGAAAATATCGAAACACAGATTAATTCCGATGATTCCCTAAAAAAGAAGTGGAATAAAAGATTATATGAATTGATGTTGGGAGAGTTCACCTATGCCCTTAAAGAGACATATTTATTTAGGTCTAGGACTGTAGACAATGTCAACATAGGCTCTCTCTGCCAAGCACTAAAGCAATATATTTTAGACAAGGATAATATTTCCCAAAAAGTCCTTGATCGGTATTACTGGGTATATAGGCTCGATAGGGAAAGTTGTGATTGGGAACTTGTATCTTCCCAGCAACGTATCTTAGCAATGCCTAATATCCCCAACTGGGAAATATGGAAAGAACTAGATAGTCTCCCTACCGACATCTGTCTTGTCTTAGATAGTGCTCCGAATCTTTTATCTTCAGGCAAACCTGACGAATGGGGTGATAAAGAAGTCGTTAGAATTCTAGAATCGCTCAATATCATCCAAATTTTTGATGAGCCAGAAGAAGTAGATTTTTGGTTAGATTGGCTAGAGACCATTGCTACTCAGAATAAAGGCAAGCATTTTTCTGTCAATGTCCAGGACTGCTTACAAAAACAACTCAAAAAGATGCTTACAGAAATTGACTCTCAGAAGTTAGGTGAGGAAAGACGAACTTCCCTCACCTCAATTATTTGTAAATTAGATCAGTCAAGGTGGTTCTGCTTAGACTGTCTTGATGTAGATCTATTTCAATATCTAAACCAGATGCTAGACAATGTTCTATTAATACCTAGGCAATTAAGCCCTTCTTACGAGCAGCAAGCTCTCTCAGGACGCAACGCTGCATGGTTGATCTCTAGCTTAATAGAATATGGCGGAGAAAAAGAACTAGTTATTTCAATTATCAATCAAATAATTCAAGCAGTTGCAGCGCAAGACTTAGCAGATTTTCGAGAACAGACTAAAACGTTTCAATTTATCCCTATTTATAACTGTCGTACTGGAGAAAACAATTTTCATAGTCTCAACAAGCTTAATAGCTCAAGCTATTTTGCCTTTAGAGATACACCTAGCAGAAGAGACATTGCTAAGGCCTTGCAAAAGACTTTGGCAGAGAAAGATGTGATCTTAGTTGATCGTGAATTAGCAAAACGACTTTTTGATCAGCTGAGAGAATGTGATAATTCAGCATGTTTTCAGGTTTTACAGCAGTGTCCCACTCTATCTGCATCTGAAAATCGTACCGACTTACTAGAAAGGCTATTGTGATGAATACCCAGGCTCTACGCTTTTTATTGCATGGTTCTTCTGAAAACTTTGACAACACAGAATTGCTTCTTGTTACATCTGAGAGTAATTCTGTTTGGAGTAAGGTGGCTAGATATATTTTCGAGCCTTGGCGTATTATTCCTCAAGAGCTAGCTAAAAAGATCCTTGAAGATAAATGGAAGATATTAGGAATTTGTTCTACATCTCCTCAAGAACTTATCCCATCTTTAGATCCTTCCCTCTTGAATGGGCAGAATTTCACGCTAGAAGAAAGACAAGAAGTCTTGAATCAGGTCTCGATTTATGGTGGCAAAGACCTTTGGAGAAGCCTCGAATTTCATACAGCAGATGATGGAGCAATCGTTTCGATTACTCCCGACACATATAGAAGTAATCCAGATTTTGAGATCCCTCTTCGATTGAGCCCTTTAGTTAGCATTATTTCTGAGACTAGCCGCCTAGACTGGATTCCTTTATGGACACCGAGAGCAGCAATCCTACTAGTCCTCAGTCAGCCCCAACCTGAGCAATATTACGATCTGCTACTTAAATTAATTCCGCAAGCCAACGATCTGAAATCTGATAACGAGTTACTTAAGCACCTCAGGGAGGTTACTTGGCTTCAGTTAAATACAGGAGATAGAGTTGCACCTAAAAACGTTATCCTTCTCCCTCCTCAACTAGACTCCTTTATGCCTCGATTAGAGGAAGCTTTTCGAAGTGAAGGAGATTGTGTCTATGTCACCTACTCAATGCTAGCTAGCCAGCTTACACATCTCCAAACACTTAGACATATATGTGAGACCTGGTATGGAAACAATATCT
Source organism: Pseudanabaena sp. PCC 9330 (assembly GCF_055795045.1). Lineage (NCBI taxonomy): Bacteria > Bacillati > Cyanobacteriota > Cyanophyceae > Pseudanabaenales > Pseudanabaenaceae > Pseudanabaena > Pseudanabaena sp. PCC 9330. Next base: position 48,905 of record NZ_JAYFES010000047.1, on the reverse strand, counting down.
TAGAGTTTTTGTTAGGGAGAGACCAACGATACTCAGTTAAAGATCCTTCTATTTATGCTTGCTTTATTCTAGATATACTAGGCGCACTAGGTAGACTTGAGCAAAAAAATCAAGGTCTTCGCAATAACCTAATCCAGCCATTGAGAGAAACTGCATGGCTAGTAGATATCGAAGGTCAATCGCGATCACCTAACCAAATTATTTATCTTCCAGAAGCAACAGCAATAGTAACAGAGTTACTCAGTGGTTTCAATCCTAGGAACTATGTAAGTCCCGACATGCTTCGTGCGGACATAGATATCTTAAGCTCCAGATATATTTCAGAATGGCTGATATCTGGTGAGTTAGCTTATGAAATATTAGGTGAAGTAGTCGCAGACCAGCCTTGGCACCATTTAGGCAATCTACCAGAAAGTCAAAACTTGCTAGAAAACGTAGTGTCTGTATTGGTCAACTGCCCAGAAACGTCAATCTTAGCTTTAGCTCAAGATTTAGATGCTTTTGCTGTATTTATTTTTCCAAGCCTAATTAAAAAAGTTAAAGGAATTGAAGGTTCTACTAAAGTCAAAACCATCCTGAACTGGATAACAACACATCACGGCAATCCCAAAAAAGAAGCCATTCAAGTTTTTAATAGCTTTCTTTCAATTGCGTGTAATCTACCTGACTTTTGTTCTGCTATCTTGCCAGAAATTCAGCTACTAAGCCAAAGCAGAAAACCAGAGTGGCGGACTACAAAGCTTCTGTGTGATGGAAGCGATAATCACAGTATTGATCCAAGTTATCTTCTAAATGAAGCTCAGAGAATTATTTTAGCTTCATATTTTGACGATTTAGCCTCAAGCCACATCACGATCCAGAATTTAGACCAAGTTACTCAAGTAGAACCAGAAGAAGATGCTGTGGAGAGTCTTAGCAGTAATGCCCAAAGGCTTGAGGAATACTTTACATCTTGGCTCAACCATGTTCCATCGCAGGTTATTGGAGGAATTGTTGCTCTACTGGCAGGTTCTGATAAAGGTGTTCAGATGTTGGCACAGAGTTTCCTACAAAGACGGCCCTTTGAAACTCTTCGCAATGAATTAGTTTGGGGACAGGCTCGAACCAAATCCTTCACAATTCAGATAAATCAGGAGAAAAGTCAGCAGGTTAGAAATCTCATAGGAGCTATCATTGATGTCCCCATATCAAACTCTACTCAGCTAGAAACTATTTTTGTAGGCAGCCTTAAATCTAATATCAGCTTAAGAAAGTTAGATCTTCAAAGTTTAAACTCAAATATATTAGCTAATTTGCTATTTCGTTCTTTTAAGCAGCTAATCAAATCTTTGGACGAGAATGGATATAGTGATAAAGAAAGTCTAATAGAAAATATCTGGAAGAGGCTGAATGATTCGCAGCAGATAGAGATTGATGTAGCTAAAGATTTTATACTCAAGAACTCTCGGCATCTTTTGAGAAGTCTAGGAATAAGAAACCCTCAAATTCGAGAACAGTTACGCTTGTGGGATGATAAAGAGTTTGCCTTAAGTGACTGGCGTAGAAGAAGTCATAAAAACCCAAAGGAATTCGAGAGGTTGTTGCAAGAAATTCAAGATATCTCAGATACGATAGAAAGCCTCATTCAATCAAACGAAAATCAGGCTGAAATTCTTGCTGCTGTTAGAAAAAAGATTGGTGAAGGGCAGTATGGCTATCACTTAATTAATATACCATTTGAAATATTTCAGAATGCTGATGATGCCGTCAAAGAACTAGTACATTTTTCAAATGAAGTTGAGGCAGGACATGAATACTTTGTATTGAAATATGATGCTCAGAACCTAGTTTTTGCGCATTGGGGAAGAACCATTAATAAATTTAGACACTCTGATTATACAAATCATGATTTACGAGAGAGAGGATTTGATCAAGATTTAGTTAAAATGCTCTCTTTCAACATTTCTGATAAGCCAGAAGATGAGACAGGGAAATTTGGACTTGGCTTTAAGACAGTTCATCTTGCAACAGAAAATCCAGCCATCATTAGCGGCGATCTAAGCTTCAGAGTTTGCGGTGGAATTCTACCGCTGCCAATAAATGACTTGAAGCTGTTAGATAGCTTGAGAGAAGAACTAGTTAATGAACAGTCAAATCCAGATCTTACAGATGGAACCTTAATATCATTACCCCTTGGTGAGGACTTCAAAAGTGATTCAATTATTTTGGAGTTTGAGCGCCAGGCAAATTTATTACTGATCTTTGCAAAAGCCATTCGAAAATGCAAGCTGGTTACAGTGCATGGTTCTAGAAATCTCTCATGGTCGCCTATTTCAATATTTAGTATCCCTGAAATTGAAGTCGGTAACGTCTATCTTATGAACGCATTGAGACAATGGGAATGCCATAAGCTCTTGTGTTTTAGGTTGCCTGCTGGAATTGTTGCGATAACTTTCTCAAAGGATTTAGACAGTAGTAGTTCCCCACTGCAAGACATCTCGTCGTTTTGGGTGACAACTCCTACCAAAGAAGATTCTGATTTGAGGTTTATAGTCAATGGTAATTTTGATGTTACCACTGGCAGAACTCGTCTGGATCCTAACTCTTCTCATAATCGCGTCTTGATAGAGGAAATAGGACGTCAGTTTGGAGAAAAACTATGCCAACTTTTTCAACTTTCTATAGGAGATAACTGGTCTTCCTTAAAGCGTCTTTTAGGCTTTGAAGGTGCTGTTCCTATTGAACTCTCTTCCCAGACTCTTCAAAAAGTTTCTGTTGAGGATAGAAAAAAAGTAGATAAATTGTTAGCTATGGCCAATCAATCAGTCTCACCTCATGAGGCAGAAATCTCTCGGGAAAAACTTTTAAAATTACTGGCTCCTCACGGAATAACGATTGATACTTCTGACAGATATAAGTTCTGGAAGTTTTTATGGGAAGCTTTTGCTGCGGATTGGCTAAATAAATCTAGTGAAAGTATATCGACCAGCCTAATTCATCATGGCTTCTCAGGGATATCTCAGGGAATTGGCCATTTAATTAGCACTTGTAAAGCCTTGCCAAATGGATTGTCTGGTCAGCTTGTTGCTTTGCAGGATATAAAGTGTCAAGTAACAGGCTTATTAGGTAAGAGTAGTCTTTTTGCGTGTGTATCTTCTTGGGAAAAATTTCAAGACTGCTATTCTGACGAACAATTGATTGGCTACAAAGTTTGGGGAGACGTTAAGAGGCTTTTGAACTTTGATGAAATACCTCAAGTAGAAAATCTTGATCTGGCTGATTGCTTGAGAGAAGAGTTGGGAGGTCAGAATATTAGAGTTGTAACAGCAAGTCGCATTGGACAGATAATTAATTCTGATAACCTGAGCACTTGGGAGATTTCCAATCGATCAGATCACAGCAGAATTCTTGATGTACTCAAATCTTCGTCCACCTCATTTACGAATCAGTCAGGAGGTTACCTAGCCGCATCGCTTCTTCTTCTACATCAGCCTGAAGATCTCGAAGAGAAGCGTTTAGTAGCTTTTGCTCCCCCAAATCGAATCTTACACCCTGACTATACAGACACAGCTCTTCAGTTTTTCCGTGTTTGCCGTTTACGACGTGAAACAATTGAGATTGATGAACTAGTTCGGTGGGCAAGAGCAGCAAACACAGAAAGCCAGCAGCAAGGCGTTTTAGAATATCTTTCCAGTGGGGATAGGAATTTAGATTTCTCTAGCCTACTTAGGGATTCTATTTCTGGATGCTGGATGGAAAGTGACCCTAGAGTTCAGAGTTTACTAAAAACGAAAGAACGGCAAAGTCTAGAAGATAAGGCTTTGAGAGGAGAAATTCCTTGGGATCAAGTCTCTCCGAATGGAGACTCTCCATTCGAAGCTATTACTCCCCCCTCTCTCCCTCTAGCAGAACCTAATCAGCTAAAAGATATTTATGCTTGGTGGGAAGAAAACTACCTTACTGAGATAAGAAGATATAACGAGCGGCTTTACCCTATCGATATTACTGAGTTGCAATATGGGTTAATCGATGATGATCGTAGTGCGTGGCTAATGCTATTTTTCATTGGAGCTACCCACACGATGGGACGCACTACCCACGAACAACATCGAAACTTTATACGCTTTTGTATCGACCAAGGGTGGTGGGATGTTTTCTCCTCCCCCGATCCACAGAACCAGCCCGATCAGTGGATAGAGGTTCTAAATAGCTATGTAGACTCTTTGACAGACAACACAACTTGGTATTCCTGGATCGAGAAGTACCCAAATATCTATCAGATCTCCAAATATCTTGATGAGTATCGAGAGTCTTTTTGTAGCGCAGATCGAATGCAGAAAGCCTTCAATTTGAGGTCATTAACTAATCCAAGGGTCGCAAGCCATTTATCACGGGGAGGCGTAGATGCACCTCCCCTTAGAATTGGTATCGGAGCCAATTTTATTGTTAGAGAATTAGTTCGACTAGAAATCCTCAAAGGAAATAAGTATTTATCCTCTCACTGCTTTGTGCCTCGTGAAAATGTCCGGAGAGCACTAACTTGGCTTGGCTGTGATGGATTGCAAAAATCAGACTATAACCACTCAAAGCAGATTTTTAAGTTCTTAAAAAATAAGTTTAACTGCCTAGATATCTCGGAAAATATGATTTTAGATTCTCACTTTGATATTCCTTTTGAATTATTTTCAGAAAACCTAGATCTCAACCTAGTTGGCTTGAATGTTCAAGATGATGATCGAATATTCTGATGAGCTTTAAGCATTTATAAATACAGAAAATGCCAGTCAAAATTCAATCTAGATATATAGGAAACTAAAATGGAGTATAAACGCGGAGATCGCGTCAACCATCCTAGATTTGGTAGTGGTGAAGTCCGAGTAGACGAAGATGCCACAGTGGTTGTCCGGTTTGAACATGGTATTGAAGAATGTCTTAAATCAGAACTAACGCGACTACAATCTCTTCAGGAAGCTATTCTTGCTCCAGAATGGCACGATCCTCTAGAGGTTATTGCTCGTACCCAAGCTCTTGCAATTCGTTCTATTAACGATATGTGGGGAGTCTTTTCCCTTGCCCGCATAGTCCTACTACCACACCAACTTTGGGTCTGTCGCAAAGTCGTACAAGAACTGCCTACTCGATGGCTAATTGCTGATGATGTTGGCTTAGGCAAGACCATTGAAGCTGGTCTAATTATATCTGCCTTACTTAGCAAGGATGCCGTTAGGCGCATCCTGGTATTATGCCCTGCTGGTCTCGTTGAACAGTGGCAGGAACGACTGCGCAATATGTTTGATATCCGCATGGCGCGCTACACCACCGAGGCGGATACACCTAGAAGTGATTTCTGGAATACCCACTTACAGGTGATTGCCTCTTTACCAACTCTGCGCAAAGACAGTGGTAACCGACATCAGCGCATGTTTAACGCAGAACCTTGGGATTTGGTAGTTGTAGATGAGGCCCACCACCTGAATGCCGATGAGCAGACTGGTCAAACCTTAGGCTACAGCTTGATGAATCGCCTAATGTATGACCATCAAAAAATTAAATCTGCTGTCTTCTTTACTGGCACTCCCCATAGGGGAAAGCATTATCAGTTTTTTGCACTTCTAAAGTTACTCCGTAATGATCTTTTTGATCCAGCAGAAGCAGTAGAGTCATCGGACGATCTTCAGAAGCAGATGCGTTCTTTGCATTTAGCGATGATTCGGAACAATAAACAGCTTGTGACTGATATGGAAGGGAAAAAGCTATTTTATCCTCCTAATGTTTTTTCGGAGACTTATAGCTACTCTTTAGAAGAAGAAGATTTCTATTTTAAACTCACAGAATTTATCTTGACTGGTAAAGCTTATGCCTCAGGTCTCAGTCAGACAAATCAAAGAGCTGTAATGTTGATCTTAATCTGTATGCAGAAGCTAGCTTCCAGCTCAGTTGCTGCTATTCGATCTGCCCTCAAAAAGCGATTAAATAAAATTATTAATTACCGAGAGGAACTAGAAGACGCTAAAAGCAGAAAAGATACGCTTGAAAAATTAAAATTACTAGATGATGACGAGAAAGCTGACAGTGACGAACTGAGCCTGCTGGAGGAAAAAATATTTGATCTTAGCCTAAAAGTATATCTCATGGAAGATGAGAAGCCAAGATTACAAGAGCTTATCGAGGCTGCTGAGCTCGTCAAATTTGAAACAAAAATTGGAAAAATAGTTGAGATATTAGAAACAAGATTCTCAGGCCGACAAGTTCTATTCTTTACGGAGTATAAAGCTACTCAATCTTTACTCATGTCTGCTCTCATCGCTCGTTTTGGCAATGACTGCGTTACCTTTATCAATGGTGATGGTCGAGCTGATGAGGTGATTGAAAGTACTGGAAGGCTTCGTACCTATTTTGAGAAGAGGGAGCGTGCTGCCGAAAAATTTAACTCTGGAGAAGTTAGATTTCTAGTTTCGACCGAAGCCGGTGGTGAGGGAATTGATCTTCAAGAGACATGTTATTCCCTTATTCACGTTGATTTGCCCTGGAATCCTATGCGTTTACATCAGCGAGTAGGGCGGCTTAATCGCTATGGGCAGACGCAGAAAGTTGAGGTTATTAATCTGCGTAATCCTGATACTGTAGAAACGCGAATTTGGGATAAGCTTAATAGCAAGATTGAGAATATTATGCAGTCTCTTGACCAGGTCATGGAAGAACCTGAAGACTTACTTCAATTGGTACTTGGGATGACTTCACCAAAAATGTTTCGAGAAATTTTTAGCGAAGCTGACCAAAACGAAGAAAACTTAAGTCGATGGTTTGACTCTAAAACCGCAACGTTTGGTGGCCAAGATGCTGTAGCAACGGTTAAAGAACTCATGGGAAGTTGTGAGAAATTCGACTTTCAGAGAGTTTCTTCTTTGTTGCCACAGGTAGACTTACCAGATTTGCGTCCTTTCTTTGAAGCAACACTTCTGCTTAATAAGCGGCGGATTTCTCGGAATGAGGATGGTCTGTCATTTATCACCCCAGAATCTTGGCTGACGGAACCAGCAATCCGTAAGCGCTATGAGCATCTGCATTTTGATCGTGCTTGCCGAGACAAAAAGAAGATCAATAATCTCCTCGGTGTAGGTCATTGTCTAATGAATCAGGCGTTGAAGCAAGCCTCAGAACTGGATAGCTGTGTTGCACAAGTGGCTGAACTTGAGCATCCTGTAGTCATTTTCCAAATTGTAGACCGAGTAACAACTGTGCAAACAAATGTGCGACAGGTTGTAGTAGGGGTAAAATTTACAGGATCGGAAAAAGATATTTTGAAAGATTGGGAGTTGCTAATACTCTTGAACAGTAATATTAGTCAGGTTGATCGATCGCCTAACTTAACAAGGCCAGAGGTCGAAATAGGTAAAGTTTTGAGCTTGTTAGAGGAGGCCAAAAATCGTCTTGATAGTTACCTGGATTCGCTGGAGCTACCTTTCCAGTATCCCAGGATTTTGGCTAGTGTATTACTCTATCCCAAGCAGAATTCTCAGTGAAAAGCGGCTGATAGTATCAGTTAATTTTAGGAAATTAATTTAAGACATGACTTTTGCCGTTGGTTCTCTCGTTAAAGCACGCGATCGCGAGTGGGTCGTCCTCCCCGAATCCACCGAGGAGATGCTCATCCTGCGCCCCCTCGGCGGCACCGAAGACGAAGTCACCGGCATCTTTCTCCCCCTAGAGTCCGTCGAGCCCGCCCAATTTGAGCTACCCGACCCTAGCCAGCTCGGCGACTATCGCTCCTGCCGTATGCTACGAGATGCCGTGCGCCTCGGCTTTCGCTCTAGTGCTGGCCCATTCCGCTCCTTTGCCAAGCTGGCCGTCGAGCCCCGCCCCTACCAGCTCGTGCCTCTGCTCATGGCCCTCAAGCTAGAGCCCGTGCGCCTGCTCATTGCCGACGACGTGGGTATCGGCAAAACCGTCGAAGCCGCCCTCGTCGCCAAAGAACTGATTGATCGCGGCGAAGTTGATCGCCTCGCTATTCTCTGCCCACCCCACCTAGCCGAACAGTGGCAGTCAGAGCTTCAGAGCAAATTCCATATCGATGCCGAATTGGTGCTGCCCAGCACCGCCACTCGCCTAGAGCGCAGCTGCCGCCTGGGCCAGTCTCTCTTCGACCTCTACCCCTATGTCATCGTCTCCACCGATTTCATCAAATCAGAGCATCGGCGCGATGAATTTCTCCGTACCTGCCCCGAGCTAGTGATTGTCGATGAGGCCCACACCTGCGCCTTTGCCGGGGAGGGGCGAAGCGGCAAGCACCAGCGCCACCAGCTGATCAAAGGCCTAGCTGATGCCCCTAACCGCCACCTGATTTTGGTTACGGCTACCCCCCACAGCGGCAAGGAAGCCGCCTTTCGGTCGCTGCTCGCCCTGCTCAACCCAGACTTTGCCAACCTCCCCGAAGAGTTGGGAGGTAAAGACAACGAAGCTATTCGCCGCCAAGTGGCAACCTACTTTGTCCAGCGCCGCCGGGGCGACATTCGCACCTACCTGGATGCCGATACCCCCTTTCCCACCCGCCTAGAGGCAGAGGATACCTATGCGCTATCCCCTGAGTACAAAAAGCTATTTGACCGGATTCTGAACTACGCCCGCGAAACGGTTCAAGATCCCGATGGCGGCAACCGTCACCGACAGCGGGTGCGTTGGTGGTCAGCCCTGGGGCTGCTGCGATCGCTTGCCTCTAGCCCCGCCGCTGCCGCTACCACCCTGCGCAACCGAGCCGACACCCTCGACACCCAAACCCCAGAAGAAGCCGATGAAATCGGTCGCCGGGCGGTGATGGATCTGATGGATGATGACGCCAAAGAAGGGCTGGATGTGGTTCCTGGCAGCGATATCGGCGAACTCACCACCGATGTCCAACGCCACCGCGATCGCATACTGCGCATGGCTCGCGAAGCAGAGGGGTTGAAGGGTAAGAAAGACACCAAGCTCCAAAAAATTATCGCCCTGGTCAAAGACTTCCTCAAAGAGGGGTTTCAGCCTATCATCTTCTGCCGATTTATCCCCACCGCTGAGTATGTGGCAGAAGAGCTAAGAAATAGCTTGCGTGGGGTTGAAGTGGTCGCCGTTACTGGCACCCTACCCCCGGCTGAGCGAGAAGAACGGGTGGAGCAGTTATCCCAGTCGCCTCAGCGAGTGCTGGTCTGTACCGATTGCCTGAGCGAGGGCATCAACCTGCAAGCCCACTTCAACGCCGTCATTCACTACGACCTGTCGTGGAACCCCACCCGCCACGAGCAGCGCGAAGGTCGAGTAGACCGCTACGGCCAACCCCAAGATAAAGTGCGGGTGCTGACCTACTACGGCACCGACAACCAGATTGACGGCATTGTTCTGAATGTTCTGATTCGCAAGCACCGCTCTATCCGCAGTTCTTTGGGCATCTCGGTGCCCGTGCCCGTGGATACCGATCAACTGGTGGAAGCCATTTTTGAGGGGCTGCTGCTAAGAGGGCAAACGGCTAGCGCCTCCGACCAGCTCTCCCTGTTTGATGAGGATGCCTTCAAACCTCAGAAAGACCAATTCTTCAGCCAGTGGGAAGCTGCCTCCGAGCGAGAGAAGCGATCGCGCACTATGTTTGCCCAGGAAACCATCAAGGTCGAAGAGGTAATGCAAGAACTCCAGGCCATTCGCTCAGCCATTGGCTCCAGCGTGGATGTCGCCGATTTTGTCAAAGGAGCCGTCAGCAGTTTTGGTGGCGTTGTCAGTACTCCCTACGCCTCTTCTCGCTCTCCTTCTTCGTCTCCCCCCTCCTCCCTCCCAATTTCTTACTCTTTCGACCTATCAGAGACACCTCAGGCCCTAAAAGATGCGATCGGTGATCGCAAAGTTTTCCAGGCCCGATTTGAGCTGCCGGTGCAAGATGGCCAACTCTACCTCAACCGCACCCACCCCATTGTGGAAGGGCTGGCCACCCACGTTATGGATACCGCTTTGGATGCCATCACCGATAGTGTTGCCCGCCGCTGTGGAGTCATTCGGACTGAAAAGGTAGAGCGGCGCACAACCCTGCTGCTAACGCGGTTTCGTTTCCATATCATTGCCAAGCAGGGGGATGAAGAAAATCCGCTTTTAGCAGAAGATTGCCAGGTCTTGGCGTTCACCGGCTCTCCCGATAAAGCAGAGTGGTTAGAGCCAGAGCAAGCAGAGGCACTGCTGGAGGCAACACCCGATGCCAACATCACCGCCGACCAAGCCACCGGCTTCCTGCAAAAAGTCATTGACCAATTTGACAGCCTCAGCCCCCATCTTGAGGCCGTTGCCCAGCAGCGAGGGAATGATCTACTGGAGGCCCACCGCCGGGTGCGGAGCGCGTCAAAATTGCGAGGGATCCGGTACCGGGTAGAGCCCCAGCTTCCCCCAGATATTCTGGGCATCTACATGTTTTTGCCGGTACCACGGGCTTAATGCCCTCCACCCCCCACCCCTCTCCCAAAGGACGTTGCTTGTTTCCTGAAGGGTGGGGAGTCGTCAGCTCTATATTTCATCAGTTATCGGGGGATAGATAGTCGGTTCTGGATTCTGTTTGTTAACGAAAATTCGACTATCTCTGTCAGATTGAGTTCAATAGAGATGAGAGGCTATAGGTTATCCCCCATCAACAATCAACTTCCTCCTGAATCGCTCGTCGGTAATAGTGCTTGTTTGATGTCTAGCAGGCTGCGGACTCGTGCGTTGGCGCTTGCAGAGGAAGCATGAAAGGCAACTCCAGGAACATCTTCACCACCGTTCGTTCAGAAGGCGCAATTCTCCCCAGCGACCTGCTGCAGCGGATTGTCAGTGGAGACAAGGCCCTGGATGGTTTAGATGCTCAATCCTTTCACCTGCTGGAAGGAGAGCGCATTAACGAAGCCATTAACCGCTCTTGGAGCCGACTGCGGGGCACCTGGGTCAACTTCCAACAGGCTCTGGCCCAGCTACCTACAACCGATGCCGCCACCCGTCTCACCCGCGAGAAGTTCTTGCTGCCGCTGTTTCAAGAGCTGGGCTATGGTCGCCTGCCATCCGCTCAAGCCATTGAGATTGACGAAAAACGCTACGCTATCTCCCACGGTTGGCACCATACTCCCATTCATTTAGTGGGCTACCGGGTAGACCTAGACCAGCGGATAGCGAGCATTGCCGGTGCCACCAAAAGCAGCCCCCACAGCCTAGTTCAAGAACTTCTGAACCGTTCTAGCCAACACCTCTGGGCCTTTATATCAAATGGGCACAAACTCCGTATTCTTAGAGACAACGCCAGCTTAACCCGGCAAGCCTATGTCGAATTTGACCTAGAAGCCATGATGGCCGGGGAAGTCTATGCTGATTTCGTGTTGCTGTGGCTGCTCTGTCATCAATCGAGAGTGGAGGTCAGGGAGTCGGAGCATCCCCCGATTCTCGACTCTCGACTCTCGACTCCCCAAGACTGTTGGCTAGAAAAATGGTCACAGGTTGCCGACTCCCAAGGCACACGGGCGCTAGAGCAGCTCCGCAAGGGGGTTGAAGTCGCTATCTCTACTCTGGGTCAGGGGTTTCTCTCCCACCCTGCCAATCAAGAACTGCGCCGCTTGCTCCAGACCGGAGTACTTTCGGCTCAGGAATACAACCACCAGCTCAGGCGGCTGGTTTATCGTTTGCTGTTCTTGTTTGTGGTTGAAGATCGCGATGTGTTGCTAGATCCTGCCGCTTCACCAGAAGCTAAAGAACGATATCAGCGCTATTACTCGCTAAATCGCCTGCGTTCCCTAGCCGATCGTCATCGCGGCACGCGCCATCATGACCTCTATCAGGGGCTTCAAGTTGTCATGAAGTACCTGGGTCGTGATGGCTGTTCAGCATTAGGCCTTCCGGCTTTAGGAAGCTTCCTGTGGTCAGAGGAGGCCACGCCTGCGCTGGATAGCTGCGAACTCGCCAACTCTGCGCTGCTGGAAACCGTTCGGGTACTGGCGTTCATTTGCGATCGCAACGGCAGACGCCCGGTAGACTACAAAAACCTCCAGTCTCGCGAGCTGGGCAGCATCTATGAATCGTTGCTGGAGCTGCATCCCCAGCTCAATATCGATGCCGGAACCTTCCAGCTCAAAACCGCTGAAGGCAATAGTCGCAAGACCACTGGCTGCTACTACACTCCAGAAAGCCTGGTTCAAACCCTGCTCCAAACCACCCTAGACCCGGTCTTAGCGCAAGCCGCTCGGCAGCCAGATCCAGAGACCGCCATTCTCAACCTCAAAATTTGCGACACCGCCTGTGGCAGCGGCCATTTTTTAGCAGCAGCGGCCCAGCGGATGGCGAAGCGGTTGGCCACGATTCGTACCGGCGAAGAAGAACCCGGCCTCGATGCCATTTGCACTGCCCTGCGCCAGGTGATCAGCCGCTGCATCTATGGGGTAGATGTCAACCGCATGGCGGTGGAGCTGTGTAAGGTGGCGCTGTGGATGGAGGCCATGGAGCCGGGAAAACCGCTGCCATTTTTAGAGCACCACATCCAGTGGGGTAATTCTCTCATTGGGGCAACCCCATCCCTCATGGCCAGGGGCATTCCCGATGATGCCTTTAAGCCTATCCGAGGGGATGAGAAGGCCCTTTGCCAGGCTCTCAAGCGTCACAACAAGCAAGAGCGAGAGCAGGGCCAGCTCACCTTGGTCGATCCATCCACGCGACCGTGGGGATGGCTAGAAGATATGGTCGTTTACGCCTCCGACCAGCAGCCTTGGCAGCAGCTCGAAGAGCTCGCCGCCCAGATGACTGAGCTAGATAACATCCCCGATGAGACCATCGCCCAGGTGCAGCTCAAGCAACGGCAATATCAGGAACTTCTTGCTTCCACCGAATACCGCTTTAGCCGATTTCGGGCCGATAGCTGGTGTGCCGCTTTTGTCTGGCGCAAAACGCCAGGGTTCGACTATGCCATCACTGAAGAAGTGTTCCGCAAGCTTAAACAGAATCCCTACAATGCCGCCGACTGGCTATGGGGGGAAGTTGAAGCCTTGCAGGCCCAGTATCACTTCTTCCATTGGCATGTTGCCTTTGCCCATATCTTTCGGGTGCCCAAGCAGGCCGAGTCCGTTGAAAACGAACAAGCGGGATGGTCTGGGGGCTTTGATGTCGTGCTAGGCAATACCCCCTGGGAGCGCATCAAAGTTCAAGAACGGGAATGGTTTGCGGCCCATCGCCCCGATATTTCCAATGCGGTCAATACAACAGAGCGCAAGCGAAAAATTCAGACCCTCAAAACCGAAGATCCCTATCTGTATGTCCAGTTTATGGATCGTTGCCGTCAGTCCGATGGGGAAAGCCACTTCATCCACCATTCGGGCACGTACCCCCTCTGCGGTCGGGGCGACCTAAATACCTTTGCCGTTTTTGCCGAAATCAATCGCCTGCTGCTCCGGCCCAGCGGACGGCTCGGCTGTATCGTGCCCTCCAGCATGGCCACCGCCGATACCACCAAATACTTCTTTCAAGACCTGATGGCATCAAAGGCCCTGGTCAGCTACTACGACTTCGAGAACCGCGAAAAGCTCTTCTTCCCTGCTGTAGACTCGCGCATGCGGTTTGCTCTGATGACGCTCTCAGGCAAACAACAGCCGGTAGAGCAGGCAGACTTTGTCTTCTTCGCTCACCGGGTCGAAGACCTGTCCGACCCCGATCGCCACATCCGCCTCACCCTTGACGACATTAACCTGCTCAATCCCGGCACCAAAACCTGCCCCACTTTCCGATCGCAGCGGGAGTTTGCCATCACCAAGCAGATTTACCAGACTATCCCTGTGCTGGGGCAGTCTGGGCCTCAGTGCGATCGCTGGCCGCTCCGCATTTCCCAAGGGTTGTTTAGCCAGACCGCAGATATCCACCTGCTCCAGCCCGCCACGGCCATTGAACCTAGCCAGACTGGCCTCATCCGCTGCTACGAAGCCCGTATGATCAGCAGCTTCAACCATCGAGAAGGCTCTGCTGGTATCACCGACAAAAATACCTTCCGCACCGGGGTCAGCATCCCCATTTCCGATCGGGAGCGCACCGATCCCTATTTTCTGGCGCAGTCGCGCTACTGGGCATCTCCCTCAGACACAGCCCAGCGCATCCCCGAGGGCTATCCCTACCAGTGGTTAATTGGGTTCAAAGATGTCACCAGCGCCACCAACACCCGTACCATGATTGCCTGCGTGCTGCCCAAAACAGCAGTATTGTGCAGCATTCGAGTGGTGTTTTTAGAAGACTACCGAAACACAGCTCCCAGCACTCTACTCAGCCTGATCACCAACTGGAACAGCTTCTGCTTCGATTTCTTCTGCCGTCAAAGCACCCCCGGCAATCACCTCTCTGACTACATCATTCGCCAACTGCCGACTCTGCCGCCCTCCACATACCAAAAGCTCTGTCCCTGGGATGCTGCTCTAACCCTGGAGGAGTGGATTTTGCCCCGTGTGCTAGAGCTGACCTATACCGCTTGGGATCTACAGGGCTTTGCGAAGGACTGCGGCTATGAGGAGGCTCCCTTCCCCTGGAATCCCGATCGCCGCTCGTGGCTCCAGGCCGAGCTAGATGCGGCGTTCTTCCATCTCTACAGCATTCAGCGAGACGATGTGGACTTCATGCTGGAAGGGTTTCCTATCGTGAAGCGGAAGGACAAGCAAAGGTTTGGTAGCTTCCAGACCAAGCACCGGATTTTGCAGATCTATGACCAGCTAGCAACAGCTATTCAAGCAGGTGTTCCCTACCACAGCGATGACCCACCAACCGGAAGTTTTGTCCCCTCTCCCGGCGGGAGAGGGCTAGGGTAAGGGCTCTCCCTTTAACCATCCTGGCTCTACCACCACTGACTCTCCGCTCCTGCACCTCCTCCTCTGCTATGAAAGTTCGAGCTAAAAATATCTTTACCACCGTTCGTTCTGAGGGGGCTATTCTCCCCACCGACCTGCTTCAGCGGATTGTAGATAACGATAAGGATCTCAAAGGGCTAACCCCAGCCGCCTACCACCTGCTGGAAGGGGAAAAGCTGAATGAGGCCATCAACCGCTCCTGGAGCCGACTGCGCGGAGCCTGGGCCAGCTTTCAGGGGGTGCTAGAAACGCTGCCCGCTACCGATTTGGCTATGAAGGTGACGCGCGATCGCATCCTGCTGCCCCTCTTCCAGGAGTTGGGCTATGGACGGCTGACCACCACCCGCGCAGTTGAAATTGAGGGCAAGGCTTACCCCATCTCCCATCTCTGGCAAAACACACCGATTCATCTGGTGGGGTACCGGGTAGATCTAGACAAGCGCACCGCTGGTGTAGCCGGAGCGTCTCGTAGCAGCCCTCACAGCTTGGTACAAGAGTTTTTGAACCGCTCAGATAATCACCTGTGGGCCTTTGTCTCCAACGGGCGACAGCTGCGAATTTTGCGCGATAACGCTAGCCTCACCCGGCAGGCCTATGTGGAGTTTGACCTGGAAGCGATGATGGCCGGGGAGGTCTACGCCGACTTTGTGCTGTTGTGGCTGCTATGTCACCAGTCGCGGGTGGAAGTGAAACAGCAAGAATCGATAGCCGAGAACCAGGACTCGGGTGCTTCTTCGACTCCCGATTCCCGACTCTCGACTCCCCAAGACTGTTGGTTAGAAAAGTGGTCGAAAACCGCTAACGACCAGGGCAAGAGGGCTCTGGCAGATTTGCGTCAGGGTGTAGAGGAAGCCATCGAAGCATTAGGCCAGGGCTTCTTGACCCATCCGGCCAACCGTAGTCTGCGGCAAAAGCTCCAGGCTGGCGAGCTGGTCACCCAAGACTATTACCGCCAACTGCTGCGGCTAGTCTATCGGCTTCTGTTTCTGTTTGTGGCCGAAGACCGGGAACTACTGCTCGACCCCCATGCAGAACCCGCCGCGAAGGATCGCTATATCCTCTACTACTCCACCGCTCGCTTGCGCACCCTGGCGGAAAAGCGCCGAGGCACTCGTCACAGCGACCTGTTCCATGGCCTGCGCCTAGTAATGGAAAAGCTGGGCAGCGATCAGGGTTGTCTAGCCCTGGCACTACCCGCTCTGGGTAGTTTTCTGTGGTCTACCGAAGCGGTTGCCGATTTGCTGGGGGATGAGTCCTGCCAGATTGCCAATACCGATCTCCTCAGTGCCATCCGTAATCTGGCTTTCCTTACGGATAAGCATGGCCCCCGTCCGGTGGACTACAAGAACCTGCAATCGGAGGAGTTGGGCAGTGTTTACGAGTCTCTGCTAGAGCTACACCCCGAGCTAAACATTAGCACTGGCACCTTTATCCTCAAAACGGCCAGCGGCAATGAACGTAAGACTACCGGCAGTTACTACACTCCTGAAAGTCTGGTGCAATGCCTGCTCGATTCGGCGTTAGATCCGGTAGTGGATGAGGCGATCGCTTCAGCGGTAGCAGCGGACGACCTGGATGCAGAAACCGCCCTGCTCAATCTCAAAATCTGCGACCCCGCTTGCGGTAGTGGTCATTTCTTGATCGCCGCCGCCCACCGACTGGCAAAGCGATTGGCGTTTGTGCGCACGGGCGATGAAGAACCGGCCCCAGAGGCCACCCAGACGGCGCTGCGGGATGTGATTGGCCGCTGCATCTATGGGGTGGATGTAAACCCAATGGCGGTGGAGCTGTGTAAGGTGGCCCTGTGGATGGAGGCGCTGGAGCCTGGGAAGCCGCTGTCGTTTTTAGATCACCACATTCGGTGTGGCAACAGTCTGTTGGGGGCGACTCCGGCGTTGCTGCGTCAGGGCATTCCCGACGAGGCGTTTAAGCCCATTGAGGGGGATGACAGCGCCTATTGTACTAAGTACAGAAAGCAAAATAAGGAAGAGCGCAAGGGGCAACTAAGTCTGCTAACGCCAGACCTGCAACCCTGGGAGCGCTTGGGCGATCTGGCGACGAGCATGGCCCAGTTGGACAACATTTCGGATGATGACTATGCCGGGGTGCAGCGCAAGCGGCAGCAGTATGAGGCAATGGTGCAGTCTACGCCCTATCTATACAGTTGCTTTTGGGCCGATGCCTGGTGTGCGGCGTTTGTGTGGAAAAAGACGAGTGAGTTTCCTTATCCGATCACCGAAGAAGTGTTCCGGCGGATTGAGCGGAACCCCCACAGTGTAGATAGGTGGATGCGGGATGAGGTAGAGCGACTGAGGGATCAGTATCAGTTTTTCCATTGGCATCTAGCGTTTCCGGATGTGTTTCAGGTGAAGAATGGGCAGGCAGGAGTTGAGATCCGCGAATCAGAGGAAGAAGATAACCTTGGCCCTGGTTGGAATGGAGGATTTAATGTGATTCTGGGGAATCCACCATGGGACTCGCTAGAATTTAAAACCGAAGAGTATTTCGCTGGACTTGTGCCAGAAATAACGAATGCCTCGAACAGCTCACAAAGACAAGAGCTAATCGACAAATTAGAAGATAAGCAGCCAGAAATATTTTCACAATACAATTGGGACAGACACTTTCTAGAAAGCGTAAAGTCTTTTATCAAGAAATCTGGCTACTTTCCATACACAGCAACTGGGACAATAAATATTTATGCTCTTTTTTCAGAATTGAGCATGTTTACCACGAAAATAAATGCAAGAGTCGGCATCATTGTTCCAACCAGTATAGCTACAGAATGGACGTACAGAAAATTCTTCAAGAGATTAGCAAGCAACAACCACCTAGTATCATTAATCGACTTTCAGAATAGACGTTCTGATGGCTCAATCTGGTTTAAAGATGTCCACTCCTCTTACAAGTTTTGCCTATTTACACTAGGCAAGAATTTTGACGGTGTAGGAAAACTATGCTTCTTTGCGGAAAATATAAGTGACTTTAAAATTCAAGACAAGACCTTTGAACTTCAGGGACAAGATATTTTGCGTATCAACCCAAATACGCTCACCGTTCCTGTTTTTCGTTTCAGGAGAGATGCGGAGATAACAACTAAAGTCTACAAGCTCATTCCTGCTTTGGTTAGTGAAGATGAGGCTATAGGGCGAAAAAATGATTGGAAAGTCAACCTAAAACAAGGACTTTTCAATATCAGTAGCTCAAGCAAATTCTTCATAACCGAGGAACAGGCAATTTCTAATAGCTGGGAACTGAGAGGCAATACGTTTTTTGAGAACGAAGAGAAAAATTGGCTGCCAGTCTATGAGGACTGGATGATTTTCCATTTCGATCATCGTTATAACTCAAATGATGTGGACGAGGTCACAGAAACGCAGCATCAGAATCCTTATTATTTGCCAAAACCAAGATACTGGATAGACAAAAAAAGAATTATTGAAGAAACACAAAAGTTAAATCAGAAAAAATGGTTTATCACTTTTCGTGACAGAGCGAGAAATACAGATTCTCGAACAGCAATTTTTTCGGTAGTTCCTCTTAGTGGAGTTACTCATCCAGTACCTATCATTGAGTCTCCACTATTTAACTCAAATCTCGCTTGCATTGCTTTAGCAAATTTTAATTCTTATGTATTTGATTATGTTATTCGTCAAAAACTTGTTGGCTATCATTTAACCTTCTATATTGTCAAACAACAGCCTTTCGTCCCAAGAGAAAAATATTCGGATGAGCAAATAGAGTTTATCTTCAAACGAGTCCTTGAGCTAACCTATACAGCCTGCGATCTCCAACCCTTTGCCCAAGACTGCGGCTACGAAGGTCCACCCTTCAAATGGGATGAAGATCGCCGATTCCTGCTCCGCTGTGAACTCGACGCCGCCTACTTCCACCTCTACAGCATCCAGCGCGATGACGTTGACTACATCATGGATACCTTTGCACTAGTCAAACGCAAAGACGAAAAAGCCCACGGCCACTACCGGACCAAAGACACCATCCTCCAAATCTACGATGCCATGGCCACAGCCAGCTGCCAACCCTACCAAACCCTCCTCGACCCACCCCCCGCCGACCCACGCGTAGCGCATCCACCAAGAGATGAAGAATAGGAAGGAGATACAAGATGCAACTATCTCAAGATGAACGTAACCAGTGCGAAGACTTCCTCACCGCTTTTAATCAAATTGAAAGCCACCTACGGCAAATCTTGAAAGAAAGAGAGGAAACAGAATTCAAGCGTTTAATTGATCGATACCTGGACAATCATGCAACATGGCGGAAAGATCGTCAGAAAATACGGAACTGGGCTGACTTGAGAAACATTTTGGTTCATCAAAGGACAGACCCTTACCAGTATTCGGCGATACCTAGTACATTCACTCTGACAGAAGTCAAGAAGTTCCGGGATGCGCTAATCAATCCGCGAAAAGCCATCCCTACTTTCCAAAGGGATGTTGAGTCTTTATCACCCGACAAATCACTTGCCTGGGTTCTGGGAAAAATTAACGACTGCGATTACTCACAATTTCCGGTCTACGAAGGCCAAACCTTTCTTGGTCTACTCACTGAGAACGGAATCACCCGATGGCTGGCTCATCATACTTCCAATGAAACCATAGTAGATTTTGAAGACGAGAAAATTCGAAAAGTGCTGCCGGAAGAAGAAAAACGCTCCAATTACACTTTTGTTTCTCGCGAAACACTTGTCGATGAGATTGTCGAAGAATTTTCAGGAAATTTGTTCCTTGAGGCTGCTCTCATTACCCACAACGGTCGTGAGAATGAAAAACTGTTGGGCATAGCGACCCGGTGGGACATCCTACACCAACTACAGTGATCGAAAACCTGAATCCTTGAGCTTGTAAACCATTGACCTCCTATCAACGAGCTAATCATATGCAAACCCTAAAACTCAGAGCCCACGTCAACCCAGACGGCAGCATTCAGCTCCAAATGCCCGAGCAACTCGCCAACCAAGACATCGAACTCATCCTGGTCTACCAACCCGTAGAGTCCCCCGACTCTACCGATGAACCTCTTCCCCCACAAGAAGACCCTTTAATTGGCCTCTTCTCCGGTTCTCCAGACCTAGCCACCCAAGCCGAAACCATCCTCAAACAAAACATTACCCCCACCTCAGGGTTCACATGGAAGCAGTCCTAGCCGATACCGGCGTTGTCGTCGCCCTAGTCAATCGAACAGATGACAGACATGCCGAAGCCAGCGCCGCCTACCTCCAATTTCCAAAAATCTTGCTACCTCAAGTCGTGCTGGTAGAGGTAGCCTATCTGGTGGGCCGCGACGTTGGTATTCCAACCGTTGTCGCTTTTCTTCAAGGTCTCCCAGCCAGCCGATTTGTCCTGATTCCGGCCACTGATGCCGATATTGCCAGAACAGCACAGATTCTCAGCCAATATGTTGATAGCAAAATTGACTTTGTCGATGCTGTCGTTATGGCCATAGCCGAACGCTTATCTATCGAAACGATTCTGACCATAGATCAACGTGACTTTCGCATCTTCCGCCCCAACCACTGCGATAGCTTCACCCTACTTCCCTAGCCCAGATTAGAACCAGCTACCCTTCTCAACTCAAAGATACGTTAAGTATCTACAGGGGAACACTGATCATTAAACAGAGAAGCAGTATAAGAACATACTCGGCCAGCCCTTTGCAGCAAATCATTGCGATCGCCCATTCATGCAGTCAGAATCATTGATATCGACCAACAACCATTCCTGGATTCTTGCACTTCTGCCTCAACGGCTTCCAGGAGAAGTTAAGAGAGTATTCCAAATTAATAATGGTCAAGGTGTTTTAATAACCCCTCTAGTTAAAGTTCCCTTGTCGGACGGCACTTGGGTGCAGCAGTTTTTTGCAATTGAAAACACCAGTCGCATTAACCAGGGTGATTATTTATCATTTGAGTGGGAAGATCCGGGGCAACGCAGTTATAATCAAAAAAAAGAAAAATATGACGACCCTAAAGCAATATCGCTAGATTCTATCTCTCAAGGAGAAGCGGAATTCCTAGCTGAAGATATCAGAAAGATCCTAGCCAGCGGTCTATGTTCTCAGCTAGAACAACAAGAGAAGGAACTTCAGCGCAAGCTCCGAGAAGTAGATAATCTTGTAGAACAAAGAGTTAAAAATCGCTCAGCAGAACTTGACCGAAACGCACAGAAGCTAGAGCAAAAAGAAGCAGAAATCAAAACCTTAGAAGAGAACTTGGTTGCTAAGCTTGAAGAAAAAGAGACTCAGCTCGCTTTAGAAAAGCAAAAGCAGGAGCAATTTTTTGAACGACGCAAAAAAGAGCTGCAATCTTTTTCTGAATCTGCAAAAATCTTGCGTGAAGAAGCTGAAAAAGTACAGCAAGATATCGAGCGCTATCGTCTGGCTGTACCACAAAAGGTGAATGCCTTAGCAGAACCAGATTTGGGCAGTTCCACCATCCCAGAAGACCTAGCTGAAAAGTGGCAGACTGCATTAGCTAATAACGGACTTATACTTCCTAAGACATTAGCGATCAGCTATCTTGTATCTCTCATCAGTGCTTTTTACTCTGGCAGCTTAGTTCTACTTAACGGCCCAGTAGGGGTTGGTAAAACCAGCATCGTCAAAGCATCAGCTAAACTTCTGGGCGGTCGTAGCAAAGTCATACCAGTTCGTCCAGCCTGGCTAGACCCTACTGATTTACTAGGTTTCTTCGACCCTATCAAAGAGGTCTTTCGCCCCACTCCATTTCTCACTGCTCTCAAAGAAGCTAGAGATTTTCCCAATAACCTTTGGCTAATCTGCTTAGATGAGCTAAACCTGGCAAGAATTGAGAACTATGGCTCAGATCTCCTCTCTGCTTTAGAGTATTCGCGGTCAGCCAATACAGCAAAAGGGGGAATAAAGGAAAAACAAGGTCTCCTCCTTTATTCTGAAGACATAGAGACAGACCTCTGGCAAGAAGCACTTTTCTTAAATGAAAAATCTGAAAAGAGTGACAGAGAGAAACTACGGTTACAACAACTTCAGAACTTACTAAACGATTTTCAATCTAATTTCCACCTGGCCTCAAATACTGCTATCTTAGGTACTCTAAATTCTGATGAAACCACCTATGATTTGAGTCCCAAGGTGATTGATCGTGCTTATGTGGTCAGCTATTCGGCAGCTGACCTAGCCTTACCACTTGCTTCAGATTTATTCTCTAAGAATTCAGAATTACTTGAGCCATTGAACTTATCCGTCCCTACACTAGTTAATAAAATTGATCAGCTACTGAGCTTATCCTCTAATCCCGAAAATGCCAATCAGCTTGAGATGAAAGATGTAACCGAAGGACTGAACATAGGCTGGGAAAGAGTCCTACAATGGAACAAGCTATTTTCCGAACTCGGAATTCCCTTAGGTCACAGAGCTAGTCGAGACTTTAGAGTAATGTATGCAGTCTGTTATCTCCTTGGCCTTTCTTCTCAAGATTGTTTAGGCCATTTTCTATTTATCAAGCTGCTTCCACGGATTTCCTTTTTCAAAGACTCAAACAAACAAGAGCTATTTGATCAGTTGCTAAATGCCCTTGACAAAGACCTTAAAGCACTCGGGACAAATTTGGAAAGCTACGATCCTGGTGACGTATTAACCCAGCTCCAAGCTCAAGTTGACGACAGCAGGCGGCAGTATGTTCGATATTGGGTACGCACATGATTTACCCAAGCATTTTCTTTGTAGACGCCTCAGGCCATCTATTTCCCCTAGACGAAGACGGGGTACCTTTCGTCAAACAGTTCAAAAAACGGTGGTATATCAAGCTGGATGGCCCTTGGTCAGGTGGCGTCGCTTTAGAAGCTTCATCCCCTTTCCCGTTGCACTCTATATCCAACAGCCATCTTTGGGAGCCCACCAAAGAATTGAGTCGCGATATAGTTCGCCGTTCAGGCGAAATTACAGCAGTTTTGACCGTTCTCAACGGTTCAGTTGTGAAGGATTCTCCTAAAGCATCGCTGAGAATACAACCGGCGAACATAACCGAGCAACAGATGAATAAAATGATTGCCGATATCGGAATCATGGCCCTAACGACTGCCTGTTGCGTTACGAGATCGGTGCCCATTCCACTAGGCGAAGGCTCTGGAGTAGAAAGCCTAGGACAGCAGTGGGCCGCTGGCGAAGGTGTTCTTGCAACAGCTACAGCCTTACTTGACCTGGCCGATATCGTAAGAAATTCCTGGTCCGACCTAGAAAAGCGGCCTCTCAAAAGCTTTATCGTAGAATCAGGCTCCGTAGACATTGAACGTGTGAACCCCTCACCCCAACTGCTGGTACGAAAGCTGGTAAATCCCTCCAAACGCCGCATCTTTGGCATAAAACGCTCAGAATCAACCCAATGTCCCGAAAATGAGTTTTTGTGCCATGTCCTTGACTACTATCTGCGAGATTTAGCCAGAGGTTTAGCAGATAGCCTCGGCTCCCTAGCTATTGAAGACATCAGTGAAAAATTCGTTCCCAAGATAAACAAGAAGAGAAATGATCATGAGTTTAGAGATTTCATCGAGAATTCTCGTAGAAAAATTCGCGATACTAACGCCCGTAGCGCAATATTAAGGCAACAGATTACTTCCGTCTTAAATAGGCTTAGAAACTGCGAAGCATGGGCTAGGCAAGCCAGACAGGCTAATTTTCTTAAAGATGTTAGAACACCATCTATACCTTCTCTAACATCCCTTAGACTTACAGAGTCACCCACCTATGGTCCCATTTATACAAAATTTTCTGAAGTAATGGGAGATGCTTTAAAACCACTCCATAAAGTCCTACATCTCATCGAAAATATGTTTCAGGGCAAGGTCAAGCCGACCTGGGAACTCTACGAAATTTGGTGCTTTGTAAAGCTGTATAGTGGCTTCATTCTTTGCACGACCTTAAAACCCGAAGCTAGTGAACCTGACTTATTTCAATGCTTATCTTTAGGTAAAGATGGCTCTATTCTCTTACCTAAGGAACGCGAGTTTAAGCTGACATCTAGAATTGAAAACCACACTAACTTAGAAATCACTTTAATCTATGAGCCAAATCTGACTAATCGAAAAGGGGAAAAACGAACTCCAGATATATGTATTGAAACGAAAATTGGGTTTGATCCATTCAGAAAATACTTTTTTGATGCAAAGTATCGAAATTATAGACAGCAAGGTTCTGATACTTTGATAGATGATGTCCTTCATACGGCCAGAGATAAATATCAGGATGAACTTGAAGCAGTAGCCTGTTTCATTCTCCACTCCGACTCAGAAGTTGATTACTGGGGAGAGGTACCATTTGACCGATTCTTACAGGAAAGTACTCCTGATGAACTTGACGAACTGGAATGGCCTGGACATGAGTATGGAGCCATATCCTTTGTCCCTGGACTCAATGAGGATAGTCAGCTTCGCAAAATTTGTAGATTGCTATTTCAGTATCATGACAGTTCTCTGTCTACCGTTTGTCTATCCTGCGGCTGCCGGTTAAGAGCTGGTGAACACTTACACGCTACCTGGATGCCAGATCGGATATCTGAAGAAGATTTAATTTATAGAGTTATAAATAGCCTTGGCAACTCCGGCAGCAGCACAGGTGTTTATTGTTCCTGCCCTAATTGTGGGGATTTCTGGGTCATACAAAGTTGTTATGGCGCGAGCCATCCGCTCTTGAAATTCCATGGCTGTTTCCATAGGAATTCTGACCATCCTGAGTTTAAGGATAAGTGGATGTACATCTGTCCTGAATGTGGAAGCGATCCTTCATTAGAGGAGTTGCGACAGAAGAGAGCTATGCAAATGGATATAGCTGATTTCTAGTAAGCCAAAGCTTGATTTTTTATTTTTGTGACAGCAACCCAACATCAAGAATATTTCTGCCCAATCTTCTGTGTGTTAACAGACGTCAACTTGGGAGATAACGGTGATAGACTAAGTCTTTCACTATGTTCGTCGGGCATGCCAGTAACCTGATTGGCTTAATCAATAGAGACTCAAAGCTCCATCATCTTGCAAATTCTGAGTGATGAATAATCTATGCTTCCTGCAATAGATTTAGGCTTTTGAAAAATATTTAACCAGCATTTTCATTAATTCGTCAGGCCGACACCGTAGAGGACGCTCAGGCGTAGGAGCTGGCATGAAGTCAGTCCACTCAAAGATTTCGGCAAAGCCGCACATATGCATCTGCTGAAGCATCGCCTGAATCGCCTCCCGAGACCCGATCGCCAAGAGCTTCACCGGCTCTCGGTCGGGCCTGGGGTAGTTGCTTAGCTTCTGTCTAATCTCAACACTTACCAAAAGGTCGTGTTCTATACCGCCAACCTCTGAACCAACAAACCCTTGGGGAACCAACATGATGTGAACCTCAAAATATCCTACCGCCATCATAGTGTCCATATATGTGTGCGTCAACATATATGGGTTCGCTTGCCTAGCCCTCCTCTGAAATGATGAGGATATGGGAAAGGCAGGCTACGTTCTCAAGCAGGTGCTGGAGCAATACGGCATCACTCAATATCGATTCGCGGCAACCATGGGCGTTGGCCGCAATAGCGTTTACCGCTGGTGCAGCGGCAAGATTGACCCCACAGGCGACACCATTCTGGACATCGTCCGCGTCCTCAAAACAATGAGCCCGGAAGCCGCAGAGGCTTTTGTCAATGAATACATCGGCAGCGAATTAGACGAATAGCAGGCCATTAGCCGCTCAACCCTAGCGCTCCAGGTTCCTGGTGCGAGGCGGCATCCGCTGCGATTGCCCCATCTGGAGCGCTTGAATCGCCTGCACCTGGGCCACCGTCCCTCGGGCATACTGCTCTACAGTCTGAAGTGACGTGCCCTGAACATCCTGCTGAAAACGAGAGTACGGCCCCTGAAGTAAGAGCGCCGCGACGCCATCTCCCGATTCCCCTACACCCAGTGCCGCCGCCGTCACCTTCTGGTCGAGTTGAATCGCCGACAGATCACTGCTCACATTGTCTCGATAGAGGTCTGAATAGCTCTGAGTTTTCCCCGTTACCGAGCAGGCATACTCCAGGTAGCGTTGCTGCTGAAGACTGTCCACGGTCTGCTGGGCGTACTGGAGCAGTTTGGGCAACGCTGCTTGCTTCTCCTCGTCAGACAATCCCAAAATCTGCTGCTGGGTAAACGGCCCCTGGGCCAAGAGCTGGATGACCTGTCGCGGTGACTTGCCGGTCTGTAACGCGGCTCTAGCTACTTCCTGATCTAATCCCTGCGCTACTACCGAATTATCGCTATAGCGGGTGTAGAGGCTCTCGTAGTCCTTGGCATCTTTGAGCGAAGCCTTGGCCAGCGCTAGGTATTGCTGGCGCATCAATCGCCCTTTCTCGGTCTCTGGCTCCTTCAGCAACTGTGGCTCACTCATAGGGCGTCCGTGAACTCATCAAGCAAGTCAGCCGCCGGAGCCGAAACGGTCACGGGCTGTACCAGTGCAGTATCTGCCTCTGCTGATAGATTCTCCGCATCAGGCGTGCCTACCAATTCGGTGCTACCGGATCGAGCCATCCCCAAATCAAATTCCTCGCGTAGGTGCTGAATCTGGGCTTCCATCTGCCAGATCGATTGCTGGGCCAGATCGCGTAACTCCGCCTCGGAGTGATTTCCCGATTGCCGGTAAGCGAAGGGCAGCCAGAAGGCACGGGTAGCGGTAGCGGCTTTCTCTTTGCCGTTGTAGGTCTCGTGTATCAGCCAAGAGTAGGTGATGCCGTTGGGAGAGGTGCGATCGGGCTCAAAAATGAAGCGAACCCTAGACTTTTTATCAGGGTTGGCAGGATCTGGGCTTGGGGAAGGGCTTCGTCCTCGGGGCATGGGTAAAAACTAGGCCAATATAGGCTTCTCAAACTTTGTCAGCATCTTGCAAGGTGAACGACCACCAACAGCAGCCTTTCTTTCATATTCTACACTGGCAAGTCTTTCAATGCTGATTTGATGCCAGACATCTATCTAGGCAAAGCAGCATTACTGAGTATCCGAGGATCTAAAAACCATCAAAACGCCTTCTAGTCAAGCCTTAAAGCCTTGCCGACAGAGGGAACGCATATCTCTTTTGTAAAGTTTGGTAAATTAATCAGCACATAGTCAGCTTTTCTCGGATGGCTCACCGTAGAATCGGTTCATCAGGTTTGGTGAGGCCAGCGATTTTAGCTATTTGGAATCGATTTTGGGGCTCTCACATAGTGCGCTACCTTCACTTTGGCATCGTTATGCCCTGATATTGTGGAGCCATTCTGATGGATCACTCCCAACCTATTCAAGACGTGGTCTTTGAACAACTTGTTCAAAAGTTAGAAGAAGCAACTGCCGAAATTCGAGCCCTACAGTCTGAAAGTCATCTCATACGAGGTGATATTCGAGAACTGCATGAGAGGTTGGGAGATAAACCTCAATCTGGTAAGGTATTGTCTCTCAAAGATGCGTGGCCGTTACTCGGCTATAGAAACTATGGTCAATGTCTATACATGATACGATGTGGCCATTACCGCAGCGGTATAGAAGCAATTGATAGGCGTGCCCCTGGTACAACAAAGGCCAGTTGGTACTTGAATATTGATGCCTGCAATAAACGAGATTTAGTTGCTCCACATAAAAGACAACCTGGCAAAGTAGTATCCTAGGGGCTATTCTCCAAGATTGTTATTCTTCAAAGCTTCAAAATATGCCTGTGCAGCCCTTACTTTACTAATATGCTTTTGATAGGTGCCCAGATTCAGGGTGGCTGAATGTCCAGCCATTTGGGCGGCAACAGCGGTAGGTAACCCTAAATCAAGTGCTGCCCTTATGTTCCAGGCATGGCGCAAGTCATAAGGTCTAAACGGAATTTTGTATCGCCCGAATTGAGTAGACGTGCGATCGCCATAGTCTTTGTTAAGACGAGCAGTAATCTTTGGTTTTTCTATATTCATCAGATCCCAGCGTTCAACCCATGAGAGCGGGAGTGGAAAAACTTCTCGGTTACCTGTCTTCGTTGCATCTGGAACGAGTGCAATAGGCCATGACTCGCCCTCGTACTCTTTATATACAATTTCACACAAAAATGCTTCGTGATCCCGTAACCCGTAGGTTGCCATAGTTCCTGCAATCCACTGCCAGCCCCGGTTATTGATGTTGTCTATTGCCGCAATAATCTGATCGTCAGGTGGAATATTACGAACCACTTTATTTAAGCTATAGTTACCCTGCTTCGACCTAAGATTGCACCCGATACCAGCAAAGTCAGCTAGCCGTTGCAATTTCTGGCAACCAATCTGCAAACTCCGACTGTTGGGCTTCCACCTCAGAGTAGTCTGCTCAAGTAGGTCTGCTGTGAGTTTGCGTTCTGGAGTAAGCCATTTAAATGCCGGATACCAAAATTGTTCCTTCCAACTGAGGGCAATCGCATCCTTGTCACCCGTCTGGGACTTTAACCAGTCTTGGCGGAATCTCTCGATCCAATAGCCACAAGTCTCTTTGCTACGATCAACCTCCTGAGCAACCACGTCCCATTCAAATCGCTTCTGGTCAAGTAGCCCACCGATGCGCTTTGCCTCAGACTCTGCAAATTTCAACCCTGTAGGGTTAGCGTAAACGTCCAGGCTGAGATACTGCTGATAGGGCTTTTGTCGCTTACTACCAGGCTTAGGAGGTAACACTGCTCGCAAGCTCAGCTTTTCCTGACGGGCACCTCGGGCGTAAACACGAACACCAATCTTGGCAGCCTTCAACCGTTCATTGATAGCTTCAATCGTCAGCGATTTTTGGGGCATCACATGACCTGCCGTGAACTAAACGTGAACTATTTTTATTCCGTTGTGTACAATTCTCTCTGCTGTCTCATATTAGAGCACCCGGCTGTAACTCAGCCATACCAGCTATTCTAGCCTATACGCAGGATTGGAGGGAGCTACGAAATCTCGATGCTGACCTGTCTTACAAGCAGGATGTCACTGGTTCGAGTCCAGTATCGCCCATATAGGTGTTGAACCGTTGTCCTCACTGCGGCAGCGAGGTCGAGCGTGCCCGCCAACAACTCAAAGCCGTCTATGAGCGGATTGAACTGCCCCCAGTTCGGCCTCAGGTGACCCGTGTCGAGCGCTACGGTGGGCAATGTACGTGCTGTCAGCAGAGCTATGAAGCCCCTGTGCCGGTCGGGTTAGAGCCTGGGTCGCCCTTTGGACAGAGTATCGCCAGCGTGGTGACGTATTTGAGGTACCACCATGCGGTGAGCTACCAGCGGCTCAGCCAACTGATGGGGGATCTGTACGGGGTCACGATCTCCGAAGGAGCAATTGCAAATCTGCTTCAGCGGGTCCAAACCCAGCTTGCAGCCCCAGTGGCGCGGATTGTCGAGCGTCTGCGGAGCGCTCGTCTGGTGTGCAGCGATGAAACCAGTGCCCGGCTCAACGGCCAGAACCAGTGGGAGTGGGTGTTCCAGAATGAGCAGGTGTGCCTGCATGTGATTCGTCCCAGTCGGGGCAAAGTCGTCATTGACGAGACGATGGCAGGCCATCGCCCTGAGGTCTGGGTCTCCGATTTGTTCAGTGCTCAAAAGGCCCATTCCGCCCAGCGTTGGCAAGTGTGTCTGGCCCATCAACTGAGGGATTGTCAGTATGCTATTGACGCCGGTGATGACCTCTTTGCCCCTCGGATGAAGCGCCTGTTATTGCGTGCCATTGCCCTAAACCGACGACGACAGACGTTGGCGGAATCAACGGTTCAGCAGCACCGGTCTCGATGTCGAGGCAGCCTGCGGGAGATCTTGAATTTGAACCCCAAGTCTGCCGAGGGACAGCGATTGCTCAAGCGCTACCAAAAGATCCCAGAACATCTGCTGCTGTTCCTCGACGATGAGACGGTGCCGCCGACCAATAACTCCAGTGAACAGGCGCTGCGGTGGAGTGTGGTCTTTCGCAAGGTCACCCATGGCTTTCGCTCCGACTGGGGTGCAGAGTTGTTCGCCCAGGTGCGCTCGCTGGTCAACACGGCTCGGCGGCAGGGCATCTCCGCCTTTGAGGCCATCTCCCGTGCCCTTACCTCACAGCAGGCTGATTGGCTACTGAGTTGAGCAATTACTCAAAAAGACTGTCTTACGAGACAGCTCTATAGGATAGCTCCAAAACCCGGAAACATAGAATCTATGTTCGCCCTGGTTGATACCCAGAGAAAGTTTGTCGCTCCTCAGCCATGCTCCATTACATTTTGGTAGCAACCCTTAACAAAGCGTTTTAGTTGCAACTACCAAGACCCTGTTTGTAGCACCATTAGAATAGCCATTTTCACCTGACTTCTCTGCATCAATTTTATTTGGTAAGAGAACCATGGGCGAGATTATCAACGCACTTGCAAATACCCCGATCCCGACCGTTTTAATTTTTGCTGGGTTGTTTTTTATTCTCCTGACCTTCGTTAGCAAAGTGGGTGGTGTTCTTGAGGTACAGCCTGCTCAGCAAAAGTGGTCTGCACCTATCGGCATTGCCCTGCTTGTCTTGGGTCTCATTCTTGCCCTCAATACAGTACCTGCTGATCCTTCTACCCGCGATGTTAAACCTGTCCCCGACGCTACGCCAAGTCCCACGGAGCCTAGCCTTAGCGGCTGTGCCACCTTTTTCGCAGAAAATGCCGTTCTGTCCTGGAAGATCACGGATAACGGGAGCCCAGGTAATTTTGGCACTCTGACCATTGTGGACGTGAATTCTGAAACGGGTGCTTGGATAGGGGATCAAATCACTGAGTCCAAGGGTAACGTGAAGATCCGCGTTTCAGGTCGGTTGGACGAAGCAGAGGTGACCTTGAATCACCCCAATGGAGCTGAAACTTGGCTGGGTAACTGTGGCGATCGCACCATTGAAGGCACGATTGAAACCACTTATCCATCGCAACTAACGTTTGCAATCAGTAGGTCGTAGCCAGGCCAATCTAATTTCAAGGTTTAGTCAACCCGATCCGGAATCGTCCAGACCCAGGCTGAAAGTCCAGTCATGCGTTGCGAGTTGGGTACGACATGGCTGCATTTTGGCGTCGGTTTAGTTGGCTACGATTATGGGTGTTGTTTGGCCTCACTCTGGCCCTGGTGTTGACCATCCTGTCGCGGTCAGCCCCGGCAGATGCTGATCTGGATCGACGGGTGGCTGAAGCGCAGAGCTACCTCGAAACCCAGACGGGGCATCGGTTTACCCACCCCATTGTGGCCACCCGCGACGACGTCTACCAGAGCCTGTACATTCGCAGCGACGCCTCCGGTGAGCACAACCTGGCCACCAGCCGCGCCGCCGTGCGTGACCCCGCCGACCCTAGCCTGTGGGTTGATATTCGCATACTCGAAGGCCGCACGGGGCGAGAATCTACCGGTGAATGGACAGCCTGCCTGATCGTAGTGGCCGATGCCTGGACTAGCCTTCCAGAACCCGCCAAGCGCAGCAACATTGCCCACGAGGTCTACCACTGCTACCAGCGAGAGAAGGCCGGGGCACTCTTTCCCCTGCCGCCCTGGGTATTGGAGGGTTCAGCATCCTGGGCTGGAGAAACTTATGCTGGCGGATCTTCCCTGGGCGAAAGCCGCTGGCGGCGCTACTTGACCAGCTACAGCCAGATCGAAGACCGCAGCTACGATGCCCAGGGCGTGTTTGCCCACATGGCCTACAGCGGCGAACCGGTGTGGAATCTGCTTGATCGCGCCCTCACCCCGCCCCTGTCCGCTCCCGCCGACGAACCTGCGTGGATTGAGCGCTTTCTAGGCCTGATGACCAACCGCGATGGCTTTCTACAAACCTGGGCCATGGGTCTAGAACGCAACGGCAGCCTACGGGATTGGAATACCAGTGGGCCAGGCATCACGGGCGATCGCCGAGAGATAGTCTCTCTCTCTATTCCCCAGGGACGGCGCATTACCCGCACCATTCAGCGGCTCTACCAACTCACTCTGCCCGAGCGTCAGGTGGTATCGGTGCAGGTCTTGAGCAACGGCCATGGGGCGATTCGCTGGGGCGATCGCGACACCACTCGCATCAGCGGCAGTTTTAACCAGTGGTACTGCGTTGGCGACACCTGCCGCTGCCCCGATGGCACCATGCCCGAGGGTGTCACTTCGGTAGACACCCCCCAGGCCATCATTGCCCTCACTGGCTACCCCGGCGATGCCGAACTGGGCATTGATCCGGTAGATAATCCTTGCGAAGAGGAAGAACCCGAACCGACAGCAGAAGGCCCCAGTACCCCTTGGGGTGGCGAGGGCGATCGCGCCAGCGGCACCAGCTATGGTGATCCTCATATCATTACCTACGACGGCTATCGCTACAGCTTTCAGACCATCGGCGAGTTTTGGCTGACGGCGGCTACCGATGGCCATTTTCAGGTGCAGGCGAGACAAGGGCAGATTCCCGGTCGGCCCCTGTCGATGAACACGGCGGTGGCGATGCGGGTGGGTGGCCATCGGCTGGCGATTTACGCCCAGGATGCACCCAATGACGGTTTCCCTGTGTGGCTCGATGGCAATCCCTTCCCGTTGTCCGAAGGGCCTACTGCATTACCGGGCGGAGGTACCGTGCTGCGGGTAGGCAACCGCTACCAGATCGCCTGGCCCACAGGAGAAACCCTGCAAGTTTCCCAAACCCCGATGGGTGGCGCAGCCTTTTTGACCCTCTCGCCAGAGGTGCCTCGCCGACCGGGCGCTTACCAAGGGCTGCTAGGCAACGTCAACCGCAACCCCGACGATGACTTACAGATTCGCGGTGGCTCAGTCATTCCTCCCCAGGATGTCTATGCTCCAGTGGCGCGACTGGTGCAGGGGCTAATTCCAGCCCCGTTGCCCTTGAACCAGGTGCAGAATGCCTTCTTTCAGCAGCTCTACCGTCAGTTTGGCGACAGTTGGCGAGTCGCAGCCAGTGAATCGCTGTTTGACTATGCTCCTGGGCAATCCACCGAAACCTTTACCCGGCGAGACTTTCCCAGTCAGTTTCCGTCACTTTTGGGCGTTGCCCCGGCCCAAATTCAAGATGCTACCCGGCTCTGCCAGGAGGCGGGCGTTAATGAGTGGATGATCGAAGGCTGCGTGTTTGACGTGGCGGCCACAGGGCAACCAGGCTTTGTCGAGGGGGCGGTGAATGCGATCGCCACCACCCTGCTCGACCAGGCACAAGACCGCATCGAAGATGAAATCCGTCGTCGGGTACCCTTTCCGCTGCCTCGGCTACCCTTTTAAGTGGTGCCCAATCTAGGCGGAACTTGGACTGGGCTCGTCGCCACTGGTCAGTTAGACGATGATGGGTAACATCGTTGTAGTCCAACCGCCTCAGAGCCTGAGTCCGCATGTGGCAGGCCGCAGCTTCGGTAAATCTCATTCTATGGTTCTGCGGTAGGAAGAGTGCCTCGTGCATCAGGTTAACGGGTGGCCGTCCCTGTCACCAGGGAATCGAGAGATGACGCTAGAAGGGGATGGCTTGTACATTCGCGTTGGCGTGAAGGCAAGAACCTTCCTCAAAACCCTTCCACAGCGATCGATCTAGAAAGCCTTTGAACATCCGCATTGCAAATGCCGCTCACTGCCTCAGATAAAGTCATCAGCACCATCCTCAAGCACGATACGAAAGTAACGAGCTACAAGATTGCGCTGCTGCGAGCCATCAACGATGTGGTGCTAACCTACCCCGACCTGAGAACCTATCAGAGCGATGTTGCCGTTCCCCTTAGGCTGCTGGCCGAGTTCTGGATCGCCTACTATTGGCCCTTCGTAGATCCCAACGACCCCATCCAGCAGGGACAGCGGGCCAACCGCCAGGGGCAGACCATCAACGACATGGCCTTCAGACCAGCCCTGACCGAACTGAGGCAGCAGTGGGAGCAGGTGATTGGGGGCATGAAAAACCCCGCTGATGGCTTCTTTCTCCTCAACGAGCTGCGATCGCCCCGCAAACACCAGCGCTACCCCCAGGTGCTCATTGAGGCATACCAGGCTGCCATTGCGGTTTGCTACGGTTGAGGCAGATGCTTTCTCTGGAAGTTTAGCGGTGGCGGTGGCGGGCCTGGTTGAGGAAGTAGCTGAGGCCCGCAACCTGGCCAGGTTCTAGCCTGGTTGCTCGACACAAGGCCCGCAAGTCTTGAAAACACGTTGCCCTAGAGCTAAAGCCCATCTGTGGCTCTGAACTGGAAAGCTGAGTCTAAGCAGCTTTCGGGAAATACACCCCAGGAGCAATCGAGGGGGGCAGGAGTTTCCTACGCCACCAAACACGGGTGTTAGGATACTGTCAGTTCTGGCATGAGCATAAATTCGTCGGATCCGACACCCGCTTGCAGTGCTGTAATAGGAAAATTACAGAATGACTGAACCACAACCTTTTCTCTTACGTGCCCATCAGATCGAAGCTAATTTGCAATCATTCTCCCATCCGTGGAATCCTCAATCTGAAATTATCGGTGCCTATTTAGGACGTGCAGTTGGTTTAACAAGAGTTGGGGTCAACTTAGCCAAAATTCCCCCTAAAAAAGAATCATTTATTTATCACAGCCACCACCGAGAAGAGGAATGGATTTATATTTTATCTGGCCACGGGGTTGCTGAAATTAACGAGAAAGAGTTTGAAGTCCATCCAGGTGACTTCATGGCATTTCCTACGCCTTCTGTTGCACATCATCTCCGCAATCCCAGTGATGAGGATCTGGTTTATCTAATGGGAGGTGAAAATCTAGACATTGAGATTGCTGATTTTCCTCATCTAGGAAAACGCATGTTCCGTCAGGCAGATACGGTCGAGATTTTCAACCTCTCTGACATGGAGCAGTTTGGTCCACTGTAGAAAATCTAGCAACCCTGATTGATATAAACAAAGAATACTGAGCTGAAGTTTACTACGGCTGAGGTGGGTGCTTTCTCAGAAAGTTTGGCAGTGGCGGTGGCTGGACTGGTTGAGGAAGTAGCTGAAGCCAGAAATATAGCAAGGTTTTAATTTGTCAACTTCAGCATGAAATCAGACTTCAATGGCGTCACACTAAGACGAATCGCAGAGGGGTGGGAGTTCTCTAGTGAATTGGCTCTAGAGAATTTTATCTGGGATAATCTGGAGGAAGTCTTAGGGCTAATATCGCTCAAACGTCAATACATAATCAAAGGCGAGATTTGCGACATCTTAGCGGTCACACCTCAAAGGCAGTTGACTATCATTGAACTCAAAAATGCTGAGGATCGCTATGTCGTCCAATAGCTGATGCGATACTATGACAGTTTAATTGAGGAAAAGCCTTTTGCTCAAGAAGTTGACTACAATTAGGGCATTCGACTGCTGGCCATAACACCAACCTTTCACCGCCATAATTACGTAGATAGAAAATATAATCGCCTGTTGATTGAGTTCATAAGGGCTTCGATATTGCAGGATTCAGATGAATTTAGCCTCAAGCTTGAATCCCTTGACAGCCCAGTAACACAGCAGATCGTAATTCCTTACCAAGAAGCCAAACTTGTCTTAGAACTTCAGGATAAACCAGACATCCCAGAGCAACTTTTACACTGGCTAGGCTCAAGCCCGCCTCAGAAACAGGAGGGCTTGAGGAAAATCCGCAGTTATATCCTGGGCTACCATGAGCGGATGAGAGAGTTCGTGGACAAAAAGAGTATTCAATACGGGCCTGGGAAAACAAAGCTATACGCGGAGTTCTATTTTGATTCTAGAAACCAAGTGCCTGTCTTTTTCTTATGACTTCCATTGCCTAGCAATTGGAAATCTAAGTCTACAGGTCGTCTTCGGGTTTGGACTGATGGCATTCTAGTTACGAATGTTGGCCATGTGCCAAAAGGTTTGGGGAAAATGCGATTAGAACAAGAGTGGAGAGAGATTCCCAAAGAGAAATAGCCTCGAAAATCTTTGCTTGACAATGGCTCTCATAGATCCCATGTACCTGTTTATTCGCAGGGATATTTGCGAGGGGTGACGGGCAATCCTGAGCTTAAGGAATTACCCAGCCTGGAAACCTTCGTTGAAATAGCATTGCAAAAGTGGCTTGAGAAGCTGTAGAAACTTTCACCACTGAATCCGGTCAAACCGTCTGGGGTTCGCTGCCGTGTACCTAACTGTGTGCTGAATGTTCTTGTGCCCCAGGTACGCCTGAATGTCGCGGGTCGGCATCCCTTGCTCGGCCAGATGATAACCACAGCTATGCCTCAGCATGTGAGGATGAACCGGCAACGGCAACTGAGCCAACCGCTCAGCCCGGTCTACAATCTTGGCGATCGCATCCGTGCTCAGCTTCGCCCCCCGCTCACTCGTAAATAAGTAGAAGCGCTGCGGGTATTTCTCTCTCAATTCCCGCAGCGCTTTGAGTGCATCTTCTTGCAGGCGATGGACTCCACTTTCGCCACGCTTCAGCCGCTTAATGCTGATGGCCCCGGCGTCGAACATGACCGCATCCCATCGCAGGATGACCGCTTCCCCAGCTCGAAGCCCGTGGCGAAACATTAATAGGAGTAGAGTGCGATCGCGCAGGCGATGACGCCCCCGTTCACCCGCCGCCTCGATCAGTCGCGTCACTTCCTCCAGAGTCAGATGCTCTCGACTCCGGTAAACCTCATTAAGCCCCTCAATCCCCAAATCGCTCTCAGGCGAATTGTTGGATGCATCGTCTCCAACCGCTTTTGGAGGAAGCCCTGGGTGAAAAATTGGTGCTGCCGAAACGCAAATTGACCAATCTTGAAGACTTTGTCGAAGCCTTTCCCGACATGGAACGGGTGATTCTTGACGGCATTGAACGCCCCATTCAGCTGGCGAAAAACCGGGACCAACAGGAGGAGGATTACTCAAACAAAAAGAAGCGTCATACCCGCACTCACCTGACCGCTGTTGTCCCAGGCCGCCAGATTCCCGTATTCAGCACCGTGCATCCCGGTAAGTCGCACGACAAAAGCATCTTCAATAACGAGGGATGGGCTGAATGGATTCCCGTCGAGGGGCATGCCTTTGCTGGCCTAAACCGCGATGGAATTGCCACCTAGGTCTATGGCAACCGCAGACATAACTTTGATGACCGCTCCATCTTCACAGCGGCAGGACTCTGGAACTTTTATCTGATGGCGACTTAACAGAGGGAGAAAGGAGGCCGCCTTTGAACAATCTGGCTGAGTACTATTTCATACCAATCGTCCATGCCGCTGGCGCGGTATCCCCAACGATGAAAAGCTGGGCTATTTTCAGGGCAAGTCTAATCTCTAAGGTTGGATATAAGGCCTGATGGCCCCCATCTCCGAGATCTTCTACACTTCGTCAGGACATAGACCCCCTCATCGCTGGATTTGTGTGAGCCCAAACTGTCGTTTGAGCAAAAACTCCATCAGCCTGGGCGGTAATAGCTGCTTGAGCAACGGTAACCACCCGCTCTTTTTCCCCAACCGAATCGTCATCAGCGGCTGCGGCCTCAGCACCGCCGCCACCAGTTGCTCCGCAAACTCATCCGCTGGTGTCGCCTGGGCCTGAGACAGCACCGCCCTGCCCCGAATCTTCGCCTCCAGCGGCACATACCATGACTCCGGCGACAGCACCCCCGCCAACCCCTGTTCTGCAGCCTGGCCAAAGTTTGACTGAATCGCCCCCGGCTGCACCGTGATCACCTGGATGCCAAAGGGGGCCAGCTCCATGCGTAATGCCTCAGACAGACTGTGCAACGCCGCCTTTGACGCACAGTAAGCGCCGGCAAAGGGCGTTGTCACCACTCCTGAAATGCTGCCGATGTTGACGATGATGCCCGATCGCTGCTGCTTCATCACCGGAGCCACCTGCTGTACTAGCTCAAGGGGGGCCAGCACATTGGTATGAAACTGGGTTTGAAGCTGGGTCGGGGTGAGATCTATCAGCGGGCCAAACTGGCCAAAGCCAGCATTGTTGACCAGCAGGTCGATGCGACCTTCCTGATCCACAACGGCTTCAATGACTTGCCGGATGCCTGCCGAGTCCGTCACATCCAGGGGCAGGGTCATGACGGTGTGAGCCTTCAAGTCATCTAGGGCCTCCAACCGTCTGGCCGTCGCGGCCACTCGACAGCCCTGCTGATGAAACGCCTGGCAGAGAGCTTTACCAATGCCCGACGAACAGCCGGTGATCAGAACGACAGGAGATGTCATAGCTAGCCAAAGACAGTGACAACAAAATACGTCATTGACAGTTTAATTTGCAAGTGACTATTATGGGCCTATGAGCATGTTGCAACAGATTGCCCAGCAACAGCCCGAGATGGTCTTAGATCGCTTCGTTGAGGTGACCAACGACCTGCTACCCCAGTTTTTGCCCAGCCAGAGTTCTGGCGGTCGAGGGCAAGAGCCGGTGAACCCTCGGCTGGTACGCTATTACACCACTCAGGGATGGTTAGACAAGCCCCTCAAGCAGGGGCGCGAAGCTCGGTACACCTACCGGCATCTACTGCAATTGCTGGTGCTGCGCCGTCTGCTGGCAGAAGGCTACAGCGCTAGCTCCATTGGTAGCCTGATCGGCGGCCAGGCTGACACAGCGCTAGAAGACATTTTGCAAGGCGGCGTGCAGCTGACGGTGGAGGCAGCAAACCCGGCGCTGGCGTTTTTGTCTCAAATTCGCGATGGGCAAGGCCCGGCCAAAGGCCAACGCAGGGAATCCTCTCCATCAGACCGCTCACCCAAACGATCCGCCAGTCCCGTAGGGGGAGACCCATGGGTCTCCCCACAGCAGGCGGCACCGGCACCCGCCGCCCCCTCGACATCTACCCCCCAAGCCTGGACTCGTCTAGAGATTCTCGACGGTCTAGAACTCCACGTTCGCCAAGACTTTGTAGCTCCCGCCACCGCCCACGAGCGGGATAGCCTGCTGCAACTGATTGCCGATCACCTCGCCCACCTCAAATCCACTCAGAGGCCACCATGACCCAAGCCAAACCCGCTCTTCCTACCCTCGAACTGATTCCGCTCCACGGGGCGATCGTCACCCAGCAGCCCATGACCCTTGATGTGCTGGTGCGCATCACGCCCCCAGCCGTCACCTTTAAGGCCGATCGCGTGCCGCTCAACCTTAGTCTGGTGATCGATCGCTCTGGCTCCATGCAGGGGCAAAAGATGCACTACGCCCGCGAAGCTGCCCGCTTTGCCGTAGAGAATTTGCTGCCCTGCGATCGCATCAGCATTGTCCTTTTCGATGACCGTATCGAAACCCTGGTGCCCAGCACCCTGGCCACCGACAAAAATACCCTGCTCGAAAAGCTCAGCCACGTCCACTCGCGGGGCTCCACCGCGCTCCACGCGGGCTGGATCGAGGGCGGGGTGCAGGTGAGCCAGTACCTCAACCCCGCTCAGCTCAACCGGGTGATCGTGCTCTCCGATGGGCTGGCCAATGTGGGGGAGACGAGGGTGGATGCGATCGCCAGCGACGTTCATGGATTGGCCCAGCGCGGCGTCAGTACCACCACCCTGGGCATCGGCGACGACTATAGCGAGGATTTGCTGGCGGCGATGGCCCGCAGCGGCGACGGCAACTTTTTCCACATCGAGTCGGCGGATCAACTGCCGACGATCTTTGAAACCGAGCTGTCGGGCCTGGCGGCTACCCTTGGCCAGCGGGTCAGTCTGGGTGTCAAGCCCGGCAGCGGCGTCACCGTCATGGACGTGCTGAATGACTTTGACATGACCGACACCCAGCGCTACAAACTGCCCAACCTGATGGTGGGGTCACCCATTCAGGTGGTGGTGCGGTTGCAGGTGCCTGCCCTGGAGCGCAGCGACGAACTGATGCAGGTTCGCCTGGCCTGGGATGGCGCGGAACAGTCCGGTCGGCAGGTGCTGCGGGCTGGGCTAGAGCTGCCCCTGGTCAGCCCTGAGCAGTTCAGCGACTTCCCCGCTAATGAATCGGTGCAAGAGCAGGTGGCGTTGCTGATGGCGGCTCGCGCCCGTCGCGAAGCGGTCATGTACTCTGACCGGGGCGACTATGCTGCTGCTGGTATGTCCCTAGCCAATGCCCGGATGGAGATGGCCGCGATGGCACCCAGTGCGGCCCTGCTAGAAGAGCAATCCATTCTGGAAGACTTAGAAGCTGACTACCAGAGTGGCAACGTCACCAGCGCCCGCAAGAAGGCATTTTCGCAGTCCTTCAACCTGTCGCGCACGGGCAAATCCAAGCCCCGGCGATCAATGGATTCTAAATAGACGACTGCACCAGATGGTTGTATCGGCCTGCCCTGTTTAATGTTTGTGCGCGAGCGCAAGCTGGCGGCACTGGCTGAGGCCAAGGGCGCAGCTGTACAGCCTGAGTCTTGCTAGAGTCCTGGGGTCGTCTGCTCGAATAGTGTTTGGAAATCGGTGGTGACTACCGCCCCAGGGGTGCCCTCTGGCTTAGAAATCACGTCAAAGGCTTTGTTGCGGGCAGTCGGTTCTAGCAGCGCCTGCACCACCACCTCGGCCACATCAGCACGGGGAATGGAGGTAGGGATGTCGCCTGGGGGATGAGCCAGCAGGGTATCGTCCTTGCCGACGATCAGCTCTCGCTGGCCCCCCGGCTGATCTTGTAAACCACCTGCACGAATGATGGTGTAGTCGAGGCCAGAGTCAATCAGGTAGGCTTCGGCCTTGCGCTTCCAGATCAAGATGTTGCCGTTGGCCATGCGGTTGAGGGGGTGTTGCTCGTTGGTGCCGCCCATCGACCCGACGAGAACGATGTGCTTTACCCCGGTAGCTTTGGCCGCTTCAATTTGGTTGATCTGGCCCTGGTAGTCAACTTCCTCTGGGGTGCCGCCCTCGGGGTAGACAAACTCTGGCCGCTGGCCTGGCTTAGGCGGAGCTTTCATTTGCGGGACAGCGCTGGTGAGAATGACTAGGGCATCACGGCCTTCAAGCGCTGCCTGTAGAGCGTCTGGACTTGAAACATCCCCAATGGAAAAATCTGCCGTGGTGCCGAATAGGTCGTTGGCCTTTTGCTCAGAGCGGGCAAAGCCTCTGACTGTGAACTGCCCAGGACGCTGCTGGAGCTTTTGGACGACTAACGCGCCAGTGCGTCCAGTTGCGCCGGTCACCAGCACTTGAAGGGGATGGGTCATCAGGGTTTAGTAAATCGCTACCTGCCCCATCATGGCCTAGCGGTCGCTGTTTTGGCTGTTGCCTGCCAGAAGTTTTCTTGACCCTGGGGCTGCACTATCCCGGAGACGCTAGGGCTCACCATTCATGTAGAGGTGCTTAAACTGGGTTGCGGCTTCGGGGCTAATACCTTCCAACGCCTTCACAATATCCAATACCGTTTCAGAATTTGGATCGCGAACTTCGTTTACCCAGCGGTAGACGTTAGATCGACCAATGCTTAACTCGTTGGCAAGCTTGGTCTGACTGATGCTGTAATCCTCCAGCACTTGCCGGAGTACTCGTCCTGCTTTTCCCATGACTTTAATCATGTCAGAGGATTATTAACAGGCATAAAATTGAGTCCAAATGGACTACAGAATATGTCATAATCGGCGCAAGAATCTGTAGTCCGCCGGGGCGACAGATTTGGTGGCGCTCAGTAGAGCGCCTGCTTTATCGATACTTGTAGTCCAAAAAGGCGGCAGCTATGCAAACTCAAGCTTTTCTTGGTCCATCTCAAGCCCCTGTTGAAACGGTTGGCGTCGAGGTCTGCGTTAAGCTCTACACCTACCCAAAGCCTGACCGTGAGCCTGTCAAGATTTTGGTGATTGGGTCTCGAGAGGCAGTGAGTTCGATTGTTAACTCGTTGCACCAGCTACGGTTTGCCGAAACGCTGGAGTGGACTGATTTTCTGCCTGCCCCTACTGGCGAAAGCCCCATTCAGTTCCGGGATGGGGAAGTGATGAAGGCTTTGGTCAAATATTTGCCACGCACTGAGGGCTAAAACAGTCTTGAGCCGCCAGTTTCAAGCCATCAACTGCTTTACTGTCTGCACTGCCTTGCTAAGAATCTCTGCGGCTTGGTGAATATCATCGTCGGTAGAGAACTTGCCTAGGCCAATTCTGAGGGCACCTTCGACGACGGGCTCGGCTAGCCCCATCGCCCTGAGCACATGGGATGGGGCTTCAACGCCTGAGGAACAGGCGGAACCAGTTGAAATAGCCAGAGTGCGGCGCACTCTGGCTATGATGGCGCTGTTAGGGATGCCGGGGATGGAGACGTGCAGATTCCCAGCCAGGCGGTTTTGCAGGTCGCCGTTGATGAACAGGTCGGAGATTTTGGATTGGAGGAGGGATTGGAGGCGATCGCGCTTTTGCCCAATCTCAACCCCATCCACCGCTATCTCTTCTACCCGCAGCCGACAGGCTTCAC
Organism: Pseudanabaena sp. PCC 9330; assembly: GCF_055795045.1. Lineage (NCBI taxonomy): Bacteria > Bacillati > Cyanobacteriota > Cyanophyceae > Pseudanabaenales > Pseudanabaenaceae > Pseudanabaena > Pseudanabaena sp. PCC 9330. Next base: position 6,822 of record NZ_JAYFES010000047.1, on the reverse strand, counting down.
CCAAACCCACGATACCCGGCAGGTTCAGGGTGCCCGGTCGTAATCCCTTTTGCTGTCCACCCCCATGGGGACTTGGTAGCTTTGGGCGATCGCGGCAATTTTCTCCATAGGATAAATGGTGCCGACCTCGTTATTGGTTGCCATGATGCAGAGTAGGTGAATGCCGCTGGCACAGGCTTGCTCTAGCTGGTCAATGTCAAGGCGGGCCTGGGTATCGACTGGAATATGGATCAGCTCAATACGTCCCTGCTGGTGAAGGGCGTCGCAGGTATCGAGAACAGCTTTGTGCTCAACGGTGGAAATGGCTATACGAGGCTTGGTGCCAGATCGTTCTAGATGCTGAACGGGGCCTTGGATGGCGAGGTTGAGGCTTTCGGTAGCACCGGAAGTGAAGATGATGTCTCTAGGGGTAGCGCCTACTAGGTCAGCGACGTGGCGGGTGGCTTGCTTGACTGCGGCTTCGGCGCGATCGCCGACCTCATGATCAATGCTGCTGGCATTTCCAAATGATTCAGTTATGTAATGCAACATTAAGCTGGCGACTCGTGGATCTGTAGGCGTAGTCGCGTGATAGTCCAGATAGATGGACTTAGGAAGGAGGTAGTGGATTAACGTAAAGGGTAGAGAAAAACAAGGCATCGCCGTCGCATTCCTAGATTCTGAGGGAGTAAGACCCATGACAATCGAGATGACCTGTCCAACCTGTGGGTCTCACGACATCTCCAAAAACGGTACGACCCGGCGCGGCAAGCAAAACTACTAGTGCCGAGACTGCAACCGTCAATTCGTCGAGGATCCCCAGTGGAAGCCGAAAGACAAAGACACTCGAGCTTTTGTCAATCTGCTGTTGCTAGAGAAGATTGCCCTAGCCGGCATCGCCAGAGCCACCGGGGTTTCTGAGAGTTGGCTACAGCGTCATGTCAACGCTAGCTACGAGACCGTGCCAAAAGCGGCAGACGTCATTCCCAAGCCTAAAGGCAAGCTGACCGTTCAGATGGATGAGCTCTGGTCGTTTGTCGACCACAAAGGCAACAAACAGTGGGTCTGGTTAGCCATCGATGCAGAGACCCGAGAGATCATTGGCTATTACATCGGCGACCGCTCCAGGGAGTCGGCGATGGCCTTATGGCAGTCCATTCCTGGCGTATACCGCCAATGCGCCCAGGTCTATACCGATTACTGGGAGGCTTACGTCGACGTGATTCCGAGCAAGCGGCATGGTGCGGTTGGCAAAGACAGTGGCTTGACGAGTTACATCGAAAGATTAAACAACACCCTAAGGCAGCGAATTTCTCGGCTGGTGCGGAAGACGTTGTCCTTCTCAAAGAAGCTAGAGAATCATATCGGGGCGATCTGGACATTCATCCATGACTACAATCGGCGAATCAGAGAGAAGCTGGCAATAAGGGAAGAGTCCATCTTTTCCTCTGTCCTTTACTAAAGAGCACTACCGTCAATGTCTTTCGCCTTTGCGATCGCCACCTTCAACCCAGCAGGGGTGGCTGAAACCCCAAGAGCGATCTCGTAGCGACCTCCGTTGCTGTCCCCTGGCTTGGGGGGGAAGTGTCTCCCCCGCACATACAATCGGTTGTCCTGCTCGCGAATCGAGACCTTCTCCAGCCCCTGATTAACCTGGTTGATCCGTTCTTTGAGGTCAGGCGCAATCTGGTTCAGACTTCTCCCCCCCATCTCCCCCATTCCTCCCCCAAAAAGAGTACAAACTACCTACACTCAGCTTAATTTTTCTCAGCTGAGTGAAGCAAAGGGAACGCCGCAAATCTTTACGGGAGCTGGATTTCAACGGAGAGGGAGGGATTCGAACCCTCGTTGGGTGTGACCCCAAAGCAGTTTTCGAGACTGCCGCATTCAACCACTCTGCCACCTCTCCAGAGGAGCCTTGCTATTGTACCGCCGAATTGAACTGGACAGCGATCGAGCTGCCAGAAAAACTTATTTCTGAGAGCTTCTCTCGATGGGTCTGTCAGGCTTGGCCGGGGAGGCTGGGTGGTACGATCGCAGCACCTAATGAGGTTGGCTGCGGTCGAATTTTAGAGATGCTGCTTAAACGCTCTGCTGCCCTCAACCTAGGCAAACCCTAACTTTGGGCTGCACTAGGCGACGGTAACTGACTCTGACAAATAAACATCCTGAATCAGGTGAAACAGCTTGACCCCGGTTTCAAAGTCGCGCTGGAAGGTTTTGCGGCCTGAGATCAGCCCCATGCCGCCGGCCCGCTTGTTGATCACGGCGGTGCGCACGGCTTCGGCAAAGTCGTTGTCGCCGGAGCCACCGCCGGAGTTGATCAGCCCCATGCGCCCGGCGTAGCAGTTGAGCACCTGGTAGCGGGTGAGGTCGATGGGGTGGTCGGTGGTGAGGTCGCTGTAGACCTTGGGGTGGGTTTTGCCGTAGCTGGTGCCTAGCCCTTTGGCTACGGCCCCGTAGCCATTGTTGTTGGTGGGCAGCTTTTGCTTGATAATGTCGGCCTCGATGGTGACGCCGAGGTGGTTGGCCTGGGCGGTGAGGTCGGCGGCGGTGTGGTAGTCCTGGTCTTGGTTGAAGGCGCTGTTGCGCAGGTAGCACCAGAGAATGGTGGCCATGCCCAGCTCGTGGGCGCGCTGAAAGGCGGCGCTGACTTCCTGAATCTGCCGGGTAGATGATTCGGCGCCGAAGTAGATGGTGGCCCCCACGGCGACAGCGCCCAGGTTCCAGGCCTGCTCCACATCGGCAAACATCACCTGGTCAAAGCGGTTGGGGGCGGTGAGCAGCTCGTTGTGGTTGAGCTTGAGAATGAAGGGAATTTTGTGGGCATAGCGGCGAGAGACGCTGCCCAGTACGCCTAGGGTGGTGGCGACGGCGTTGCAGCCTCCGGCGATCGCCAACTCAACGATATTCTGCGGGTCAAAGTAGATTGGGTTGGGGGCAAAGGAAGCTCCGGCGGAGTGCTCAATGCCCTGGTCGACGGGGAGAATGGAGAGATAGCCGGTGTGGGCCAGTCGGCCTGCGCCATAGAGCTGTTGCAGGCTGCGCAGCACCTGAGGGCTGCGATCGCTCTGGGCAAAGATTCTATCGATCCAGTCGGGGCCGGGCAGGTGCAGCATTGACTTCGACACCTTGGCCTCATACCCCAGCAGTGAGTCGGCTTCGGCACCGAGCCAGTCGGCGATGGTGTTGGCAGAAGAAAGGGTAGCAACCATAGCGTTTCGGTTGAGTCACGGCGCGAACTGCCTCAACCCTAGCCCAGGAGATAGAGAACCGGGGCTACCCCAGGTAAGATTTTGCTGAGAAAGCTGAGTCTGGGGGGATGGTGCCATAATCGGGAGAACTTGCCCCCGTGATCTTCGGCCTCCGCCTATGTCTGCCATTGACTATCTCCGCATTAGCCTGGTCGATCGCTGCAATTTTCAGTGTCAGTACTGCATGCCCGAAGGGGCCGAGCTGCAATACCTGCCCCAGGGCGAATGGCTGACCCGCGCCGAGCTGCGGCAGCTGTTGCAGGAGGTGTTTATGCCGCTGGGGTTTGCCAACTTTCGCCTGACCGGGGGCGAGCCGCTGGTCAGGTCTGGGGTGGTAGATATTGTGCGCGATATTGCTGAGATGCCGGGGACAAAGGATTTGGCTCTGACCACCAATGCTTTTTTGCTCGACGGGCTGGCCCAAGATCTCTGGGATGTCGGGCTACGGCGGATCAATATCAGTTTGGATTCGTTAGATCCGGTCATTTTTGATCAAATTGTGGGTGGACGGGGGAAATCGCGCTGGCCCCAGGTATGGGCAGGCATTCAGGCGGCGCACCGGGTGGGGTTTTCGCCGCTAAAGCTCAACGTGGTGGTCATTCCTGGCGTCAACGACCACGAGGTGCTAGATCTAGCGGCCCTGACTCTAGAGCAAGAGTGGCACGTGCGGTTTATAGAGTTTATGCCGATTGGCAACGACAGCCTGTTCGCTGAGAAGGGCTGGGTCGATTCGGCGACATTGCGCGATCGCATTCGTCAGCGCTGGGGCCTCACCGAGGGCGAGGTGCAAGGCAACGGCCCGGCGGATGTGTTTCAGATTCCGGGGGCTAAGGGTACGGTGGGGTTTATTAGCCAGATGTCGGAGTGTTTTTGCGATCGCTGCAACCGCATGCGCCTGTCGGCGGACGGCTGGCTGCGCCCCTGCCTGCTGAACGAAACGGGCCAGATCGATCTCAAAACTGCCCTGCGGCAGGGGGTTTCTACGGCTGAGATCAGAGGTCAGGTGGCAGACCTGTTGGCCAATAAGCCCGAGATCAACTACAAAATGCGCCAGTCTGGCACCGCTGGGGTCTATGGCCGCACGATGTCTCAAATCGGCGGCTAAAGGGCGGCGCTCGGTATGGCTACTTTCGATACCAAGTGTCGGGTCACAATCTGTTAATCAAGGGAATGTCTGCCAGCGACCATTCGCCGGAGGCGTGGGTTGAGAGCGGCAGGGAAGGCAACCATGCGGATTGAGCAGCTTCAGGCATTTTTATCGGTGGCCGAGAGCGGTAGCTTTCAGGCGGCGGCCCAGCAGTGTCAGGTGACCCAGTCTACCGTTAGTCGTCAGGTGCAGGCCCTTGAGGCCGAGCTAGATGCGCCGCTGTTTCACCGGGGTGCCCAGGCTCGGCTGACCATAGCCGGAGAACGGCTACTGCCCAAGGCCAAGCGCATCTACCAAGACTGGGTACAGGTGTCTAGAGACATTGCTGACCTGATGGCGGGCAAACAGCCCGAACTGTGTGTGGCGGCAATTCAGTCGGTGTGTGCTACGGTGCTGCCGCCGGTACTCCAGCAGTTTTGCGCCGAGTATCCCCAGGTGCAGCTGCGGGTGACGGCTCTGGGCAGCGATCGCTCTCTCAAAGTGCTGCGCGACGGCCTGGTTGACCTGGCCATTGTGATGGATAACCCTCGCCTCACCACCCAGCCCGAGATGCAGGTTACCCCTCTATTTGACGAGCCCATTGAAGTGCTGATGGCCGCTAGCCACGACCTGTCCGGTCAGCCGACGATTTCCTGGGAGATGCTGGCCCGCTTTCCCCAAATTGTCTTTAAAGACGGCTATGGCATGGCACGGCTGGTGCAGCAGCAGTTCCAAGAACGGGGCCAGGTGTTTAACCCAGCAATGGAGCTCAACACTCTCGATGCCTTTCGCGGCGTGATTCGCCAGGGCAATTTTGTCGCTCTGCTGCCTCAGTCGGCCCTAGCCAACTGCCACGACGACCCTACCCTGGCGGTGCGCCCCACCGAAGCCCCGGTGCTGACGCGATCGGTGGTGCTGGTCACTACTCGCGATCGCTTGGCGATTCCCCCCATTAAGCGATTTCATGACCTGGTGCAGAGCCTGGCTACCCCCGCGCGCTCTAAGCCTACAGCGGTGTCTTACAGTTAGATAACTCTCTGCTCTACTACTAGACTCCTCAGCCCCATGAGCCAAGAATTTCGGGATTTGCTCAAGCAAGTCGGCAGCGGTAGCCACACCTCGCGGGCGCTGACTCGGGCCGAGGCCGCCGCCGCCACCCGAATGATGCTGACCCAGACCGCCACCCCGGCCCAGATCGGCGCGTTTATGATTGCCCACCGCATCAAGCGCCCTACCGCCGCAGAGCTGGCGGGCACCCTAGATGCCTACGAAAATCTGGGGCCGACTCTGCCAGGGATCTCAGACGGTCGCCGCGCCCTGGTGCTGAGCTGCCCCTACGACGGGCGATCGCGCACTGCTCCGGTCACCCCCATTACCGCCCTGGTGCTGATGGCGGCGGGGGTGCCGGTGGTGCTGCACGGGGGCGATCGCATGCCCACCAAAGCCGGCATTCCCTTAGTTGAGCTGTGGAGACAATTGGGGGTTGATCTGCGCCCCCACAGCCTAGATCAGGCCCACACCCTGCTCGACCGCACCGGCCTTGGCTTTGTCTATCTGCCCCGGCACTTTCCCCTGGCTCAGGGGCTAGTGCCCTACCGCGAGCAGATCGGCAAGCGGCCCCCCTTCGCCACCGTCGAGCTGCTGTGGTCGCCCTACGGCGGCCCCCACACCCTGATCATGGGCTTTGTGCACCCCCCCACTGAAACCTTTGCCAAAGACACCTTTGCCCTACGGCATCAAACCGACTGGGTCACGGTCAAAGGGCTAGAGGGCAGCTGCGACCTGGCGCGAGGGCGCACGGCGATCGTCGGGGTCAACCATCCCGCCTGCTCTGAACGGCTGCTGCTGCACCCCCGCGACTATGGCCTAGAGGGCGACGATGTCGAGCTGGGCGACGAGGCCTCCCTCGGAGCCCGACTGCTCGATATTTTGGCGGGCCATCAGTCAGAGTTAGCCAAAACCGCCCTGTGGAACGCCGGATTTTACCTCTGGCAGGGCGGGGTTGCCGACTCTCTAGAGACAGGGTTAACGGCGGCCGAACGGCTGATTGCCAGCGGCAGCGCCCTGGCGCAACTCGACCATCTGCGCCAGGAGTGTGCCCGTTTAGCAGCCACCACCGGAGAATCTCTCGGAGCGATCGCCGCCCGCCGCTAGGCCCCAGTCTCACCCCTCTCGTGCCCTGTCTCTGGCTTTAAAGAGAGAGTCAGTAGATCACCAAGTCCCCGCCAGCCCGCCCTGCGGGGAACAGCTCTTTGCGCGGCTGAAACGGGTAGGCCTTGACCTTGAATCCACCCGCTTGGCGTCGGTCAAAGCCATTGAACGCCTCACCATCCTTGCCCTGATGGTGGCTTTGAGACTGCTCCAACTTATAGCGATGGCCATTGCGCTTAGGACATACGCCTCGGCTTCGGTTGAGAACTGGGGCGGCGCAATGGCGTATAGCCATCGCTTCAGGGGTATCGG